>JAWVZU010000079.1:0-13976 GCA_033722075.1 Lysobacterales bacterium
CCGATGACGGTGAGGCTGCCCTCGGGCGTCCATCTCAGCCTTCACGAAGCCGCCCTGGTGGACTACGCCGGCTATGTCCTGGACCAGCGACGGCCGGGGATCTTCGAAACCAACCTTACGCCCTGGTCGGGCGGCGTTCGGGTCAAGAAGGATGGGGCCTTCAAATCCCCCTGGCGCACGATCCAGATCGCCGCCGATGCGACCGGATTGTTGAATTCCAGCCTGATTCTCAATCTCAACGAGCCCAATGCCCTGGGCGATGTCAGCTGGGTCGAGCCGGGCAAATACGTGGGCATCTGGTGGGCCATGCACCTCGGGACGAAGACCTGGAGTTCCGGGCCGTACCATGGTGCGACGACGGCGGAGACCAAGCGCTACATGGATTTTGCGGCAAAGCACGGTTTTCCCGGCGTGCTGGTCGAAGGCTGGAACGTCGGCTGGGACGGCGAATGGTTTCACAACGGCGACGAATTCAGTTTCACCAAGACCTACCCTGACTTCGACCTGGAGGAGGTGACGCATTACGGCAAGGAGCGGGGCGTCGCCCTGATCGGTCACCATGAGACCTCCGGCAGCGTGACCAATTACGAGCGACAGATGGACGCCGCCTACGATCTCTACCGCGACCGGGGCGTGCGGCAGATCAAGGCCGGTTACGTCGCGGACGGTGGTGACATCAAGCGCGTCGACGAGGTCGGGCAGGCCCACTACGAGTGGCACGACGGCCAGTTCATGGTCAACCATCACCTGCACTCGGTTCGCGAGGCGGCCAAGCGCAAGCTGAGCATCAACACGCATGAGCCGGTCAAGGACACCGGGCTGCGGCGGACCTATCCGAACTGGCTGGCGCGCGAGGGCGCTCGGGGCCAGGAGTACAACGCCTGGGACGAGACCCCCAATCCGCCGGAGCACACGGTCATCCTGCCCTACACGCGCCTGCTGAGCGGCCCGATGGATTTCACGCCGGGGATCTTCGACCTGACCTTCAAGGGCCCCGATCACAACAACCGGGTGCAGACCACGCTGGCCAAGCAGCTGGCGCTCTATGTCGTCCTCTACAGCCCGATCCAGATGGCCGCGGACCTGCCGGAGAATTACGCCAGGCGACCCGACGCGTTCCAGTTCATTGCAGACGTGCCGGTGGACTGGGAAGACAGCCGCGCGCTGGCAGGCGAAATCGGCGATTTCGTTGTCTTCGCGCGCAAGGAGCGTGGCGGCAATGACTGGTATCTCGGGGCGATAACGGACGAGAAGGCGCGCGAGATCGAGATCCCACTCGACTTCCTTGAGGCCGGGAAAGCGTTCAGTGCCGAGATCTATCGGGATGGCGCCGACGCCCACTGGAACACCAACCCCTATGCAATCGAGATCGAAAAGCGGCCCGCAAAGCACGGCGAGAAGCTGCGTCTCGTACTCGCGGCGGGCGGTGGCACAGCGATCCGGTTTCGTGCCGAGGCCGGGGAATGAGCCGCCGCAAGGCCAGGGAAATCGTTTCGGTCGACATCGGGGGTACGCATGCGCGTTTTGCGATCGCCCGGATCCGACCTGGGAAGCCGACCGAAATCGGCGAGGCCGTGACCCTGCGAACCCAGGATCACGCCAGCCTGGTCAGCGCCTGGGAGGCCTTCAGCAGGCGGACCGCCAAGGCGCTCCCGAAGGCCGCAGCCATCTGCATCGCGGCCCAGGTCGATTCGGAGACGATCAAGCTGACCAACAGCCCCTGGATCATCCGAACCCGCACGCTCGCCGAGGATCTCGGCGTCGAAGACCTGGTCCTTCTGAATGACTTCGGCGCGATGGCCTGGGCGGTCTCCCAGCTGAAGCCCGACCAGTTCGAGCATATCTGCGGACCCGACGAGCCAGTGCCACCCGAGGGCGTGGTCACCGTAGTCGGGCCGGGAACGGGGCTCGGGGTTGCCATCCTGATTCGCCAGGATGACCGGACGCTGGTCGTGGAGACGGAAGGCGGCCACCTGGACTACGCACCGCTGGATCGCCTCGAGGCCTCCATCCTCGATCGCCTGCGCGAGAAGTTCCTGCGCGTCTCGACGGAACGGGTGGTATCCGGACCCGGCCTGGCGAACATCCGGGACGCGCTGGCAGCCATCGAGGGGGTCGCCTATCAGCCGATCAGCGATGCAGACCTGTGGGCGGACGCAATCAGCGGCGAAGACAAGCTGGCGAAATCGGCCCTGGAGCGCTTCTGCCTGAGCTACGGCGCGGTCGCCGGCGACCTGGCGCTGGCCCACGGGGCGTCCGCGGTGGTGCTGATCGGAGGACTCTCCCAGCGGATCCGGGACCAGCTGCGTTCCAGCGAATTCGCAACCCGCTTTACGGCCAAGGGCCGGTTCCAGAATTTCATGGCGAAGCTTCCGGTTCGGCTGGCGGTCCATGAACAACCCGGTTTGCTGGGCGCCGCCGCGGCATTCGCGGCCAAGGCTCGCTGACTCCCCCTCCCAACATCACAAGAGACACAAGATGGACGACGTCGTGAACCTCCAGAGGCCCGAGGATGAGTCCGGGGCGATGAAACGCCGACGGCTGCCCCAGACCGACCTTGTCGTTTCCCCAATCGCCCTCGGCGCCATGGGCTTCGGAGGCAGTTGGAATGATCAGCCGGTCGGTGACCGGGACCTGGAGGCGGCTGCATCGGTATTGGATGCCGCCCTCGAGCACGGCATCAACCACATCGATCTCGCGGACATCTACACGCTCGGCAAGTCGGACCAGGTGCTGGGTCGCATCTTCGCGGCCCGCTCCAGTCTCCGCGATCAGTTCGTCGTGCAACAGAAATGCGGCATCATCCTCCCCGACGACAGCGGTCCCAAGCGCTATGACCTGAGCCATGACCACATCGTGAAGGCGGTGGAGTTGAGCCTGGCGCGGCTGGGAACGGATCGGATCGATCTGCTGGCGCTCCATCGGCCCGACCCGCTGGTCGAACCGGAGGAAGTCGCCCGGGCCTTCGACCAGTTGCACTCGGCCGGCAAGGTTCGCTATTTCGGGGTGAGCAATCACAGCGCGTCCCAGCTTCTCCTCCTCCGGCGCTTTGTCGATCAACCGCTGGTGGTCAACCAGCTTCAGCTGAGCCTTACCCACCACCGCATGATCAGCGCCGGAATCGAGGTCAACACCCCGGTGACCGATCAGGGCGACAGCGCGGGCCTGCTGGATTTCTGCAGACTCCACGACATGACGGTGCAGGCCTGGTCACCGCTGAACTGCGGGCGCATGTTCGATCCCGACTACAAGCCCCGCCTGGCGGCAGTCATCGATCGACTGGCAGGGGAGATCGGTTGCGCCGTCGAAGCAATCGCGCTGGCCTGGCTGCTGCGCCACCCGGCCGGAATCCAGCCGATCGTCGGGACGCTCAAGCCGGAGCGCCTGGCCCGCTGCGCCGAGGCGGCTGAAATTCGGCTAACCCGTTGCCAGTGGTACGAACTGCTCGACGGCGCCCGCGGCGGCGACGTGCCCTAGGCTCGGGCTCACAACCAGAGGCCAACGACCTTGCTTGCCATCCAGAAGAACAAGACCAACGCCTTCTTCGCCATCATCAGCCTGCCGTCTACGGCGATGGGCTTTGCGCTGTCGGTGCAGATCTCCGCCCTGAGCTGGATCCTGACCACCCAATATCACCTGGACATCCACGATGTCGGCCTGGTCTGGGCCGCGGGGCCGCTGGCCGGGATCATCGGCCAGGTCATCATCGGACTGATCAGCGACCGGGTCTGGTTCTGGAACGGGCGGCGTCGTCCGTTCATCCTCATCGGCGGGGTCATCGCCGCCCTGATGCTGCTCGCTTTGCCGAACATCGGCGTCATTTCCTCGGCGATGGGGCTGCCGGGCATCCTCGGGGTTGCCATAGCCGTGGCCCTGAGCCTGGATCTGGCGATCAATATCAGCTTCAATCCGACGCGCTCGATCATCGCCGACGTCACGGAACCGGGTCCTGAGCGGACCAAGGGCTATACATGGATGCAGACGATCTCCGGATCGTTCGGTGTACTGGCCTACGCCGTCGGCGCGGTCTTCGACAACTTCGTCCTGATCTACGCCGGGGCCGTCCTGGTCCTGCTGTTCTCGCTGATCCCCCCGCTGCTGATCAGCGAGCCTCGCGAGCAGCAGACGCCCGCGGAAACCTCGGGCGCGACCGGATCGGACGACTCCTTCCTCGCAATCCTGGTTGCGATCCGCCCGCTGTGGGGTTTCCTGGCCTACGACGTCTATGCGATGGGACGGCGCCTCATGGGCGTCGAGCCGCAAGGCTATCAGGCCGAGATCCTGTGCGGACTGATCACGCTCGCACTGGTGGTTCATGCGCTGCTCGAGAAGGCTACATCCCGCGATCGCCGCACGATGGGGCTGGTCGGCTTTCGAAAGGTCATGGCCGCCCACGGCTTCAGCTGGATCGGCATCCAGACAACCTTCGTCTTCCTCATCGCCTATCTGCAGCAGGCTTTCCCGGACCTGTCGGACATTGACGTGGGCCGGGTCGGCTCGGCGAGTTTCCTGATCCTGAACGCCGTGGGCGCGGCACTGCCGGCACTGATCCTGAATCCGGTCGCCGCGCGAATCGGACCGGTCAAGACCCACACGATCTGCCTGGCCTGCATGACTGCCGGCTACCTGGGCCTGTATCTGCTTGCCGATTCCCAGATGATGCTCTATGTCCTGATGGGCGTGGTCGGAATCGGCTGGGCGGCCATCGTCAGCCTGCCGTTTGCGATCATCTCCGAGCAGGTTCGCGCCGAACGGATGGGGCTGTACATGGGGCTGTTCAATCTCTCGGTGGTCCTGCCTCAGCTCGTGGTCAGCCTTGGCGTGGCCCTGTTCGTCAGCCGGGTGGCCGACAAGGACGCGATCTTTGCCATCTCGGCGATCGCGCTGGCCATCTCGACCGCCTGCTGGGCCTTTGTCCGCGAGCGCTGACCAGGCCGCATCGCGGCATCGCATAGCCAGAGTCGCGACACGGGCGGATCCTTGATAGGATGAATCTACCTGATCAGGATGATTCTACCATGCCCATCAGCATCAAGGACCCCGAAACCGACAGGAAGATCCGGGAGCTGGCGGCGCTGACCGGCGAGTCCATCACGACTTCCGTTCGTACAGCGATCGAGCAGCGGCTGCGCCGGGAGTCTGCCCGTCGGCGTTCCGGTGTCGCCGAGCGACTGCTGCAACTCTCCTTGGCCAAGCCAGGAGAGAAGCGAGTCGATGAGACCGCCGAGGAAGCGATCGGCTACGACGAGAACGGCCTCCCGCGGTGATCATCGACACGTCCGCGATCGTCGCGATTCTCGCAGGGGAGCCCGACGCTGCACATTACGCGCAGCTGATCGAGCGAGACCCGACGCCGCGCATCGGTACTCCAGCTTTGCTGGAAGCCTCGATGGTGCTCACGCGGTGGTTCGGCGAAGCTGCGGAGGCGGCTCTCGATTCATTCGTTCGCGAAGCGGGTGCCGAGATCGTACCGTTCGACCTGCCGCAGTTGCATGTCGCGCAAGAAGCGTATCGACGCTACGGCAAGGGCAGGCATCCGGCCGCGCTGAACTTCGGCGATTGCATGAGCTATGCCCTGGCGCTGGTGTGCGATGAAGCGCTGTTGTTCAAGGGTGAAGACTTCTCGCGAACCGATATCCAGGCCGCCGGGTGAGGTATTCACGACGACCTCACCGCTGGGAATCACTCTGACGCCGTACGCATCCGATCCGGTCTGCCGTGGCAGCGCTTGTATTTCTTTCCGCTCCCACAGGGGCACGGGTCGTTCCGGCCGGGTTTGCCGACGTTGCTTGTTGGCGCAGGAGGCCGGGGTGCTTGAGCGGCGGTCGGTGCGGCTGCCGGGTTGAAGCGTGGCAACGTATCGCCGCCCATCGCCACAGCCGCTTCGGCCAGCTCGTCGCTGAAGGAATACATGTGGCGATACTGGAGTATCTGCTTGCCGATGAGCTTCAGTCGCTCGTCGAACGGGGGCCGGCAGGGCACCGGCAGCAACGGCTCGTGAAATGGATCGACATCGCCCCGCTGGAATTCAAAGGCCATGCTGATTCTCGGCTCGGTCGCAAATCGGCTGCTCCGGGCGCCCCAGTGGTAGACACGCTGGTTCCACAGCAGGACTGAACCCGCCGGCACCGGCAGGGCGCGCACCGACTGGAGCTCGACCGGCGTCCGGCCGGACTCGAAATCCCGGTAGGCCTTGTCCCGGCTGGCGGGAAGCAGGTACATGCACCCGTTCAGCGGGGTCGCGTCCGTCAAGGCCATCCAGACGGTTGCCGACTTCGGCATGCCGTCGGCCAGCAAGGTGTCGATCTGCTTGTCCCGGTGCGGACGCCAGCCGGCCTCTTCCCTGCCGGGATCGACGTTCCACACCCAGAATTCCGGCAGCATCTTCACCTGATCGCCCAGGGCGAAACGGAGCAGTCCGCCCAGCGCCGAGAAGGCATCCCAGAATTCGTCGTAGATGAACCCGAACAGGGGCAGATAGCCCGAGCGACCCAGCTGCAGCACCGCTTCTGCCAGTCGCTCCGCTTGACGCCGCTCGAGAGCTCCGTCGAACTGAACGTACCCTTCCTGCATCAACTGCTCGCGATCACGCGCCCCGGTCGAAACCTCAGCCGGGGCCATGGCCTCCCCGCCTTCCGAAACGGTCAGGCCGGGAATCAGCTTGCGCCAGTAATCCGGGTCTTTGATCTGTTCAATCTGCAAGGGTACGCACGCCGCGGATGACAGCCGCAGAGCTTAGCGATCACCCCGGGGGCGAGCAACCTGCGGAATGGCGCGGCTAGGACTCGGTCGATGATGCGCCGAAGGCGCGCAACCTCCGGGTCCGAAAACCAACGAAGTGCGCTAGACTCCCGCCCATGGCGAACATTTGGACGGAGCTGAAGCGGCGCAACGTGGTGCGCGTGGGCATTGCTTACGGGCTGGTCTGCTGGATGCTGCTTCAGATCGCGGATTTCGCGCTCGAGGTGATCGACGCGCCGGGCTGGATTCTGCAGGTGCTGGTGTTGCTCGCGGCCATCGGTCTGCCGGCGGTGCTGGTGTTTGCCTGGGTGTACGAGATGACACCGGAAGGCATCAAGCGCGAGACCGAGGTGGATCGCAGCCAGTCGGTCACCGCCCACACGGGACGCCGGCTCAACGCCGTGATCGTCGTCGTGCTGGTCCTCGCGGTCGGATTCCTCGGGGTGTCCCGCTTCCTCGCTCCACCGAACGGGGACGCGGGCAGGGGCGCGGCGGCCGGCGACGAAGTATCCCGTTCCATCGCCGTGCTGCCCTTCGACGATTTCTCCGAGGCCGGCGACCAGGATTATTTCTCCAAGGGCATCGCCGAGGAGATCCTCAACCTGCTCGCGAAGAACGGCGCCCTTCGCGTGGCGGCCCGCACCTCATCCTTTGCTTTCGCCGACACCACGGAGGACATTCGCGATATCGGCCGCAAGCTCGATGTGGGCACCGTGCTCGAGGGGTCGATTCGAAAGTCCGGCGACACAGTGCGCGTTACGGCGCAGCTGATCAATGTGGAGGACGGCTATCACCTCTGGTCCGAGACCTACGACCGGGAATACGAGGACATCTTCAGGATCCAGGACGAGATCGCGTCCAACATCATGGACGCGCTACGCGTTCACCTGCTTGGCGAAGAAAAGCGCGTGCCCGATGCCGAGCGCACGGTCGACCTGGACGCCTACAGCGCCTTTCTCATCGGCCGGGAGCGCATGGAGCTGCGAAAGCCGGAGGACGTGGCAGCGGCCCGGGAGCAATTCGAGAAGGCCATCGCGCTGGATCCGGACTACGCGCCTGCCCACGCCGCGCTGGCGCACAGTTGGCTGGTTTCCGAGGAGCTTGGCGCGCTCGGAGATGACTTTGGGCGTGACGAGATCGACGCGACTGTGGAGCCGCTGCTGGAGAGGGCGCTGGAGCTCGCCCCGAATCTGCCGGAGGCAATCGCGATCCAGGGCTTCCATGACCTGCGACGCAAGCGCTACGAGGACGCGGAGCAGGCCTTTGATCGGGCCCTGGAACTGAACCCCAACTACGCCCTCGCTTATACCTGGCGCGCCTCGATCGCCCATCACGAAGAGCGCTACCTGGACATGCTGGCGGACCGGGAGAAGGCCTACGCACTGGACCCCATGAGCCTGGAGATCGCCGCGGATCTTGCCGCCGCCTACCGCAATTTCTGGCGCCCGAAGGACGCCGAGCGCGTCATCGAGCGGATGTTCGAGCTGCATCCCGATCATCCGCAGGCTTACCGGGCGGCGATCATCAACCTGAGCTTCCATGGCCGCTACGGTGAAGCGACGCTGCTGACGGAGCGCGCCATGGAGACCAATTCGGGCGATGAGTGGTTCTCCCGCGCTCAAGAGGCCGGGTTCATCCGCCTCGGCCTGTATCGGGAGGCCACTGCTTCCGACGACCCTCACACCCCGTTCAGTGCGGCCTTGCATCAGGAGGACTTCGAGCGTGCCGAAGCCATCGTCGCGGAACAGCTGAAGGGCGACGACCCCAATGAGCACTGGGTGGAGCACGGCCGTCAGCTCTACGCCGTGCACCCCGGCGAGGACAGCGAAGCGAAGCTGAGGGATTTCGTTGCTCGTGAAGTCGAATATCTCGATTCCCGGGACATTCCCTGGCGGGAGCAGTGCAAGCCTTTCCTTATCGACAGCCTGCGCAGGGTGGGCCGGGACGAGCCCGTCGAGAGCATGATGGAAAAATGCCGATCCAGACTCGAGGAGTTGATCAAGGCCAGTTACCTGTGCCCCTGTTCCTGGTACAACGTCGTGCTGGTGACGATCGTCGACGGACGCCTGGACGAGGCCGTGGAGCGCGCCGATTTCTGGCTTTCGAACGGTGACTCGAATTCCGGCCTGCACGTCGACGCGGTCTTCCGCAGGCTCTCCGAACGGCCCGAGTACAACGAACTGCTGGCGCGCAACGCACAGCAGGTCGAGCGTCAGCGTGAGATCTACCTCAACGGTGGTGGTTGGGGCGCACTGAAGAAGCCCGACGAGGTGGTCCTGGAGCGCTGACCCCGGGGGGGCAAGCGCTGCGACTATACTTCCGCCCATGAGCAACCTGTTCAGCGAACTGAAACGACGTAACGTGTTCCGCGTGGCGGCAGCTTACGTGGTCGCCGGTTGGCTTCTGGTGGAGATCTTCCAGGTACTGATCGAGATCTACGCTGCGCCGGCCTGGATCCTCAAGCTGTTCGTGGCTGCACTGGTGGTGGGTCTGCCGCTGGTGGTCGCATTCTCCTGGGCCTACGAGATCACGCCCGAGGGCATCAAACGAGAATCTGAAGTCACTCGCGAAGACTCCATCACCCACTTCACCGCCCGACGTCTGGAAGTCATCACCATCGTTTTGCTGCTGGGGGCCATGGGCATGCTGGCTTTCGACTGGTCGCGGACGGACCGCAAGCCGGAGCCAGCCATTGGTCCATCAGCGGTTCAGGATGCGGGCGTCGAGCCCGGGCTACCGGCGATTCCTGACAGTGAAAAGTCCATCGCCGTACTGCCTTTCGAGAACCTCAGTTCCGACGCAGAGAATGCGGGCTTCGCGGGCGGCGTGCACGAGGACATCCTGACCTATCTCACCAAGGTCGAAGATCTGCGGGTGATCTCGCGGACCTCGGTCCTTGGCTATGCCGGTGACCAGGTCGATATCCGGCAGGTCGGTCGAGACCTCGGCGTCTCGCACGTACTGGAAGGCAGCGTGCGCCGCTCCGGTAACCGGGTCCGGGTCACCGCGCAGCTCATCGATGCCCGAACCGACCAGCACCTATGGGCCGAGAACTTCGACCGCGAGCTCGAGGACATCTTCGAGATCCAGTCCTCTGTTGCCCGGGACATTGTCCGCGAGATCGGTGCACAGCTGTCTCCTGAAGAGTCCTCCCGCCTGAGTCAGTCGCCCACGGATAGCATCGCCGCCTACGATCTCTACCTGCAGGCGAGGCAGATTCTGAATCGGTCCACCCTGGCCAGCGACGACGCAGACGCAGAGGCACAGAGGCTGCTCGAGGAGGCCGTCAGTATCGACCCGGAGTTCGCCCTGGCCTACGCGCTGCTGGCCCGGGTCCACGGTTCCTTATACTGGTTTATCGATCGGACGCCCAAGCGGCTGGCCGCCATGAAGGAGGTGATCGATCGGGCCTTCGAGCTACAGCCCGATCTGGCGGAGGCCCGGGTTGCCCTGGCCCAGTATCACTATCGAGGTTCCAACGATTACGCGGCCGCGCTGGAGCAACTGCAGGCTGCACGCGCCGAGCGACCGAACGATGCCAGCATTCTGTTCGACATCGGGTTGACCCTGCGTCGCCTGGGGCGCTGGCGCGAGTCCGTGCGGGCCTTTTCCCAATCGCGTCGCCTCGATCCGGGGAATCCCAGGCCGCTGATCGAGGAGTTCGTGACGGTCAGGGACGCCCGGTTCTGGCCGCTAGGTCGGGAGCTGGTTCGTGTCGTCGATCGCAATTTTCCCGATGACCGCAGACTCTCCGCGCAGATCGGGCTGCTGTTGCTCGAAGCCGATGGTCCGACCGAGGCCGCACAGCGCTACCTCGCTCATCCGCCACTGGATGACTGGTACGACGCCTATGCAAGAGTCGAACTGGCCCTGATGTCCCGAGATCCGAAAGCGGGTCTTGCGGCGATCGAGCGCGGCCATGCGATCCTGGAATTGGTCACCTTGGGAATGCCCGAATACTATGAGGGCATTTTCCATGCAATGGCCGGTGACATGGAATCGGCGCGCGATGCATGGCAGGCGGCATTGGTTGGCACTGCCCGTACCGATCAGGAGAAACAGAATTACGGCTGGCCGTCCTTGTTCACCGCGCTGGCCCAGGCGCGCCTCGGCAACGCCGACCAAGCCCGGGCCGCCTGTGAACGAGCGACCTCTATCCTCCCCAAGGAGAAAGACCAGGTTCATGGTCTGACCTTCCACGTCGAGTGCCTGCGAGTCCGGGCCATGCTGGGTGAACGTGACCCGGCCATCAGCGAACTCGAAACGAGGGTGGGACAGCCCCAGTATCCCTCGCAAGCCTGGCTGCGGTTCCATCCCGAATGGGATTTCCTCCGCGAGGATCCAAGGTTCAGGGCGATCTACGAGTCATAGCAGACAGCACCGACCTGTCCGGTCGCACACGCTGTTTTTGTCTGCCGTATACTCGCGATCAATGTTCATCTATCGCTGGTTCAAGCACCGCGCCTTCATGAATCGGGAATTTCGTCGATACACGTTCTACGCCCTGGGCGAGATCGGCCTGGTGATCGTCGGCATCCTGCTGGCGCTGCAGGTGGACGCGTGGTGGGAGAGTCAGCAGGCCCAGGAAGATCTGGACCGCTACCTGCAGGCCATCGCCGATGACATCGCCAGTGACATCGAGCGCCTGGAACAACTCAAGCGCGATCGGGTCGCCGCCTTTCTGGAAGCTCGAGGCGTCCTGTACTCGATTGGCGATGCCCGCCCGGAGTCCATGGCGTCGTGGCTCGACCGTGAGCTGGTAAGGCTTGCCTCGCGGGCAATAAACACCGCCCAGCGCCAGGTCTATTTTGTCCCAAACCTTGGCTCCTACAGGGGACTGGAAAGCTCGGGACTCATGAGTCAGTTGAGCGAGGCCCGGACCAAGAGACTCCTGTTCGATTACTACCGGACCGTCGATCGCATCAGTAACCTGGAACGGGACATGAACAACCGACTGCGGGATCTCTCGATCACCTATGAAGCCCGGCTCGGTGAGCGCCTGTTCATCTTTTTCCAGGAAGAACCGGTCCTGCTCTGGGGTGACCCATTCGAGAGCGACAGCGATTCAGTTAGCGAATCTAGACTTGCCGGCCAGCGATACTACGGCGAAGTACTGGCCAGCGGTGAGACGGCAGCCTTGCTGAAGGCGTCTGTTTCCCAGCCTTTGCTCCAGGAATACGAGCACCTCCTGACCACCGGACGCGCCCTGCTGATGGCCGTTCAACAGGGCGGGGACGGCGCGGACATGCCGATCTTCCGCAGGGGCGATGGACGAGGATTCGACATGATCTTCGAGAACGGTCTCCCGGCGATGCATTCGGTGGGACTGTTTACTGCACCCGCCTGCCCCGGCTTCGCAGACGAATGCTTCTTCATCACGCAAGGCCGTTTTGATCCGGAGCAACGCGCCTTCGTGATCAACTATGCCGGGGGACAACCCTGGGCGTTCATCTACGCCAGAACCGGTAGTATCAGCCCGACCGAGGAGCGTCAGGGTCTCGATTTCTCGGACTATCGGCAGATCCAGCTGGAGCTCAAGCGCACTGGCGAATGCCCGTCGGTGGAGGTTGTCCTCAAGGACGCCGAGGATCCCGATGACGGCACGGAACGCAAGGTCCGCCTGCAACCAGAGTCCGAGTGGACTAAGTACACCATCGATCTCGATGAATTCGCCGACGCAGATCTGACCCGGCTGCACGTCGTGGCTGGATTCCTGTTCGAGCAGGAACCCTGTCATCTCGCCATCCGTGATGTTCGCTATCTGTAACTTCGGCCGGGGGCGGCCAGTCCAGACTGTCGGGGACTTAAGGGTTATTAGGCCGGGTCAGCGAGAATCGTTGCTCGGACACGGCACGCAGCGAGTTGTGCGGGGTTCCGGGCGGCGGCGGCCGACGAATTCCAGCTTGCCGAGGCGGCGCCGGCGGACCAAGGGTTCGAACCAGTAATCCAATTGCTGGAGGATCTCGGTCGGGCGCTCGAGCCACTGGTAATAGGTCGTCGCCTCCTCCTCGGTCATGGCGGCCAGCGCGTCCAGCTTGTCCCACGCCTTTCGGGCCAGCGGCTGCACCATGACGAAATGAACGAAACGCAGGAACGGCGTGAGCCACGGCTCGACGATGACTAGGTGCCCACCGGGTGCGAGGAGTCGGTGGATCTCGGCCAGGGTGCGGTCCAGGTCGTCCGGCAGTTCAACGAGATGATGGAGCCCGCCCTGGATAATCACCCGGTCGAAGCTCTCGTCCGGCAATCCGGTCTCGCGGCAATCCGCCTGTAGGGTCGCCGCCGGTCCGTCGTACTGAGCCAGGAGGTGACCGGACAGATCGATACCGGTCAGATTCTCGAAGCCGAATGACGTCAGTGCGTTCAGGCCATTGCCCCGGCCGCAGAACAGGTCCGCGATCCGTTCCGAGCGCGGCCAGTCCTCGGCGCCCAGTCGACGCAGGCGGCCCCGAAACTTTGCACGCTCCTCCTCGGGCGTTTCGAAGCGAAGATAGGCGGCCTCCCATCGATCGTTGTCAACCGACGAGCGTGCGTCGCGGGCGGTCATCGGTGATCTATGCGGAGCACGCCGAGAAAGAAACTGGTGAACAGCCCCTGGAACCCGAGCGCGCAGGCGGTGACTCCGGGAATCACCCAGCGCATCGATTCCGGATAATCCAGGGAACCAAAGTCTGCCTGGAACCAGCGCCACCCGACCACACCGATGGCGGCAACCCCGGCGAGAAAGATCAGCATGCTCACGACAAGGCCGTGCTCCAGGCCGACCCGGGCCAGCCAGCTTTCGAAGTCGGGGTCCGGTGGAAGCATACCGGTCTGCAATGCGTAGAGCTTCGCCGAAACGGCGGTGGTGATGAGCTGGAAGCCGAGCAGCAGGGCCAGCGAGGCCACGAGGAGCGTATGCACGCCGAGCACGGCGTCTCCGATCTGCACGGCCGGCAGCGCCAGTCCATAGCCCAGCACGCCCAGCAGCATCAGCAGCATCCCCGGCACCCAGAACAGCCAGCGCGGACTATGCAGCAGAAAGAACCGCAGGGTTCGCCAACCGTCCCGAAAGGTGCGCAGGTGAGGCACGTCCTGAACTCTCGCGTCCCGGTGCAGCGTGACCGGCACCTGCCCGAAGCGGGCCCGATGCAGCGACGCCTTGACGATCATCTCGACGGCAAACTCCATGCCGGTACACTTGAGTTCGAGCTCTTCATAAAGCGTCTTCGTGAAACCGCGCAATCCGCAGTAGA
>JAWVZU010000080.1:0-13843 GCA_033722075.1 Lysobacterales bacterium
ATTCCTGCCGCTGATCTTCGTCGAAGGCATCGCCGGGCAGCTGTTCCGAGACCAGGCGCTGACGGTGACTTTCGCGCTGGTCGTCTCCCTGGCGGTGGCGCTCACCCTGATTCCCATGCTTTCCTCGCTCAAGGTCCGGTCGCCGGTCGCGTTTCCGGAAGAATCGTTCCAGAGCCGCGATCCGCGTACCAGGCTCGGTCGCAGCGTCCGCGGTGCCCGCCGCTTTGCGTTGAACGGGATTCCCGAGGTGCTGGCCGCAGCGTTCCTCTATCTGGGTGCCCTGCTGGGTCGTCTGATGGGTTTGCTCCTGCGCCCCCTCGCGGGCGGTGTCGGCCGGCTGTTCAGCGCGGTTCAGCGGGTCTATGTGGCCTTGCTGCCCTGGGCCCTGGGCCATCGCGCCGTGGTGGTGCTGGCCGCTCTCGCGGCGCTGGGCGGTGCCGCCTGGTTGACACCAAAGCTGGGGGCCGAGCTGATCCCGTCGCTGGCCCAGGGCCGCTTCGAAATGCAGCTGAAGCTGCCGCCGGGAACGCCGCTGGAGGTGACCGATCGGGCGGTTTCGCGGATTCAGCAGGAAGCCAACGGCGTGGAGGTCATCCGGGACATGTACGCGGTCTCCGGAACCGGCAACCGGATCGACGCCAACCCCACCGAGGCGGGCGAGAACATCGGTGATCTGCTGGTGGTGCTGGACGGCGTGGACGCCGCCGTCGAGCGGCAGGCCATCGATGCCCTGCGCTCCTCGGTTCGCAAGATTCCCGGGGCCAATGCGGAATTCAGCCGACCGCAGCTGTTCTCCTTCGAGACGCCCCTGGAGATCGAGATTCTCGGCTATGACCTGGACCGCCTCAAGGCCGTATCTTCGCAGGTGGCGGCTCGCCTCGGCAGTTCCGATCGCTTCGCCGACGTCAAGTCGAGCCTTGAGGCCGGACATCCGGAAATCCAGATTCGCTTCGACCAGGAGCGGGCCGCTGCGTTGGGGCTGACGGTCAAGCAGATCTCCGACCAGGTCGTGCGCAAGCTGCGCGGTGAGGTTGCGACCCGCTACAGCTGGCGGGATCGCAAGATCGACGTGCTGGTGCGGGCGGAAGAGTCCGACCGGTCTTCGGTCGAGGATGTGCGCAACCTCATCGTCAATCCGGCCAGCGATCGACCGATCGTGCTGGCCTCGGTTGCCGATATCGTGGCTACGGAGGGTCCGGGCGAAATCAATCGCGTGGATCAGGAGCGGGCGGCGATCGTAACCGCCAATCTGCGCTACGGGACCCTGAAGGAAGCCGTGGCGGAGGCCGAACAGGTCCTCGAGCAGGTCCAGATGCCCTACGGCGTCAAATCCCAGATCGCCGGACAGAGCGAGGAAATGGACGCTTCCTTCGAGTCGCTGCTGTTTGCGTTGGGTCTTGCGGTGTTCCTGGTCTACCTGGTCATGGCCTCCCAGTTCGAGTCGTTGATCCACCCGTTCGTGATCCTGCTGTCGGTGCCGCTGGCACTGGTCGGGGCGGTGCTCGCGTTGTTTGCTACCGGGACCCCGATATCGGTCATCGTGTTCATCGGCCTGATCATGCTGGCCGGCATCGTGGTCAACAACGCGATCGTGCTGGTCGACCTGATCAACCAGCTGCGCGAGCAGGGCATGGACAAGCGCGCTGCCATCATCGAGGGCGGCCGGTCGCGGCTGCGCCCGATCGTGATGACCACGCTGACCACCACGCTCGGCCTGGTGCCGCTGGCGCTGGGCATTGGCGAGGGCGCCGAGGTGCGCTCGCCGCTGGCCATCACCGTCATTGGCGGCCTGCTGGTTTCGACGCTGTTGACCCTGGTGGTCGTGCCGGTCGTCTACGATCTGCTTGACCGCGGGGTGCGGCGGCCGGTCGAGATTCCGGAGGCGCAACCGGAGCACTCGCGATGACGCCTGCGGAGTGGTGCATCCGTCGGCCGGTCGCGACGGTCATGATCTTCGTGTCGGCGCTGGTCCTCGGCACGATTTCCGGGCGCCTGCTCAAGCTGGAGCTGTTTCCGGACGTCGATTTTCCGTTCCTGTTCATCCAGATGCCCTATCCGGGGTCCACGCCCCAGGAAGTGGAGCGGTCGCTGGTCCGGCCGGCCGAGGAGGCCCTGGCCACCCTGAAGGGCATCCAGTTCATGAACAGCCGCTCGCGACCCGACGAGGGGCAGATCTTCATCGCCTTCGACTGGCGTTCGGATCTGGCGGTCAAGGCCGTGGAGGCCCGGGAACGCCTCGACGCGATCCGCGATGAACTGCCGTCGGACCTGCGGCGGGTCAACGTGCTCAAGTTCAATACCTCGGATCAACCGGTGCTCACGCTGCGGATCTCGAGCGAACGGGACCTGTCCGAGTCCTATGAACTTTTGACCCGCAACCTGGTGCGCCCGGTGGAGCGACTGCCCGGCGTGGCGCGGGTGGATCTTCAGGGGGTGGAACCGAAGGAAATTCGCATCGAACTCGACGCCGACCTGGTCGAGGCGCACGGCGTGGAACTGAACCAGTTGAATCAGTTGCTGCGCGAATCGAATTTTGCTGCCTCGGCGGGATTGATCTCCGACGGGGCACTGCGCTACCGGGTGAACCCGATCGGCGAGTTCGAGTCGGTCGATGCGATCCGCAACCTCGTCATCGATAGGCGCGGCACCCGGCTGAGCGATATTGCCAGGATTACCGCCGAGCCCCGCGAGCGAACCTATGAGCGGCACCTGGATCAGCGTTATGCGGTGGGTCTCCAGGTATTCAAGGAGCGGGGCAGCAACCTGGTCGAGGTGGCGGAGCGGGTCCTCGATGCGATCGATGAGGCCGGCAAGAGCCGTGAGATGCAGGGCATTCGCCTGTTCTTCCTGGAGGACCAGGCGGAAGGGGTGAAGAGCTCCCTCAGCGATCTGCTCAACGCGGGCCTCCTGGGCGCCGGCCTTTCGCTCATCGTCCTCTATTTCTTCCTGCGCAGCTGGTCGACCACGCTGATGGTGTCGCTGGCGGTGCCGATCTCCATCACCGTGACCCTGGGGGCCATGTACCTGCTGGGACTGACCCTCAACATTCTCAGCATGATGGGGCTGATGCTCGCCGTCGGCATGCTGGTGGACAATGCCGTCGTCATCAGCGAGAGCATTTTCACCGAGCGGGAGAACACCCCGAAGGACCCGGTCGGATCAGCCGTGCGGGGAGTTCGCGCGGTGGGTCTTGCGGTCCTCGCCGGGACCCTGACCTCCATGGCGGTCTTTCTCCCCAACCTTTTCGGGGAAATGGACCAGATCAAGATCTTTCTGCAGCATGTCGCCGCCGCAATCTGTATCGCCCTGGCGACATCGCTGATCATCGCCCAGACCCTGATCCCGCTCGTGGCGACCCGGGTCCGATCGCCGGGCGGCAACGGACGCACCGCCGGAATCGAGCGATTCAAGCAGCGCTACGCCAGATTCCTGGACTGGACCCTGAAGCACCGCTGGTGGGCGTGGGGTGGGATCTTCCTGATCCTGGCCAGCTGGGCGATCCCCCTGTCGCTGGTGAAGACGGACATGTTCCCGGAGACCTTCGATCGAGAGCTGTTCCTGCGCTACAACCTGGACGGGAAATATCCACTGGAGAAGATCCGCCCGGCAGTGAACAAGATCGAGGACTACCTGTACGCCAACGCGAAGGAACTCGACATCAACAAGGTCTATACCTATTACGACGAAGACGGCACCGCCCAGTCGAGCATCCTCCTGGTGGACGAGGAACAGGCCACCCGGCCGACCGACGAGATCAAGGAAGCGATCGAGCAAGGGCTGCCGAAGATCGCCATCGGACAACCCAGTTTCGACGAACAGCGGGCAGCCGGCGCCGAGGGCGTCACGATCTCCCTCCTGGGCGAATCCTCGGAGCGCCTGGTGGCCCTTTCGGAAGACGTGATGTTCGCCCTGTCCCAGATCGACGGGCTGCGCGACGTTCGCAGCGAAGCGGGGGCAGGAACCCGCGAGGTAGCGGTCAGTGTGGACCGTGATCGTGCCCGCAGCTACGGCTTCAGCACGACCGATGTCGCGACCGCCATCGCCGTGGCGCTGAGGGGTACGCAACTCAACGAGTTTCGCGGACCCGAGGGCGAGATCCCCATGACGCTGCGGTTCCAGGAATCGGACACCCAGAGCGTCGAGCAGCTGCAGGGCATCCGCCTGCGCGCGCCGGACGGATCCAGGGTGCCGCTGACCTCGCTGGTTCGCTTCAATGTTCGGACCGGTCCGGTGGACATCCAGCGCACGGATCGCGAGACGGCCTTGGGCATCCGGGCATCGCTTGAGGGCGATGCAACCATGGAAGACGCGCGCGAACGGATCGAGCAGGTACTCGATGCCTTCGAGTTTCCCGCCGGCTACGGCTGGAAGTTCGGGCGTGGGTTCCAGTTCCAGGACGACACGGCGCAGAACATGATCCGCAACATCCTGCTGGCCGTGGTGTTCATCTATCTGATCATGGCGGCCCTGTTCGAGTCGATGATTCACCCGCTGTCCATCATCACCGGGATCCTCTTCTCGGTCGTCGGAGTCCACTGGTTCTTCCTCCTGACCGGCACGACGTTCTCGCTGATGGCCTTCATCGGGATCCTCATTCTGATCGGCGTCGTCGTGAACAACGGTATCGTGCTGGTGGATCACATCAATCAGCTCAGGCGGACCGGGCTTTTGCGCCGTGAAGCCGTCGTGCAGGCCGGTCGGGACCGGATCCGGCCGATCCTCATGACCGTCGGCACCACCGTTCTGGGTCTGTTGCCGCTATGCATGGGTACCACCCAGATCGGTGGCGACGGGCCGCCCTATTTCCCGATGGCCCGAGCCATCGTCGGCGGCCTGGTGTTTTCCACGATCGTCAGCCTGTGCGTGCTGCCGACGATCTACGTGACGCTGGATGATCTGCGGTTGTGGGCCGGCGAGCGGTGGAAGGGCGCCATGCGCAAGGCGCACCGCCTGCCCGGTGGGCGGACCGGCCGTCTCGCCATCGATCAACCCGACTGACGCCGCCGCCCGTCGTCCCGGGTTTGGGCTCCCCCGCGGCTTGACGTAACATGGGCTCCAGCTTCGGCCGGCGCCGGTCCGCCCGGCTGACCGGTCAATTCGTCGCTGGAATCGGAGCACCGTGCGCAAGCTTTCTGCGGTTCAAAACGCATTCATGGGTCGGGCCCTGGTTTACCTGCTGCTGCTGGCGTGGGTTCCGGTTCAAGCGGCCGACTTCCTTCGATTCAAGACGGTGGCCCTGGACGAAGGGCTTTCCCAGCTGTCGGTCATCTCGGTCTACCAGGATCCCCAGGGGTTCATGTGGCTGGGGACCCAGGCTGGGCTCAATCGCTACGACGGCTACGATTTCAAGGTGTACAAACGGGTCTTCGGGGGCGAGACCAACAGCCTGAGCGACAACTACATCCACGCGATTGCCGGAACCGCGGACGGCGACCTGTGGCTGGGCACGGGATCCGGGGGCCTCAATCATTTCGACCCGCGCCTGGAGCGGTTCACGGTCCATCGAAACGATCCGGAAGATGCGACCTCGATCTCCAATGACGAGGTACGCAGCGTGGCGGTGGCGGCTGGCCAGATCTGGGCCGGCACTGCCGGCGGGGGCCTCAACGCGCTGAACCCGGCAACCGGCGACTTCCGTCGCTGGGAAGGCGCGCCGGGAGGCTCCATCGTCAATGCCCTGCTGGTGATCGACGAGCGGCTCTGGATCGGCACCGATTCCGGGTTGGTGGGGCTGAACCTCGTGGACGAGAGCTGGATGGAAACCCCGGTCGGCGCCGATCGTCATGTGACCGCGCTCGCGGCGATGCCCGACGGGACCTTGTGGGTGGGGACCCAGGATGGCCTTGTGGCCCTGGATCCGCGGACCGGGAGGACTCGGAATTATTATCACATCGCCGGTGACCCGGACAGCCTCGCTTTCGACCAGATCGAGGCCCTGCTGGTGGATGACTCGGGACTGCTCTGGATCGGGACCACGAACGGCCTGAGCCGCTTCGATCCCGGAGAGAACCGGTTTTCCAGCTTCTATCATGATCCAGGCGACGACGGCTCGTTGGCTTCGAACCGGGTCGTCTCCATGCTCCAGGATCGAACGGGCATTCTCTGGTTCGGTACCTGGACCGGGGGCGCGAGCCGCCTCAACCCGGCGGCCGTTACCTTCCGGGGCTATCGAGACGGACCCTTGTCGCTGGCCGACAGTCGCGTTCGCGACTTTCACGAGGCGGCCGATGGGACCCTTTGGGTGGCAACCCTGGGCGGCGGCTTGAGTCA
The DNA here is from genome assembly GCA_033722075.1 of Lysobacterales bacterium. Classification (GTDB taxonomy): domain Bacteria; phylum Pseudomonadota; class Gammaproteobacteria; order Xanthomonadales; family SZUA-38; genus JAWVZU01. Next base: position 6,271 of record JAWVZU010000080.1, read on the forward strand.
CTTCGATCCGGACCGCGAGACCTTCAGAAACTATCGGCATATCCCGGGTGATGCGACCACCATAGGTTCCGACGAACTGCATGCCGTCGAGGCGGATCGCGACGGGTTCCTGTGGATCGGATCGCGCAACGCAGGAATCAGTCGCTTCGATCCCGAGTCCGGCTACGCCTGGCGCTACCCGCACCGCAACAACGACCCGGGTTCGCCGGCCGGAGATCACATTCTCTCGCTGCTGGTGGACTCGCAGAACCGGCTGTGGATCGGGACCCGCGACGACGGCGTGAGCGTCCTGGACATCGACACCTGGTCCTGGCGGCACTATCGCCTGGATCCGGGCGATCCGAATAGTCTCTCCAGCGACACGATCGGGTACATCTTCGAGTCCAGCGACGGGCAGATCTGGCTTGGAACCCGGGGCGCGGGATTCAATATCTTTCGACCGGAATCGGACGACTTCCTGCGTATCGGACCGCGGCCCGGTTCGCCGAGCGGCCTGACCCACGGGTCGATCACTTTCTTCAGCGAGGATTCCGCAGGGGAGATCTGGCTTGGCACCCAGGGCGGCGGGTTTGGCCGGATCGTCTCGGCGGGGCCGGCAGCGGCCGATTTCTCCTTCGAATTCATCAATTCGGCGCATGGGCTGCCCAGCGATGCCATCGGCGCCACCCTCATCGACGATGCCGGCCGGGTCTGGGTCAGCACCCTGGTCGGAATTTCCAGCTACACCCCGGCCAACGGCACGCTCGAGAACTTCTTCCCGGTGCACGGGACCCAGAAACGGGCCTACTATGTGGGTTCCGGACTGCACGCGAGCGACGGGACGCTTTATTTCGGCGGGCTGGAGGGCATCACCCGTTTCAAGCCGGTGACTTTCCCGATCGACGAGTTTCCGCCCCAGGTTTCGATCACCGACTTCATGATCGCCAACCGATCCGTCGAGCCCGGCGAGGAGGGTCTGGTCGACGTGGCGCCGCGTTTCATGGAGTCGGTGGAGCTGACCTACCGACAGGATATCTTCAGCTTCCAGTTTGCCGGCCTGCATTTTGCTCAGCCGGAGCAGAACCGCTACCAATACCAGCTCGTCGGCTTCGACACGGCCTGGGTCGAGACCCCGGCGACCCGGCGGATCGCGACCTATACCAACCTGGACCCGGGTCACTATCGCTTCCGGGTCCGAGCCTCCAACCGTGACGGCGTTTGGGCAGAGCCGGTCGAAGTGGCGCTGCGAGTCCATCCGGCCCCATGGCGTACGCCTCTCGCCTACGCGGGTTACCTGGGCCTGGCACTGGCGCTCTTCGGGCTCGTTTCCTGGACCCGGTTTCGCCAGCGGGCCGCGCGACGGGCGGCCGAGAAAGCCATTCGCGAAAGCGAGGAGCGACTGAAGCTGGCACTCTGGGGCAGCGGCGACGAAATGTGGTATCTGGATGTTCCCTCCGGAGCTATCGAACGCCTGAGCTACGGCCGGCAGATGGAAATCCGGACCCAGCGCCCCGTGGACAGCCTGGCGGTGCTCTTGGACCAGATGCACGAGGAGGACCGTCCGGCGGTCGAGGCAGCGCTGAACACCCACCTGCGCGGTGGTTCCCCCTATTTCGAGGCGACCTACCGAATCAAGGGGCGGGAAGGGCAGTGGCTCTGGGCGCTGGCCAAGGGCCGGGTCGTGGAAACCGATGCCGGCGGGCGACCCCAGACGGTGGCCGGCGCGACCAAGGATGTGACCCAGCTGAAGAACACCGAGCGGGCACTGCGTGAACTGAACGAACGGCTCGAGTCCATGGTCGACGAGCGTACCGACGACCTGCAGCGCGCCAACAGCGACCTGAAGAGGACGCTCGATATGCTGACCGATGCCCAGACCCAGCTGGTGGAGTCGGAGAAGATGGCTTCGCTGGGGAATCTGGTGGCTGGAATCGCCCACGAGATCAACACGCCGGTGGGTGTCGCCCTGACCGCGGCTACGTACATGCAGGGACAGATTCGCCGGGCCCTGAACCAGGTCGACAGCGAGGACGGCGAAGCGGAGCTGGACCTTCGCGACGTGTTCAACAAGGAGCGGAAGAACGTCGAGTTCCTGATTCAGAATCTCAATCGGGCCGCGGAACTGATCCGGAGCTTCAAGCAGGTGGCCGTCGACCAGTCGTCGGAAGAGCGCAGGGCCTTCAAGATGGCCGCCTATCTCGAAGAGATCCTCACTTCGTTGCATCCGAAGCTGAAGAAGACCAATCACGAGGTCAACGTGGAATGCGATGAGGACCTCGAACTGGAAAGCTATCCGGGTGCGCTCTACCAGGTGATCACGAACCTGGTGATGAATTCCCTGATTCACGGGTTCCAGGGTGTCGACGCCGGCGAGATCCGGATCGAGGTCTCTCACCAGGGGAATGTGGTCAGGATCAACTACCAGGACGACGGCCGGGGCTTCGGGCCCGAGGTCCAGGAGCGGATCTTCGAGCCGTTCTACACCACCCGACGGGGTTCCGGCGGGAGCGGGCTGGGCATGCACATCGTCTACAATCTGGTTACCCAGGTTCTGCGCGGTCGCATCCGCATCACCGGCGCCCCCGGCGAGGGCGTGAAGATAATGATCGAGATCCCGCGGGTCATCGAGGTCGAGGCGCCCGCTTGAGCTGGACCGCCTGGGTTTCGCTGGCGACCATCTGCATCCTGGGCGCCATGTCGCCGGGTCCGTCGCTGGCGGTGATCATCCGCAACCCGGTCGCCGGCGGCCGTGCGACCGGTCTGGCTACCGCATTGGCGCACGGTGTGGGGGTCGGCGTCTATGCACTGCTGGTTGCGTTCGGCCTCGGATTGCTGGTGACCGGATCCGAAGTGCTCTTCCGGATTGTGCAACTGGCCGGCGCCGCCTTTCTGGCCTACCTTGGCGTGACGGCGCTACTCAGCACCGGAAGTGCCGAGCCGGAAACTGCTGAGGTCGCTGCGGGCAAGGCGCGGGGCGCCCGGGACGGCTTTCTAATCGCTTTTCTCAATCCGAAGATCGCGGTGTGGTTCCTGGCCCTGTTCAGCCAGTTCCTGCGACCCGAGGCCGGCGCGGTGGAAAAGGTGATGATGGCCGGCCTTGCGGCGTTCATCGATGCGGCCTGGTATGCGGTGGTCGCCATCGTCCTTTCGCAGGGTTCGATACTCGAGTGGCTGCGCCGCCGGTCTCTCTGGGTGGATCGCATTTTCGGGGTGATCCTGATCGCCCTGGCGCTACGAGTTATCACCCTGTGATTCACCGGGGGCCGCACGCGGGCTGCGCCAGGTCCGGACCTCCAGCACACGGCGATAATAGGCGAGCAGGTGTGCCGCGACGCGGGCGCGGACGCGGATGGGTCTGAGGGGGAGCAGCGGCCGGACTCCGGCGGCCAGGACAACCGGCAGGAAACGCACCAAAAACAGCGCCGCGTGGTAGCAGGCCGCGTGGATCCGCCCAAAATGCCGTGCCGCGAAATAGTGCCGGGAAATGGTGGTCTCAGCCTTGGTCAGGGCGGTCGTTTCGGGATCCCGGCGGCTGCTTCCCCCGTGCTGGTGAATCACAGTCGCCCGTTCGAAGTAGTGGCAGCGGTGGCCGATGGCGTGCGCCCGCCAGCAGAGGTCGACATCCTCGGAGTACATCCAGTAGCCTGGATCCCAGCCGCCGAGACGCTCGAACAGGGCGCGTCGGATCAACAATACGGACCCGCTGACCCAGTCCACACGAGGCGCCACTCGCCGCAGCAGTGACCGGACCGGACCGAAGAGCGTTAACAGGCCGGGAAACCGGTCATGGACGCGCTGGGGTCGCCCCCGCTCATCGACCTGGCGTACGCTGAAGATCCCCGCTTCCGGATGTGACTCCGCCAGCTCCGCCAGGCTGGCGAGCTGCCCACCCGGGTCTCGGGTATCCGGATTGAGAAACAGGAGCAGCGGCGCCCGGGTCAGCGCGGCCCCCAGATTACAGCCGTAAGCAAAACCGAAATTGTGCTCCGCTTGAATAAAGCGGACATCGGGATGATCACTAGCGAAATCGCCGAGTCGTCCGTCTCCGGAAGCGTTGTCGACCACCACGATTTCGGCGTCCAGGTCAGCGAGGGACGCCAGGCAGGCCGCCAGCGGCTCCCAGCTCCGGTAATTGACGATGACGACCGCCAGGCTGGTCACGTGGCGTTCAGTCTTCGGCGGCAGGATCGGTGCTCTCGATCTGGATCTCGTCGTAGCCGAGATACTCGGTAAGCGCCTTCACCGTGTCCTCCAGGAGGCGCTTGACGGACTCGTCTTCCAGGGCGCCGTAGTCCAGCCCCTCGGTCCATCCGAAGATCGAATGGCGGAGATGATGCTCGGTCCGGGCATGATTGACGATGTCATGGAGCAGTCGCGCGTACTCGCTGCGTGTCGGCGCCTTGCCGATGTGCCGGAAGACCGCCTCCAGGGACTCCATGACCGGTGCAAAATCCGCCTCGTAGCCGAATTCCCCGGGATGGTAGTCGAGCCGCAGCCGGTCCGAGTCGGTCCAGATCCGGAAACTCTCCTTCTGCAGCGAATGGTAGAGCGGTTCTTCCGAGATGAGCATCAGCAGAAAGTTGCGCGCATTCGCTCGCAGGGTGGCAAGCGGATAGGCCCATTCACAGGTCGAGACGAACTGGTACAGGCGAATATGTTCCCTGAAGTCCGCCGCCTGCAGTTGATCCACGATGAGAATGGTCTGCTCGGCTTCGCTGAACGCGCAGGCTTCGCTGACGATCCGGTCGAAGGCACTGAGTTGCACCGGGGACGACCCTTCTTCGTGTTCGATATCCGGAACCGTCACGCGACCCGGCAAATCGTCGCTCTGGGTGAAGTCGTAATAGAGGACGTGGGGCCAGTCCAGGGCCTGCCCGAGCGCATTGGCAAAGGCGGTCTTGCGGCGTTTGCTTTCGCCTTCAACGGACAGGCAGCGCAGACCCTGCGTGGCGTAGTTCAGCAGACAGCGGACCCGATATTCGTAGTCGTCGTTCGACTCGAACCCGTGCCCGGCCATGCGAGAGCGGAGATTGCCCACGGCTTGCCCGTTCAGCCCGTCCGGGCGAGCGGTTCCCCGGACTGCCGGTCGTGCCGCGGGCCGTTCAGAATCGCGTCCCGGGTGGCGGCGACGATCAGATCGACCTCCTCCGATGTGATCCGGAAGTGCGGCGTGTAGCGGAGCGAATTATGTCCGCCATGGATGACGCCTATTCCATTGAGCCGCAGGTACTCCTCGATGCTGCCCCGGCCATAGGCCTTGTACTCGGGGGTCAACTCACAGCTGAACAACAGACCGGTGCCCTGGACCCGGGTGATCCGGCCGTCCAGTTCTTCGCGCAGCGCGTTGAGCTTGTCCAGGAACTCGCGCCCGCGCTCCCGGATGTTGGACCGGACTTCCGGCGTGAGCGCAGCCAGCACCGCACACCCCACTTCCATGGCGCGCGGGTTGGTGGTCATCGTGTTGCCGTAGATGCCCTGCCGGTAAAGCTGTGCGGTCTGGGGGCTCATGGCCAGCACCGACAGGGGATATTGGCCCGCATTCAGTGCCTTGGAATAAGTTTCCATGTCCGGCGCTTCTTCATCCTGGAATCCCGGATAGTCCACCAGCGACAGGCAGCCGTGGGCGCGCAGACCGGCCTGAATGGAGTCGACCAGCAGCAGGCTGCCGTGTTCCCGGGTGAGTTCGCGAGCGAGCCGGTAGAACTCCGGCGTCACGGCCACGCCTGGATTGCCTTCCCCCATGACCGGCTCCATGAAGAAGGCTTCGATGAAGAACCCGTGGTGCTCGGCCTCGGCGTAAACCTGGCGCAGGGCTTCCAGGTCGTTGGGCGGAACGGTCAGCAGGTTGTTGCGATCCCGAAACGATGCGAGGTGGCGCCGATAGCTCCGGCGTGTCGAATCGGAAAACTGGGCCGGCCGGTCGGTGCGCCCATGAAACCCGCCCTTGATGGACAGAACGCGGATCGGCTTGCCCGCTTGGCGGCCACCCGGGTCGGTCAGCAGCTTGGCGTTCACGTCGGACAGCCGGGCGGCGACGGTCACGGCTTCCGAGCCGCTGTTGAGGAACAGGAAGTGTTCAAACGGCCGGTCTGCTCGGGTGTGGCCGATCTCGGCTTTCAGTGCGCTCACGAGCCGCCGCTGGCTGAAGCTGGGTGTCATGACGTTGGCCATGACGTGCGGGCGGACCATGGTCTCGAGGATTTCGTCCGGCGCATGACCGAGGCCCAGCATGCCGTAGCCACCCGAATCGTGGACAACGGCCCCGGTAGTGGTGACGATCCAGGGGCCCCGCGCCGCCAGCGCCGCGTAGGGGTTGACGGCGTCGGCGGCATAGAAGTTGATCAGACCTTCCTGCAGGTCGCACAGCTGGTCCGCTTCGTTTTCACGCAGCAGGTCGCCGTGCTCCGGTCGCAGTTCCCGGTGGATGTCCAGGGCCTCCCGTACTGCCCGGCCGAGCAGCGGATCACGCGCGGCGAAGCGCTCTATGACGTCGTCGGGCAGCCCTGTGGTGAGCTGCTCGCCGCCGTATCGCCTGATTTCCTGGAGCTGTTGAGTGATGCTGGTCATAGAGGCCTCGCGTAGCTTCCCAAGCCGGATCACCGGCGCTGAAAATACAAACCCCCAAGGATATCAGCCCCGTCGTGGGTACAACACCCCGGTGGCCCCTGGGGGCGAATTGGCGAATTGCGTAGTCATAACGTGAAGGCATTGCTAAACTGGGGTCAAGGCAATCGTTTGCGGACTGGGCAGGGGAAGGGCTGTCACGTCTGGCCGTCCTGGGCCATACCTCCCCCAAAGCAGACAGTTCCGAACCAGCCAGCGCCGCCGGGCTCCCGGGCGCAATTCGTTTCGCCATGGAGCGGGCTCGCCGGATCAAACTCTGGTGCCCAGTCCGCAAACTCATTGCCCTCCCGGTGATCCCTCTCGCTTGCGCATCGGATTGCACACGATGCGGAGCTGTGCGTAACATGCCGCCGTTTTTCGCCACGACCTGCAACCTTGCGCAAAGCCGATTTCTCCTACCATCTGCCTCCGGAACTGATCGCCCAGCACCCGGTGGAACCCAGAACGGCGAGCCGGCTGCTGGCCATGGACCGGCGGTCCGGCGCGCTTCGTGACTCGCGTTTTGCGTCGCTGCCGGAGTTCCTCCGGCCTGGCGATCTGCTGGTTTTCAACGATACCCGAGTAATCAAGGCACGACTGTTCGGGCGGAAGGCCACCGGAGGCAAGGTCGAGATCCTGGTCGAGCGGCTCCTCGACGACCAGCGCGTCCTCGCCCAGCTGAAAGCCAGCAAGGCGCCGGCGGAGGGCTCGGTGATCCACGTCGAGGACTGCACTTTCCGCGTTACCGGGCGCCATGGCGGTTTCTTTGAGTTGGAAGCGGAGGAACCGGTGGCCGAGGTGCTCGACGCGCACGGACACATGCCGCTGCCGCCCTATATCCGGCGTCCCGACACGAGTGCCGACGAGGCACGCTACCAGACCGTTTATGCCCGTGAGCCCGGGGCCGTAGCCGCCCCGACGGCCGGACTGCATTTCGACCAGGGATTGCTGACCCAACTGGCCCAGAGCGAAGTTTCGATCGCGTATCTGA
>JAWVZU010000081.1:0-13783 GCA_033722075.1 Lysobacterales bacterium
CCGGAAGATCCTTCACGCCGGCGCCGACAAGATCTCGGTCAACACGCCGGCGCTGCAGAATCCCGACCTCATCGACGCCCTGGTCGATGCCTTCGGTTCCCAGTGCGTGGTGATCGGCATCGATTCCCACTGCGACGACCGCGGCTATCACGTCAAGCAGTTCACCGGCGACCCGGACCGGACCGAGGACGCCCGGCGCAAGACCCTGGACTGGGTGTCCGAGGTCCAGGCGCGTGGCGCCGGGGAAATCGTGCTCAACTGCATGAACGAGGATGGCGTGGGCAGCGGCTACGATGTGGGCCAACTGCGGGCTGTCCGGGAAATCTGCTCGGTGCCGCTGATCGCCTCCGGCGGCGCCGGGCGCGAGGCCCACTTCCGGGATGTCTTTCAGCAGGCGGACGTGGATGGCGCGCTTGCGGCGACGGTCTTCCATTCGGGCAAGATCCCGATCCCCCGCCTCAAGCAATACCTGATTGAAGAAGGCGTGGCGGTACGGACGTGAAACTCGACTGGGAAAAGATGGGTGGGCTGATTCCGGCAGTGGTCCAGGACGTGGACACGGCCGAGGTCCTGATGGTGGGTTTCATGGACGAGGCAGCCCTGGAAAGTACGCGTGAAACCGGTCGCGTGACCTTTTTCTCGCGCTCGCGGCAGCAGCTCTGGACCAAGGGCGAAACCTCCGGGAATTTTCTCGAGCTGGTGGATCTCGCCGTCGACTGCGACGCGGACACGCTGCTGGTCATTGCCCGCCCGGCGGGGCCTGTGTGTCATCTCGGGACGCAGACCTGCTTCGGTGGCGAGACCCGGGCCCCGCTGAGTTTTCTGGGCCGTCTGGACCGGCTGATCAAGACGCGGGAGACGGAGCGGCCCGAAGGCAGCTACACGTCCCGCCTGTTCGAATCCGGGGCCAAGCGCATCGGCCAGAAAGTCGGCGAGGAGGCGGTGGAGACGGCGTTGGCTGCCGTGGCCGGTGAACGGGACGAACTCCTCGATGAAGCGGCAGACCTGGTCTACCACCTGCTGGTGTTGCTGCGAGCAGGCGAGCTCTCGCTCAGCGAGCTGGCGACGCGGCTCGGTGAGCGGCACGGGAACCCAGCGCGGCGTCCAGGAGATTGACCGCAATCGCGGCGAGCAGCAGCCAGAACCCCGGGCGCAAGTCGACGCTGGCGATGGAGCTGAGCTTCGCGGTGGTGATGACCAGGCCAAGGGCATACACGTCCCACATCGCCCATTTGCCCAAGGCCGTCGTGAAACGAGCCAGGACCGATGGGGCGGACCCGCCAAACAGCCGCACCAGCAACTGCGCCAGGTAGCGGCATAGGGGCAGGGCGATCACGAACACGCCGATCACGGTCGGCAGCACCCATTCCCCCTCCCGCCACATTTGCAGCGTGCCCTCGAGTATCGAGTATTCCCGGTCCCAGAATAGCCATTTCCGAACTTGCATCAGGGGCAGGGTCAGAGCGAGGACGAACAGCCCGAGACCGAGGAAGCTCAGGAGCAGACCGACCGTCCGCGCGTGCCGCCCTGGTGGGGAGTCGTCGCCGGGCGAGGCGGGCGGGAATCCGGTGGTCTGGGTGAGGCTCGCCAGCATCGAGAGCAGCACGCTGGCGGCAAACCAGTAGATGCCCGGTTCCGGTGCCAACTCGCTCAAGAGCCTCAGCCGTGCAGCGCCAATCAGAATTGCGACGATAAAGACATCCAGCATCGACCATTTGCCGAGCGCCGCGACCAGACGGGCGAGTCCGCGGGCTGAGTAATCTGCGCGGACGATCCAGGCCATGGTGAGCAGCTTGGCGATCGGAAACGCGATGGAGAACAGGGCCACCAGGAGCGCAAGCCCCGCTCTGCCGTCGCGGGCCAGCGCCACGATTCCACCCGGCAAGGACATGACCGCCGGGTCGGCGCCCAGACGATCGATGCGGAAGGCCGGCAAGGCCAGCCCGGCCAGCAAGGCCAGCCCACTGGCGACCAGCAGGCCGGCCACTATCGGGTTCCTGACAGTCGGCGCGCTCGGCATGGTCAGCCGTCGCTGGGTTCGGCCGGGCGCGCGAACAGGCTCTCGCGGTTCTCCGAGTAATATTCCAGCGTCCGACGCACCTGCTTGACGACCGCGCGCGGCGTGATCGTCGCGCCGGAAAACGCCTCGAAGGCGCCGCCGTCCGGAGCGACGGTCCAGCGCTCGGCCGGCGGATCGCCCAGCGACCGGCCGTCGAAGGACAGCAGCCAGTCGGTCACCCGCAGGTCGATCTTGTCGCCGATGCCGGGTGTTTCGCGATGGCTGATCACCCGCACGCCGGTGAGCTCACCATTCGCCCGCAAGCCGATGAGCAACTCGATGGGCCCGTTGTAGCCATCGGGTGCGGTGGCGCGGATGGCCAGCGCCGAAGGCTCCCCATTCTTGCGGCCGCGGTAGACCTTGTGGGGCTGGGCGTTGCCGAGAAACTCCGGTGCCACGACCTCGATGCTGTCGGCGAGGATGTCGTTGTCATAGAGGTCAGCCGGCAGGGCCGCGTTGAGACTTGCCAGCTCGGCCTGGCGCTCCTGCTCGGCGATCGGCCCGCGGGTCAGGTTGAATACTGCGGCCAGTGCGGCCACGGCGAGGGCGGCGACAAGCCCCAGCCTGATGCCACTGTCGATTGGTTGCGGCAGTCCGTTCATTCGCGCCCGAACACTCTCGGCTTGGTGTAGCGATCGATCAGGGGCACGGCGCAGTTCATCAGCAGGACCGAGAAGGCCACTCCGTCCGGGTAGGCGCCCCAGCGACGGATGGACAGGGTCAGGATGGCAACGCCCAGGCCGAAAATCAGCCGGCCGCGAGGCGTCGTGCTGCCGGATACGGGATCGGTGGCGATGAAGAACGCACCGAGGACCATGCCGCCGGTCAGGATGTGCTGCAGCGGAAAGGGGTTGTTGTAGGGGTCCATCGCGTAGGCAGGCAGGGTCAACACCGCAACGGTACCGAGCATGGCGACGGGGACATGCCAGGTGATCACCTTGCGATACAGGAGGTAAAGGCCGCCGACCAGGTAGCCGATCGAGACCCACTCGAAGCCCTTGCCGCCGTACTTGCCGAAAATCTCGTCGGTGCGGATCTCGGTGAGCATGATGCCCTCGCTGATGCGCGTGCGGATCAGGTCCAGCGGCGTTGCTCCGGTAATGGCGTCCCAGGTCAGGCCATCGGGCAGCGTGCCGAAGAAGATGACCTTGAAGCTGTCGATCAGGTTGAGGGGGTTTTCCGCCAGCGATTGGGCCGGAACCCACGTGGTGCTGATGTTGGGAAAAGCGACGATGACGACGACGAAACCCACCATGGCCGGATTGAACAGGTTATTGCCCAGGCCGCCGTAGAGGTGCTTGGCGATCACGATCGCGAAGAACATCCCGATGATTGCGGCCCACCAAGGCATCAGAGGTGGCAGGCACAGGGCATAGAGTGCACCGGTCACCGGGGCGGTCAGGTCGTGCAGGTGAAGATCCAGGCGTGCGCCGCGCAGCTTCAGCATCAGGGCCTCGAAGCCCAGCGCGGCCCCGATGGCCAGCGCCAGCTGAAAGAGGATGCCCGGACCGAAGAACCAGAGGTGCGCAAGGATGCCCGGGACCAGGGCCAGGAGCACATCCCGCATGACCTGGTGCACGGTGATCGGCGCCGGGATGTGCGGACCGCCCGCGGTCTCAAAGCGCATCGTCGGATTCCTCCCCGGACTTGCGGCGGGCCTTCGAACGCTGGATTGCAGCCTGGATCTCTGCCTGCTTGGCCTTGCGGTCGCGGAGCTTCTCCCGTTTCTTCTGCAGCCGCCGGGCGCGCCGCTCCTGCTCGCGTTCCAGTCGCTCCTCGCGCACTTCGTGCCGGTGACGGGCATGAGCGGCGCGGGCCCGTTCGACGGCCCGGGCGCGGATCTCGCTCTTGGCGTACCGGTAGTAGTCGACCAGCGGGATCTGGCTGGGACAGGCGAAGGCACAGCAGCCGCATTCGATGCAGTCGAACAGTGCATGGGCCTCGACCTGCTCGAAATCGCCCTGCTGCGTGTACCACAGGAGTTGCTGCGGCAGGAGCTGAGCCGGGCACACCCGCTCGCAGGCCATGCAACGGATGCACGGCAGTTCCGGCGCTTTCCGGGTGACCTCGTAGTCGACCAGGCCGAGGAGGGCATTGGTCGCCTTCATGATCGGCAGATCGTCGTGGGGCAGTGGTACGCCCATCATTGGTCCGCCCATGACCAGCTTGCGAATGTCGTCGTCGTAGCCGCCGGCGCGTTCGATGAGATAGGAAACGGGCGTGCCGATCAGTGCTTCGAAGTTTCCCGGCTGGCGAATCCCGCGTCCGGTGACGGTGACCATGCGCGAGATGAGCGGCCGGCCGTGTTCGACGGCGTGATAGGCGGCGACCGCCGTGCCGACGTTGATCGAGAGCAGGCCCACGTCCAGGGGCAGTCCGCCGCTGGGCACTTCCTTTCCGGTGAGTACGCGGATGAGCTGTCGCTCGCCCCCCTCCGGGTAGATGGTGGGCACCTTGACGATCTGCAGGTCCTCCGCCCCGAGGTCTCGTTCGGTCTTGCGCAGGATGTGCTCGACCGCGCCCATCTGGTCCTCGACCGCAACGACGGTCCGCGCTGCTCCGGTGGCGCGGGCGACCATCAGCGCGCCGCGAATCACGTCCTTCGGACGATGCCGCATGAGCGTCTCGTCCGCGGCGATATAGGGCTCGCATTCCGCACCGTTCACGATCAGCAGGTCGACGGGGGTCTCCGGCGGCGGGTCGACTTTGATATGGGTCGGGAACACGGCCCCGCCGAGGCCGACGATGCCGGCTTCCCAGATCCGGTCGATCAGTGCCTGGCGATCGCAGGTCTGCCAGTCCAGCGGTGGCAGGTCCTCGTCCGTCCCGCCGGCGCGGGTCTCGATCTCGACGCAAAGCTCCGGCAGACCGGAGGGGTGGATGACCTCGCGTCGCTCGATGGCCGTGACCACGCCGGTTGCCGGTGCGTGGACCCGCGCGGTAATGCGGCCGGGATGCGCTTCACCGATCAGCTGGCCCCGGTTGACCGTTTCGCCCACGCGGACGACCGGTTCGGCGGCATCGCCGCGATGCTGTCGCAGGGGAACCACCAGGACGGGAGGGACGCCGGCGAATTCCGGGTCTGCAGCCAGGGACATGGGTTTTTCATGGGGCAGTCGTACGCCCCCGTGGAAGCGCCACAACCTTTCACCGAGCTGGGCATCCATCGCCATCTCAAGCCGTAGTGCGGTTCTCGACGCGAACCTTCAGGCGGTCCTTGCGGTAGCGCCAGGTCTGCGGATTGGGTGTCGGTTCGACCATGCTGATGCAGTCCACGGGACAGGGTTCGACGCACAGCTCGCAGCCGGTGCACTCGGCCTCGATCACGGTGTGCATCCGCTTGGGCGCCCCTAGGATGGCGTCGACCGGGCAGGCCTGGATGCACAGGCGGCACCCGATGCATATTGTCTCGTCGATGACTGCCACCATCGGGGGTGCCGGTTCTCCGCAATCCGGGTCCAGCGGCTTGGGTTCGACGGCTAGCAGGTCGGCCAGCGCGCGCACGCCGGCTTCGCCGCCGGGTGGGCAGCGGTTGATGTCCGCCTCGCCGGCGGCGATGGCTTCCGCATAGGGCCGACAGCCGGGATATCCGCACTGGCCGCACTGGGTCTGCGGCAGCAGCTGGTCGATCTGATCCACCACTTCCTGGTCCTCGTCGCCGCCCCGTAGACGTTGGGCGAGCAAGCCGAGGACCAGTCCCAGGACCAAAGCCAGGACGCCGAAGGCCAGGATGCCGCTCACAGGTCTGCGAACCCGAAGAAGCCCATGAACGCAAGCGCCATCAGCCCCGCCGTGATCAGACCGATGGCCGGCCCCTGGAAGGGTTCGGGCACATCGCAGGCGTCGAGCCTTTCCCGCGCCGCGGCGAACAGGATCAGCACCAGCGAAAATCCACCTGCCGTTCCGAGACCGTAGATCGCGGAATGAAACAGCGAGTGTTGTTGCTGGGCGTTGAGAAGGGCGACCCCGAGGACTGCGCAGTTTGTCGTGATCAGCGGCAGGAAGATGCCGAGCACCCGGTGCAGGAGCGGATTCGAATGGCGAATGGCCATTTCGGTAATCTGGACACCGGCGGCAATGACCAGGATGAACGCGATCGTGCGCAGGTATTCGAGGCCAAGCGGCTGTAACACATAGTCAAAGACGAGGTGGCTCAGGACCGAAGAAAGGGTCAGCACGAAGGCGGTCGCGACCGACATGCCGATCGCACTCTCCAGTTGCGTCGAAACCCCCATGAAGGGGCAGAGGCCGAGAAATCGCACCAGCACGAAGTTGTTGACCAGGACCGTGCTGAGAACGATTAGAAACAGCTCGGTCATGTCACCCGCATGCCCGGTCGCGCGCCGTCGTCGGGTTGCAGCAGGAAGAGACCCTCCTTGCCTCCCGCGGCCAGGACCATGCCTTCCGAAGTCCCGAATTTCATCTTGCGCGGTGCGAGGTTGGCGACCATGACGGTGAGGCGCCCGACCAGCTTCTCCGGGTCATAGGCCTGCTTGATGCCGGCGAGTACGGTGCGCTCGTGGTCGTCGCCCAGGTCCAGGGTAAGCCGCAGCAGCTTGTCGGCGCCCTCGACGTTTTCCGCGGCGACGATGCGGGCGACCCGCAGGTCGATCTTCCGGAAGTCGTCGATGCCGATCTCCGGTTCCAGATCGAGATCGGCCTTTTTCGTCTGGTCCCCTTCTGCTGTTGCTGACCGCTCTTCCCGTTTGGCCAGGTGTTCCTGAGAGGCATGAACCATGGCCTGCACCTGGATCGAGTCGATGCGCATCATGAGCGCCTGGAATGGCTTGATGGCCTGGTTCAGAAGCGGGTTCTTAACGTCGTCCCAGGTCAGCGGCTCGACGTCGAGAAACGCTTCGGCCTTCGCGGCGGTGAAGGGGATGATCGGCTTCAGGTAGACCATCAGGGTCCGGAACAGGTTGAGCCCCTGGGTACAGACCCGTTGGACCTCGTCTTCGCGCCCGCCCTCCTTGATGGCCTGCCAGGGCTTCTTCTCGTCGATGTAGCGATTGGCCTCATCGGCCAGGGCCATGATCCGCCGCACGGCCCGGTTGTAGTCGCGCCCTTCGAACAGTCCGGCAATCTCGTCCGCCGCCGCCGCAAAACGTTCGAAGGCCTTCGGATCGTCCAGTTCGGCCGCCAGTTCGCCGTGGAAGCGCTTCTGGATGAATCCGGCGCAGCGACTGGCGATATTGACCACCTTGCCGACGAGGTCCGAGTTCACCCGGGCAACGAAATCCTCTAGGTTCAGGTCGATGTCGGTCAGGCCCGGACCCAGCTTGGATGCAAAGTAATAACGCAGGTAGTCCGGGCTGAAATGATCGAGATAGGTCCGGGCCAGGATGAACGTGCCCCGGGTCTTCGACATCTTCTGCCCGTCTACGGTCAGAAAGCCATGGACATACACGGAATCCGGCAGCCGGTACTCGGCAGCGTGCAGCATGGCGGGCCAGAACAGCGTGTGGAAATAGACGATGTCCTTGCCGATGAAATGGTACACCTCGCTGTCGTGGCCCGGTTTCCAGTAGGTGTCGAAGTCCAGGCCCTCGTGCTCGCACAACTCGGCAAAGGTCGCCATGTAACCGATCGGGGCGTCGACCCAGACATAGAAATACTTGTCGTCCTCCCCCGGGATCTTGAACCCGAAGTAGGGTGCATCGCGGGAGATGTCCCAGTCGCGAAGACCGTCTTCGAACCATTCCTCCAGCTTGTTGGTAACCTCCGGCTGGAGCCGCTTTCCGCCGGTCCATTCGCGAAGCACCTCCTCCAGTTCGCCGAGCTTGACGAAATAGTGCTCGGAGGTGCGCAGGACCGGTGTCGATCCGGTGAGCACGGAGCGTGGGTTCTTCAGATCGGTGGGGGTGTAGGTCTTGCTGCAGACCTCGCAGGAGTCGCCGTACTGATCCTCGGCACCGCAATTCGGGCATTCGCCCTTGATGAATCGATCGGGCAGGAACATGCCGCGTTCTTCGTCGAAAAATTGCTCGACATCCCGGATCGCGATCAAGTCCTTTTCTCGTAGCCGGGTGAAGATGCCCTCCGCCAGCTCGCGGTTCTTCTCGGAATGGGTTGATGAATAGTGATCGTACTCCACGCCGAAACTCGCAAAGTCCTCGGCGTGCTCCGCACGCATCCCGTCGATCAGTTGCTCGGGGGTGATCCCGCGTCGTTCCGCGTTGACCATGATCGGGGTTCCGTGGGCGTCATCGGCACACACGAAATGACACTCATGACCCTGCATGCGCAGGGCGCGCACCCAGATGTCGCCCTGGATGTGCTCGACCATGTGCCCGATATGGATTGAGCCGTTGGCGTAGGGCAGGGCACAGGTGACGAGGATTTTTCTTGGCTGGTTCATCGAATCCGGCAGGGTCAATGCGTTTTTGCCGCATTATCGCATGGGAGTGCGTGCATGATGTAGAGAAGACCGGACATCGAGTGCCCGTTCCCGGTACAATACGCGGCCGCCCGACAAAAAATGCGATTAAGCTGACCCATGCCCGATATCGACCGCCAATACGTCGAAGAGAGACTCGCCGAATGGATTGATCCGTTGACCGGAGAAGACCTGGTCAGCGGCAAGTCGATCAAGGGTGTCGGCGTGTCGGGGGGGCGCATTTCGGTGGAAGTTCAGCTGGGCTATCCCGCCAAGGGGCTTGCGGAGTCCTATGCCGAGTCGATCGGCTCGCACCTGGAAGCGGATCCGCAGATCGACGCCGCCGTCGTGAATGTGGGATGGCGCATCCACGCGCACAAGGTGCAGGGCGATCTGACGCCGATCAAGGGCGTTAAGAACGTGATTGCCGTGGCCTCGGGCAAAGGTGGCGTCGGCAAATCCACCACGGCGGTGAACCTGGCGCTGGCGTTGCAGGCCGACGGAGCGGCTGTCGGCATTCTCGACGCCGACATCTACGGCCCCAGCCAGCCGCGCATGATGGGTCTGTCCGGGCGTCCCGAGATCCGGGGCGAATCGATCGTGCCCAAGGTCAATTATGGCGTGCAGACCATGTCCATCGGCTACCTCATCGACGAGGACCAGCCGATGATCTGGCGCGGCCCGATGGTGACCCAGGCGCTGCAGCAGCTGATCAACGAAACCGAGTGGTCCGACCTGGATTACCTGATCGTCGACATGCCGCCGGGCACCGGCGACATTCAGCTGACCCTGGCCCAGCGGGTCCCGGTCAGCGGCGCCATCATCATCACGACGCCCCAGGACATTTCCCTCCTGGATGCCCGCAAGGGTTTGAAAATGTTCGAGAAAGTCGATGTTCCGGTGCTGGGTATCGTAGAGAACATGAGTACCCACATCTGTTCCAAGTGCGGCCACGAGGAGCACATCTTCGGTACCGGCGGCGGCGCGCAGATGGCCCAGGAGTACGGGGTGGAACTCCTTGGCTCCCTGCCGCTCGATATCCGCATTCGGGAACAGACCGATTCCGGCAAACCGACGGTGATTGCCGACGCGGAATCGAAAATCGCCGAGGACTACCTGGCGATCGCCCGGAAATCGGCTGCGCGGCTTTCGACCCAGGCCCGCAACAAGAAGCTGCAGTTCCCCAACATCGTCATCCAGAACACATGAGCATCAAGGCAGACCGCTGGATTCGGCGCATGGCCGAAGCGCACGGCATGATCGAACCGTTCGAGGCCGGGCAGATTCGTCATCATGACGATCGCCGGGTCATTTCCTACGGCACCTCCAGCTACGGCTACGACGTCCGCTGTGCCGATGAATTCAAGATCTTCACCAACATCAATTCGGCGGTGGTCGATCCAAAGGGTTTTGACGAGAAGAGCTTCGTCGATCTGCAGGCGGACGTGTGCATCATCCCACCGAATTCGTTCTGCCTCGCGAGGACCGTCGAGTACTTCCGTATTCCACGCAACGTACTGACCATCTGCCTTGGTAAATCCACCTACGCGCGCTGCGGAATCATCGTGAACGTCACCCCGCTCGAGCCCGAGTGGGAGGGGCACGTCACCCTGGAATTCTCCAATACGACGCCATTGCCGGCGCGGATCTATGCCAACGAAGGCGTTGCGCAGATGCTGTTCCTGGAATCAGATGAGGTCTGCGAGACCTCCTATGCGGACCGGGCCGGAAAATACATGGGCCAGCGCGGGGTGACCCTCCCCAAGGCTTGAATCTGCTGCTGCCCATGTTTCCCCTCACTTCTCCAAGGGCGGTAACCATGAAGCCATGAAGGAGAACGAAGGCTTGAAGGGGTAGTTGGGGTAGGCGGCGAGCGCCGCTGATCGGGTACTTTTTCCAGGCTACAGTCGCCCTTTTTTCTTTCTCCATGTCTTCGTCGATCTTCACGGCTTCATGGTTACCGCTCTGGAAACAAAAAAAGCGCGGCCGGGTGGCCGCGCAGTTCGAGGGGGTAGGGTGAAGCGGTCGATCAGCCGGACTTATCTGCTTCCAGCATGATCAGTTTCTGCAGATCCGAGTACTCTTCGAAGCCGGGATCCACCGGCGAGAACTCTCCGTACTGAGCCGACAAGCGCATGGCATCGAACGCGCAGCGCCAGTTGCCCAGCTTGCTGTGCGCCAGGGCGATCTGGTAGTAGGGCAGGTAGTTGGTGAACCACATGCCGTACATCCGCGAATTCCGCCGCGACTCTTCGCGCTTGTTGGCGGCCAGGATCAGTTCGTCCACCGCCCGCTGAGCGTCGCCCGCGTCCATCAGTTCCAGGCCGTACTCGTAGTGAAAGTACCAGGGCAGCATGTCCGTCGGACCCTTGCCGGTCAATGCGCAGCGGCGCAGGACCTGCTGTTTGATCTCGACCGCCTGCTCGTCGGAGAGGGTCAGGCCTGAACGCTCGAAGTCCCGAAAATCGGCACCGGCCGCGGAGGCAACCACCTGCTCATCGCCGGCCATGATCTTGAGCGCATACTCGTCCCAGACCTGGCTGCCGATGTAGCTCCGGGTCGCAACCCGGGCCCGGTAGCTCTTGTCCAGCGCATCTCGTGCCGAGGCGTTATCGCCGAGTTCGTGATAGGCCGCGGCCAGGTTGATGTAGGGGAGGTAATCGACGCTGCTGTCGCTTCCCGCCAGCATTGGCTCGGGCTGGGCGGCGATCGCCTTGTCGAGGTTCTCTACAGCCGCGGCAAATTGTCCCTGCTCGAGATTTTCCATGGCGTCGAGGTAACGGTCTTGCCAACTTGCCTCGGCGGCAAGAAGCGGCATGGCCGAGATGACCAGCGCGGCGGCAATGACGAACTTTTTCATGTGCATCTCCCGTGGGTAGATTCTATGTCTTTCAATCTATCACGGCTGGTGACGAGCGCTTGTAGGAAAATTCCTACAAAGTGGGTAGGAGAAAACGGAGAAAAAAAGCCCCGGCGCGAGGCCGGGGCTTCCTACGACAGGATCGGAATGTGCTCAGAATCGATAGATTGCCGAGAGCACGATGTTGTCGATGCGATCAGAGCTTTCGGCTGCAAGGTCGATCTGCAGATTACCGTTGATGACCGTTCCGATGCCGACCGTGAAGTGCGTATCGTCGCTGTCGACCAGCCGGGTCCCGTCATGGTCATCGTCGGTGAACGCACCGGCACGCAGGGTCAGGATGTCGAACAGTTCCATCTCCGGGAAGAAGATCTTCTCCACACCGAAGTGGTAGGTCACCGCATCGCTGATCGGCTCGATATCGTTGGCGATCGCCTGGGAAGATCCGTCCACGAGAAACTCGAAGCCGAGGGTGCGATCCCGCGGTGCCGGAAGATCGCTGTAGTCGATGTTGTTGATATCAAGCGACAGCAGCCACGTGTCGGTCGGCCGCCAGGCGATGCCCAGGGTGAAGGTATCCGGAACGCCGATTTCGTTGATCGTGTCGTCACGATTGGTGAAGTTGAACTGGCCCAGATCCACGCCGTCGAAACCCGCCTGGCAGATATCGAAGAGCAGGTCGCCGGGCGTGCCCATGCAGCCGAGCTGCTGGGCGAAGGTGTTGACGGCCGGGATCTTGTAGGTGCCGCCTTCCTTGTAGACCAGGCCGACCGACCAGGTCGAAGCCGGATTGAACAGAATCCCGTAATTGAAGGTCACGTCATGGTCGTCTCCGGCCAGCTCGTTGCTGATGATGAAGCGATCGGTGATGACCCGGGCGAAGTCGGCGGCAGGCGCGACACCGGTAATTTCTTCGAAGAGAAACTCAAAGTCCTGGAAGTTGTCGATTGTCTGCCTGTCCAGCGAGTTGACGCTCATCTTGGTCTCTTTCACCGTGATGCCAAGCGAGATGAACTCGTTGAAACGGAAAGCGGTAGAGAGACCGTAGCCCTCGAGTTCGCCTCGCAGCGAATTCTCCGAGGTGAAGGTGTCGACGAAATTCGGATCAAAAATGGTCTCCGTCGGTGACGACGCATCGAGATCCAGGTTGTTCGTGTAGAACGCCGAGAAGACGAACTTTTCCCAGGGATAGACCACGCTGGCGAAGGCCAGATTGTTGCTCGAGTCGCGGTAGTTCTTGAGCAACTCGCCGGTTTGTCCGCCGAAGGCACCCGAGTTGCGGGCTTCGGCGTCGTAGTAGACGAGATCGTAGTCACTGTCGCGGAAGTGCACCGACAATTCCGGGGCGCGCAGGATAGTCAGTCCGGCCGGATTGGCCTCTGCCGCCGTGGCATCATCGGCCACCGCCGTGAAAGCGCCGGAGAGGCCCAGCGCACGCGCACCTGGAGGAAGCAACTCCACGGGAACGGAGACGTTGCCGTCGAAAGCCTGGGGTTCCCCCCGCTGTGCCATTGCGGTTCCCCCATAGGCCAGGAGCAGAACCGCCAGAAGACCTGTGTACTTCTTCCCCAATTTCATCTCAGAACTCCTTGAACAACGCAACAGATGGGGTGCATACCCCTTTTGTTGGCATCGTAAGCCAAGGGCTGCGAAACGGCAAGGCAGAGTCAGGCTGGGGGCCTAACCACGGGTCTCTTCAAACAGCTCGGTAAACTTGGGCGGGAAGGCGGCGACGTAGGGGCTGAATCCGCGGTCCAACTGCTTGATCGAGCGGATGTCCCGCTCGGCCTGCTGGAGCAGGGATCGTTCCTCGCCATTGGCCAGCACATACAGGTTGTAGTGCGAGGCGGCGCGGAACAGCAGCGCCTGGATCTTTTCGCGCGTGTCGCTGTACTTGGCAGGGTCCGCCAGCGACGCAGCGTCCTGGTAGCGGCCGGCGAAATAGGCCTCGGCGGTCTGTTTGAGTCCCGCCGGCGGAGTCCGCCGCGCAATCGCCCGTTGCTGTGCATCGTGTTCCTGCCTGGCCTGGCGGAAGGAGCGGATGGTGCTGCTCAGTTCGCGGCTCAGGGAATTCATCGCGCTCGTCGCGGCCGATGATCCGAGCTGATCCGCGCGGGCGAGCAGATTTTGCAGCGATTGCTTGAGTTGTCGGGACTTGTCGTCGGGAGCGCTCTCCGAGGCCAGAGAGCGCGCCTGGGCAATGTTCTGACTCAGTTCGCGGCGGGCCCGATCCCGGGCGGCCGCCATTCGCTTGGCTTCCTGGTCCTGGATTGCCGCGAGCCGCTGGCTGGCCGCGCCGGCCGCCGTCTGCACCGATCGTGTCAGGTCGGCCGCCTCTCTGGCGATGGACTCGATTACGTCCGCGTCCTTGGACTGGACGGCGTCGTCGAGTGCATTGCGCATCCGGCTCAACCCCGATTGCCCCTCACTGAGCGTGCCTTCCCAGGAAGACCATTCGTTGGCCAGCAGGTCTTCGCCCTTGAGGTTC
>JAWVZU010000082.1:0-13769 GCA_033722075.1 Lysobacterales bacterium
GGCTGGCCCTACAAGCCGAAGATTCCCGGGGCGGAACTGGCCATCACCTCCAATGAAGTCTTCGATCTGCCGGAGTTTCCGCAGCGCGTCGCTGTCTACGGAGGGGGCTATATTGCGCTGGAGTTTGCCGGCATCTTCAACGGGCTCGGCGCCGATACGACGCTGGTCTACCGGCGCGGTGAGGTGCTCCGCGGCTTCGATCACGACATCCGCACGCTGATGCGCGAGGAACTCGGTCACAAGGGGGTCAAGCGTCGCCTGGAGACGGAAATCACTGCGCTGGAGAAAACGGCCGGCGGCATTCGGGTGAGCTACAATAACGGTGAGTCCGAGGAGGTCGACCAGGTCCTGTTCGCGACCGGCCGGGTGCCCAACGTCGAAGGCCTTGGGCTGGAATCGGTCGGAGTCGAGACCCGCGAGGGGGCCGTCGTCGTCGACGAATATTCGCAGACCTCGGTGGAGAACATCTATGCAGTGGGTGACGTGACCGATCGGATGGCTCTGACGCCAGTGGCGCTGATGGAGGGCGAGGCCTTTGCCCGGACCGTTTTCGGCGAGGAGGCGACTCCGGTTGATCATGCCTGGGTGCCGTCCGCGGTGTTCAGCAACCCGCCGATCGGCACCGTCGGCCTGACCGAAGAGGAAGCTCGATCGCAGTTCGGCGAGCTCGACATCTACCGCTCCGTTTTCCGTCCCATGAAGCACACGCTTTCCGGCCGCGAAGAGAAATCCATGATGAAACTCGTGGTCGATCGCAAGTCGCAGCGGGTCGTCGGCGTCCACCTGGTCGGACTGGATGCGCCGGAGATGCTGCAGGGTTTCGGCGTCGCAGTGAAGATGGGCGCCACCAAGGCGCAATTCGACCAGACCATCGGTATTCATCCCACATCGGCCGAAGAACTCGTGACCATGCGCAATCCGATCGATGCTTGAACGAGGCCTGCTACGTGGGCTGGCGTTGCTGCTGATACTGAGTGTCGGCAACTCCGCTCAGGCTGCCCAGCCGAACCCAGAGCGCGACTGGGCCTCTCCGACCGGTCGCTACCTGGTGCAATTCTCCTCACCGCCGGTAGCCCGCTTCGCCGGCGACGAGCGCCCTGACGGCACCAGGCTGAAGGCCACCTCGCCGGCCGTCACCGGCCAGCGGCGCCTGAACGTGGCCAGTCCGGCAGTGAAGACCTACCGTTCGGTTCTGGAGTCGGAGCGCGCGGAGTGGCTGCAGCGCGCAGCGCAGGAACTCGGGCGCGCGCTGCAACCGACTGCGGAACTGGATCTCACGGCCCATGGGATCGTCGTTTCGCTTTCCCCGGCCGAAGCGCAGAAGCTTGCCCAGCTACCGGGGGTCAGGGCGGTCCTGCCTGATCGCATCTTCAGGATGGAGACTGATGCCGGGCCGGAGTGGGTCGGCGCGCCGCCGGTCTGGCAGGGACAGAACGGCCATGGCCCCAATCTCGGTGAGGGAGTCGTCGTTGGCGTGCTGGACGGCGGAGTGAACTGGGACCATCCCGCCTTCGCGGATCCGGCACCGGACGGCTATGACCACAGCAACCCGAAGGGGCGTCGCTTTGGCCTGTGCTCCAGTGCCCAGGTGAACTGCAACGACAAGCTCATCGGAGTCTATGAATTCACCGCGGACGATCAGCAGGGACGCGACGTGGATGGGCACGGCTCCCACGTCGCGAGTACTGCGGTGGGCAATGTGCGTACCCAGGAAATCGAAGCAATCACGACCACGCTGGCACTGAACGTGTCGGGTGTCGCGCCCCACGCAAACCTCATCAGCTATCGCGTCTGTCGAGAGGACGACCCGGAGACCACCAGCTTCGAGGGTTGCAATTTCACCGCGATCGGAGAGGCCCTGGACCAGGCCGTGAGTGACGGGGTCGACGTGATCAACTTCTCGATCTCCGGCGATCCGGAGACGAGCCCCTGGGAAGAGACCATATCGAGCCAGATGCTGAGCGTTCGCCTGGCCGGGATCCCGGTGGTGACTTCCGTCGGGAACAGCGGGCCCCGGCCCGGTACCGCGAAGAATTCCCCATGGATGATCACCGTTGCGGCGGCGACCCATGACCGGCAGTTCGTGAACCGATTGACCTCCATGATGGGCGGAGCGACTCCGCCGCCGCCGGACCTGGACGGTGTCGGAATCACCGGTGGCTTCGGCCCCGCGCCGATCGTCCACGCCCGGGATTTCGGCAATGCGCTGTGCGGTGCCGGCGATCCGGAATTGAACCCCACCTGCGAAGAACACACGGGCTCCAGCAATCCATTTGAGCCGGGCACGTTCAATGGCGAAATCGTCGTTTGCGATCGCGGGACCTATGGCCGAGTCGAGAAGGGTTTCAATCTTCGCGCATCCGGCGCCGGCGGTTATGTGCTGGCGAATACGGAAGCCCAGGGCGAGTCGATCGTCGCCGATGACCACTGCCTGCCGGCACTCCACCTCGGGCGCGAGGACGGCGACCGGCTCCGCGACTGGCTGGAGGATGGCACGGGTCATCAGGGCGTCATTTCCGGCCAGTTTTCCGATGTCGATCCCCGCTACGGGGACCAGGTCGCGGCCTTCAGCTCCCGGGGACCGGCCAACCTCGCCCAAGGCGTCCTCAAGCCGGATCTGGCGGCTCCGGGGGTCAATATCCTTGCCGCCGACTTCAACGACGACCAGGCGCGATTTCTTAGCGGCACTTCCATGTCCTCGCCCCATGTTGCCGGCGCCGTGGCGCTGCTGCTTGCGCAGGACGCGGAGCTGCGCCCGGATCAGATCCATTCCATCCTCATGACGACCGCTCTTGCCGACGATATCGTCGA
The DNA here is from genome assembly GCA_033722075.1 of Lysobacterales bacterium. Lineage (GTDB taxonomy): Bacteria > Pseudomonadota > Gammaproteobacteria > Xanthomonadales > SZUA-38 > JAWVZU01. The sequence goes on from JAWVZU010000082.1 coordinate 2,812, forward strand.
CGAATCGAACCAGGGTCCGCTGGGGGCGCGCAATCTGCTCGATGCCGGCGCCGGGCGGTTGCAGGTCGACGCCGCCGCACGTGCCGGACTTTATCTGCCGATCGGTTTCTCGGATTTCGACGACGCCAATCCGGATCTGGGCGGCAACCCCGAGAACCTCAATCTGCCGGGACTGGTCGACGAAACGTGTGACCGGGCGTGTATTTTTTCGCGGACCGTAACCGATCTCGCGGGCGGTGGTACCTGGCGCGTGGAGGTGGACTCCGACTCGAGTGCGGAAGTGAGTGTCGTGCCGTCCAGCTTCACGCTGGAGGCGAACGGATCCCAGAACCTGGGCATCACCATCGAGCCGATGCTGGGCGGACGCAGCGAGGGAGCGATCATCCTCGTGCCGGAGGATCCGGACGTTGCGCCGGCGCGACTGCCATTCTCGGTCGCCGCGGTGCCGGGCAATCTGCCCACTACGGTCAAGCTCTCGACCGCGACGGATCGGGGGTCGGCTTTCGTCGATATCAGCCCGCTGCGGGTCGGCTTGCCTGACGCGGAATTCCGGGTTCTGGGCCTCGGCCTCCGGCGGACCAGGGAGCAGACCCTGCCGCAGGACCCGACCCGGTTGACTCCTTATGGTGGTACGACCGGGACTTTCTTTACCACGGTAGAGCTCGATGACCTGGGTGCCCTGGTTGCGGAGACGGTCCCCCTGAACAACGGGGATCTCGACCTGTTCGTCGGTCGGGAGAACGGAACGCCGGATGGGCCGCAGGAAGAGGAGGAGCTGTGCCGCAGCACGTCTCCGGATGCCTCGGAGCGCTGCGAACTGCTGGACCTGCCGGCCGGAACCTACTGGATCCTGGTCCAGAACTGGGCCTCCAGTCAGAGCGGATCGATGGATGCGGTACGCATTGCCTATGCGGCCGTGAGCGAGACTGACGCAAGCCTGCTGGCTACCGGCCCGGGTAGCCTGGACATCGATGAGGCCTTCGATGTTCGCCTGATCTGGGACGAAGGTCGGATGCGCTCCGGACAGACCTGGACGGGTCTCCTACTGCCCAGGTCGGTGGCCGGAACACGTGATCACCGGATCGGCCCGATCTGGCTGGAGCTGAGCTACCGGCGGGAAACGTCGGGAACGGCTGGTGATCCCGACCTGGATCGCCCGGCCTACGCGCTGACGGCCGGCGAAGCGGCCCGCTTTACGCTCGCGCCCAAGGAAGGCCACGGGCGGCTTTTCATCGACGTGCCGGAGGAGGTGCAGAGCCTGACCGTCACGGCAGAGACCGGACAGGATGCCGAGCTGCGGATCGTGCGGGAACCGTTTGTCTTTGCCGACGCGGCGGTTCCGATCGTCTCGGGCGAGCCGGTCGCTACGGCCAGCGGTCCCGGGGGCAGCCATGTGCTGGAGATCGACGCGCCCGAGGCCGGGCGCTATTACCTGGTTCCGGTCAACCAGGGGCTGCAGTCGGTCGAGGTAGCGGTAAGCGCCGAACTCGACCATGGCGAGAATACGCTTCGGCCGGTGCAGGGGCTCTATTTCAATCCAGCCCGCAACGGGGCCGGGTTCAACCTCAACACCACCGGCGATCAGCTGATCATCGAGTGGTACACCTACCTCGAGGATGGAACGCCGACCTGGTACCTGGCGCAGGGACCGTTTCCGGTCCAGGGCAACAGCTGGGACGCGGACCTCCTGTTCTTCAGTTGGAATGGCGCCGCGGCGCGGCCCGTGAGCGTAGGCAAGGCCTCGCTGGTCCTGCTGTCCGAGACCGACCTGGTATTCAGTTTTCGAGTCAACGGCCTGTCCGGAACGGAACCGTACACGGCCATCGTGCCCGAGCCCGGTTGCGCTGCCCAGGGTGCGCCGGCGGAGCAGACGGGCCTGTGGTTTCTGCCCGAATCACCCGGGTTCGGTTACTCGGTGCTCAGCCTCGGCGACACGGAGATTCACATCAACTACCTGTTTGACGGACAGGGGTTCCCGCGCTGGGTCCTGGGCCAGGATACCCTGTCCGATCCCGCCGGCGTCCTCCCGGTGTCACAGTTCACCGGCTTCTGCCCGACCTGCCCATTTGTGCCGGTCGGTTCCCAGGTCGTCGGACAGAACGCTTTCAGCTTCGAAGGAAACGGGGGCAGCGTCGAGACGACGGTCGATTTCCTGGGCCCGGTCGCCGGCCAGTGGAGCGAAGGTGGCAGCTGGAGCAACCTCACGCCGGCTTTCGATTGCTCTTCAGTTGATCGCCGGTGACCCTTTTGTCAAACTCCTGACAAATACCGAAAAATGGCAACATCACTCGTCATGCACCGAATTCTGCCGGTTGCGTTAGTGTTGATGGCCGGGTTGGCACCGGGTCCGGTGCCGATTGCCGTGGCACAGGATCAGAACCAGGACCAGGCGGAAGAGACCGGAGACGATGAACGGCGAGTCCGGAGGCTGCGCGATTCACTCGCCATCGACCCGGAAACGGAGTGGCAACCCAATCTGGATACGAGCAACCTGGATGCCGAAATCCAGCGCAAGCTCGGCGCCGCTGAGCGGGCCTTTCAGGCAGGTGATCTGACCTCGCCTCCCCAGGCCAATGCGCTCTACTACTTCCGGCAGGTCCTGGACGTGGATCCCCAGAATCGCGACGCGCAGCAGGGCGTCGGTCGGGTTGCCGACCAGCTCGTCGCACAGGCCCGGAGCGCGCAGGAGGCCGGCGATCGTGCGGCCGCGGTCGCCTACATCGAAGCGGTGAAAGCATTTCGGCCGAACTATCCCGGGTTGCAGACGCTGGAGGATGAAATCACCCGGCGCGGTGAGATCGTAGCCCTGCTGGCGACGGCGGAGGAGCAGATCGCCAACAGCCGCCTGACTTCTCCCGAAGGTGACAATGCCCTCGAATCCCTGCGTGCCGTACTGGCCATCGATAGCGGAAACGCGGACGCGCAGGACGGATTGCAACGGGTCGAGAGCGCGCTGCTGGCGCGGGCTCAGTCGGCTATCGGCAGCGATGACTTCGTGGAAGCCGGGTCGCTGATCGAGAGCGCCGAGTCGGTGCGTGGCGGTTCGCCTGCCGTTGATGAAGCGCGGACAGCACTCGACGAGGCTAGGCAGGCGGCCTGGGAGCAACGGCTGCAACAGGCGCAGGCCAGCATCCGGGAGGGGGATCTCGACAGCGCGGAAGCGAGCCTGCAGGGGCTCGCCGAGGCCGGTTATCCTGACGTCGACGAGCTGGATGCGCTTCGCGCGGAGATCGACCGAATTCGACGCCTGAGGGCGTTCCCCCCGGGCTCTACGCTGACTGACGAGCTGGCCAGCGGGGGCACGGCCCCGACGATCACCGTCGTTCCCGCCGGAAGCTTCACCATGGGCTCGCCGAGCGGGGAGCGAGATCGGTCGGAAAACGAGGGGCCGACTCGCGAAATCACCTTCACCATTCCCTTCGGACTCGGCGAAACGGAGGTGACGGTAGCCGATTTCAGGCGTTTCGTGGAAGCGACGGGCTACGTGACGAGTGCGGAAGAAACCGGCGAATCCACCATCTACAATGTGCTCGGCGATGGCCTCAAGACCGAAGCCGGAATCACCTGGCGTCAGGATTTCCAGGGGCAGGAGGCCAAAGATGAGGAACCCGTGGTCCACGTCTCCTGGAATGATGCCAAGGCGTATGCCGAATGGCTCGCGTCGGAAACGGGCCAACCATACCGGTTGCCGAGTGAGGCGGAATTCGAGTACGCCCTGCGCGGCGGCACAGATTCCCCCTACTGGTGGGGTTCGGGCACGCCGCGCGAAGAGGTCGAGAACCTGACCGGGGAACGGGACCGGATGGCGGGGCGCTGGGAATGGCCGGATCCGTTCGATCGCTATGGCGATGACCACTGGGGGCCGGCGCCGGTGAAGAGTTTTCAGCCCAACCCGTTCGGGCTATATGACATCGGCGGCAACGTCCTGGAATGGGTCGCCGACTGCTACTCGGCCGGTCACGCGAACGCGCCTGCCGACGGCTCCGCGGTAACCACCGGCAACTGCGGGGTGCATGTCCTGAAAGGCGGCGGATGGGCCCTGCCGCCGGCCATGTCGCGTTCGGCCAGTCGGTCGTCCGCGCAGTCCGACCGCAGTACCTGCCTGGTGGGATTCCGGGTTGCCCGGGATCTTTAGCTGAGGGAAATCGGCGCGGGGGCGGGGAGGGGGTCGAGTCGCTCCTCGATTAACCGCTCGGCCGCGTCGAAGTCGACCTCGTCCACGGACTCCCGACCCTGCACGAGTTCGGTCAATATCCCCGCATTGATCCTGCCCCGACGCTGTGCCTGGGCATAGGGAATGCGGCGAAACATGACCAGCGAATAGCGCGGCACGAATCGGGTTGGGTGGCGGCGCTCCAGTTCCAGGGCGAGCGCCCGTTTCAGAAGGTATTCGGGGTCCACCACGGAAGCACGCATTTCCACGTAGTTCTCCAGCGCCATGTCGGCGATCGCGTTGGCATTCGGTTTCCGGTCCGCCTCGAAGGCGGCGAAGGCCTCATCCCAGCGCGTGGATGCACCGATGATCCGGTCGAGCTCGGCGCAGTCCTCGAAGGCGCAGTTCATGCCTTGCCCGTGGAACGGCACGACTGCATGGGCCGCATCGCCAAGGATCGCGACCCGGCCGTCGAGATGCCAGTGATCGCATCGGATCGTTCCGAGCACGCCCACCGGATTTTCCGCGAAGTCGGTTTCGAGTTGATCGAGCAGGTCCAAAGTGTCCGGAAACCGGGACCGGATGAAGCTTTCGAAGGACGGGAAATCCTGGAGTGTCGCAAACGACGGGTCCCCTTCGTTCGGCATGAAGAGGGTAACCGTGAAACTGCGGTCCGCGTTCGGCAGCGCGATCATCATGTACCCGCCGCGAGGCCAGATGTGAAGCGCTTCGGGATCCATCCGGAACCCCTCGTCGGCCGGCGGAATGGTCAGTTCCCGGTAACCGTGATCGAGCAGGTCGGAGGTCGCCTCGAAATCGAGGTGGCGTTCCAGCATGGTGCGGACGACGGAACCGGCCCCGTCTGCCCCGACCAGCGGAAAGACCGGACGGTCATACTGGCGGTCTGACGCCTGATCCCGGAACGTGGCCGTTCCCGCTTCGAAATCGATCGATTCGATTTCCTGGTTGAAGTGGATGCGTACCCGATCGGTAGCCTCCGCGGCCTCGATCAGGGCCAGGTTCAGGCGGGCGCGGTGCACCGAGTAGATGACCTCTCCGGCACGCTGGCCGTAGGGCTGCAGGCTCACGTCACCCTCCAGGTCATGGACCATCCGGCCGCGCATCGGTAGCGCAAACTGGCCGACCCGGTGATGCAGACCGACCTGTCGCAGCGCATGGATGCCACGCTCCGCCAGGGCCAGGTTGATGGAGCGCCCGGCCGGAACGTCCTGCTTGCGCGGATCGCCCCAGCGCTCGAAGACCTCGACGCGAAAACCGCGGCGTGCCAGGTACACCGCGAGGAGCGATCCGGCCAGGCCGGCGCCTGCGATGGTGACCGTGCCGGTATCCGCAATGGTTAGATCAGCCATGGATCGCTGCCTCCAAGCGGTCGACAAAGTGGACCACGTCCTGAAACCGGTTGTACATCGGCACCGGTGCCACCCGGATGACATCCGGTTCCCGCCAGTCGGCCACGACATCATCGGCCTCGAGAGCTTCGAAGACCGGGCGCCCATCCCCGTGCCGCAGGCGCAGGGAGAGCTGACAGCCGCGCCGCTCCGGATCGGCGGGCGTACGGATTTCAATCGCCGAATCGAGGCGCTGCCGGATTCCCGTTTCGAGGTAGCCGGTGAGGCGAAGCGATTTTTCACGCAGGACCTGCATTCCCGCTCGCTCGAAAAGTGGCAGGGAGGCCCGTAGCGGCGCGAGCGCCAGGATCGGGGGGTTGCTCAGCTGCCAGCCTTCCGCCCCATAGCTCGGTTGGAAACGGGGGCCCATCCTGAAGCGCGTGGACTTTTCGTGGCCCCACCAGCCGGCGAAGCGTGGCAGGTCGTCACTCCGGGCATGCCGCTCGTGAACGAAACAGCCGGCCACGGCACCGGGCCCGCAGTTGAGATACTTGTAGGAGCACCACACGGCAAAGTCGGGCCCCCAGTCGTGAAGCGCCAGCGGCACGTTGCCTGCCGCATGGGCCAGGTCGAGACCCACCCGGCAACCGTACTGGCGCCCCAGGCGGCAGATCTCCTCCATGTTCTGCAGCTGCCCGGACAGATACTGGACGCCGGGCATGAGGATGAGGGCCACCTCGTCGCCCTGCCGGTCGAGGTATTCGGCGAGGGTGTCGAGCGAAACGCTGGCCGACCCCGGTTCATCTTCGAGCTCGACCAGGGCGTCTTCCGGGTCGAGTCCGTGGTAGCGGATCTGGGAACAGACCGCGTAGCGATCGGAGGGGAACGCCTGCCTTTCCATCACGATGCGTCTGCGCGAGCCCTGAGGTCGATAGAAGCTCACCATCATCAGGTGCAGGTTGACCGTGAGCGAATTCATGGCGACCACCTCGTGGCGCAGCGCCCCGACCACGCCCGCCAGCGGCTCGGTCACGAATTCGTGGTAGGGCATCCAGGGATGTTCGCCCTGGAAGTGACCCTCGACCCCCAGCCGTTCCCAGTCGTCGAGTTCCGCGACCACGGCGCGTCTTGCCTCGGCCGGCTGGAGACCTAGCGAATTGCCGCAGAGATAGATCTTTGGGCGACCGCCGGCGCCGACCGGGAAATGAAACTGGCGCTGGAATTCCCGCAGCGGGTCCGCTTCGTCCAGGGTCCGTGCGACCGCCAGGGAGAACTCGTCACTCATGCGAAAGCTGCTGCATCCAGTCCAAGCCAGTCCAGGGCCGTGCCGGCGTAGATTGCACGCCGCGCCTCATCGTCCAGTTCCAGCGCTTCGATGGCACTGCCGGGCTGCTGTTCCCCCAGGGGGAAGGGATAGTCCGTGCCCAGCATGATGCGCTCGGCGCCGAAGAGGTCGACCAGGTAATGCAACGCTTGCGGGTCGTGGACCACGGAGTCGATGTAGAAGCGATCGAGGTATTCCCGGGGATTCCTCTCGTTGCGGATCGCCACCAGGTCCGGGCGCATGCGAAAACCATGCTCGATGCGTCCGATCGTGAACGGAAAGGAGCCGCCCCCGTGGGCAAGGCATACGCGCAGCCGGGGCAAGCGCTCGAGCACGCCGCCGAAGATCAGGCAGCAGGCCGCGCGGGACTGCTCCGCCGGCATGCCGACCAGCCAGGGGAGCCAGTAGTCCGGCATGCTGTCCATGCCCATCATCTCCCAGGGATGAACCAGCAGAGCCATATCCAGGTCGGCCATCGCCTCCAGTACCGGGAAGAGCTCCGGCGCGTCCAGATTCCAGGAGTTGATGTGGGAGCCCACCTGGATCCCGCGCAGACCGATATCGCGGCAACGCTCCAGTTCCCGGACGGCCAGGTCCGGCGCCTGCATCGGCAGCGTGCCGAGGCCGATGTAGTGCGCCGGGTGCTCATCGACCACCCGGGCGATCTGGTCGTTGAGATACTGTCCCAGTTCCAGCGCATACTCGCCGGGCGCCCAGTAGCTGAACATGACCGGCACGGTGCTGATCACCTGGACCTGAACACCGAAGCGCGCGTATTCCTCGATCCGGCATTGCGGGTCATAGCAGTTCTCCCAGACTTCGCGGAAGAATTTCCCGTCCTTGTAGATCCGGGTGCGACCTTCGCTGTGATCCATGTAGGGAAATCCCGGCAGATCATATTTCTCCGCCAGGTTGGGCCACTCGCGGGGGAGTACGTGAGCGTGCGTGTCTATCTTCAGCATGCGCAGCCTCCCAGGCTACTTTTCCGGCGCGGGGTTGAGGTGACCGCACTCATTGCAGGTCCGATGTTCGGTGCTGCCGTAGAAGCGCTCGAACACCGGGGGAAACTGGGTTTCGATATCCTCCAGGTGGAAATACTCTTCATAGAGCTTGTGGTCGCATTTCTCGCAAAACCACATGAGACCATCGAGTTCGTGCTCGAAACGTTGCCGCTCGATCACCAGGCCGACGGTGCCCTCGAAGCGCTGAGGCGAGTGCGGCACGCGCGGCGGCAGGAGAAAGATCTCTCCCTCCCGGATGGGAATGTCCCGGGGACCCTCGGTCTCCATTATGCGCAAGTTCATGTCGCCTTCGATCTGGTAGAAGAACTCCGGCCCCTCGTCGTAATGGTAGTCGGTGCGCACGTTGGGGCCGCCTACGACCATGCAGATGAACTCCCCGTCGGACCAGATGCATTTATTGCCGACCGGGGGTTTCAGCAGATGTCGATGTTCCTCGATCCACTCCATGAAATTGATCGGTGGGGTCATGGCTGATCTCCAAGATGGGCGATACATTTCAGTTCGATTGCGATGGGGGTGGGGAGCGCCCCGACCTCGAGGGTCGTGCGGCACGGCTGATGTTCGGTGAAGTATTCCGCATAGACGGCATTGAAGCGCTTGAAATCGCGCTTCATGTCGGTGAGGAAGACCGTGACGTCGACCAGCGATGTCCAGCTGGCGCCCGCCGATTCCAGAATCCGCCTCACGTTGCCGAACACCGAGTGGCACTGGGCCTCGATATCGTAGTCGATCAGGTTGCCGTCGGCGTCGTAGCGATTGCCGGGAATCGCGTTGGTTCCGGCCTCGCGTGGACCGACGCCCGACAGAAAAAGGAGATCCCCGACCCGGCGGGCATGCGGGTAGCGTCCCACGGGTTGCGGGGCGTTGTCGGCCTGAAAGCTGTCGGTCATGCCTGATCCAATCCAATGCAGACGTTCTTGGGCTCGGTGAAAAACCGCATGGCCTCAAAGCCGCCTTCGCGTCCCAGTCCCGAGTGTTTCACCCCGCCGAACGGCGTACGCAGATCCCGGACCAGCCAGCAGTTCACCCAGATGATTCCCGCTTCCAGGGCCGCCGCGACGCGATGACAACGCCCGACGTCCCGGCTCCAGAGCGAGGCTGCCAGACCATACTCGACTCCGTTGGCGATCGCTACCGCCTCCGCTTCGTCATCGAAGGGAAGCAGGGTTACCACCGGACCGAAGATCTCCTCGTGATTGGTGCGGCAAGCTGCGGGCAAGCCGTCGATGACCGTCGGCGCGACGAAGAACCCGTCCTGGCAACGCCCCGGGACCTTGACCTGATGACCCCCGCAGAGCACCTCACCACCTTCCTGGCGGGCCACTTCGATGCAGCCGAGCACCTTCTCCTGGTGCGCCCGGGATACGAGCGCGCCCTGGTCGACGTCGGGGTCTCGTGGATCTCCGACCTTCAACCCTCGCGCGGCTTCGACGAAGCGATCCCGGAACCGCTCATAAACGCTTCGCTCCACCAGGATGCGCGAGCCGCACAGACAGATCTGGCCCTGGTTGGCGAACGCGGCGCGCAGGCTGCCGGTCAGTGCCGCCTCCAGGTCTGCGTCGGCGAAAACGATTGTGGGGTTCTTGCCGCCGAGTTCGAGCGATACCTTGCGGAATTCCGGCGCCAGCTTGGAGGCGATCCAGGCGCCGGCCCTCGTGCTCCCGGTGAAGGACACCGCCTTGATGTCCGGATGGGTCACGAGTGCGCCGCCGGCAAGGGGACCCTCACCGTGGATGACGTTGAAGACCCCTCGGGGCAGGCCGGCCTCGAGACTCAGTTCGGCAAGGCGATGCGCCGTGGCGGGTGTGACTTCCGACGGTTTTCCGATGACCGTGTTGCCCGCCGCCAGCGCAGGGGCGATCTTCCAGGAAAACAGGTACAGCGGCAGGTTCCAGGGCGAGATACAGGCAACGGGGCCCAGGGGCTGGCGCAAGGTGTAGTTGACGAAACTCCCCTCCGCGTGGGATTCGCTTGCAAACTGGGTGCCGGCGGCGGCAAAAAAACGCAGGTTGGAGGTCACCCGGGGAATGTCGATCTGTCGCGCCAGGCTGACCGGTTTGCCGTTGTCGCGGGATTCGAGTTCCGCCAGCTCATCGAGTTCCCGTTCGACCAGATCGGCAAGCCGGTTCAAATAGTGGGCGCGCTCGGCGGCGGGCGTTGCGGCCCACTCCGGAAAGGCCTCGCGAGCCGCCGCTACCGCGGCTGCGACATCGGCGTGGTCCGAGTTCGGGACCCGGCCGTAGACCTGCCCGGTGGCCGGTTCCACGTTGTCCAGCCACTGGCCTGCGACCGGCTCGACGAAATCCCCGTTGACGTAGTTCTGCAACTCCACGGTTGGATTGTAACGAAAAGCGGTACTCGCGGTATTTCCACACATTTGTGCGATAATTTCAGGCTGTCTCCACAAAGCAAAGGACTGATCTGATGGACTTCAAGTTCAGTGATGAACAGCAGATGATTCGTGATGCCGCGAGGGACTTCGCCCAGAGCGAGATCGCCCCGATCGCAGCCGAGTACGACCAGAGCGGGGAGTTTCCGCTGCATACGATTCAGAAGATGGGCGAACTGGGCCTCATGGGCATCGAAGTGCCCGACGCCTACGGCGGCGCCTCCCTGGATACCATCGGTTACGTTCTCGCGTTGAAGGAGATCAGTGCGGCGGATGCGGCGCATGGAACGATCATGTCCGTCAACAACTCGCTCTATGCGAACGGGCTGATGAAATACGGCACCGAAGAGCAGCGCCAGACCTTCCTCAAGCCGGTGGCCTCGGGCGAGGAAATCGGAGCCTACGCCCTGACGGAGCCGCAGTCCGGTTCGGACGCCTCGAACATGCGGGTGCGTGCCGTCGCGTCTGCCGACGGCAGCTACTACACGATCAACGGCAAGAAATCCTGGATCACGTCGGGTCCGGTGGCGCGTTTCATGGTGCTCTTCGCCGTGACCGATCCGGAAGCCGGTTCCCGTGGCATCACGGCGTTCATGGTCGACACGGAACGGGACGGATTCGCCCGCGGCAAGACCGAGCCCAAGCTGGGGATTCGCGCTTCGGCGACCTGCGAGGTGGAATTCACGGATTACGAATGTCCGGCCGAATGGGTGCTGGGCAA
>JAWVZU010000083.1:0-13497 GCA_033722075.1 Lysobacterales bacterium
CGTACCCCAGGGACTGGTGCCCCAGGCACACCCCCAGGATGGGGAGTTTGCCGGCGAGCTGGCGGATGGCCTCCACCGAGATTCCCGCCTCCGTCGGCGAACAGGGGCCGGGGGAGACCACCAGACGCCGGGGGTGTCTCCCGGCGATCTCCGCGACGTCGATCTTGTCGTTGCGGTATACCTCCACCTCTTCCCCCAGCTCCCGAAAATATTGGACGAGGTTGTAGGTAAAGGAATCGTAGTTGTCGATCATCAAGACCATGGTTGGAGAGTTCTCCCCGCAAAAAAGGTCACTCGCCATGCAACCCGCGAATGCAAGCGCGAATTATGCCTTCATGAGTACGGGAAGTCAGGACCCGGCCTGCGGATGCAGGCCGGGTTGCATGGGTTACTCGAAACCGCCACCAAAGACCGTGTCTCCGCGCGGGAAGCGCTGCAGCACGATGACGCTGTTGCCGGTGCTGCTGGAAACATAGATGAACTTGTCGTCCTGGCTGAAGTCGATGTCGCTGGGACCCACCATCGTGGTCAGCCCGGTTTCGTCGTTGCGGCGGATATCCGCCAGCGAGAGGCTGCCGAAGGCCGGGTCTTCGACGATCGATTCGCGATCGAAGATCACGAACGTGTTGTCTTCAAAGCCGGCAACGACGACCAGCCGACCGTCCCGCGACATTCTCAGCGCCGAAGGCCCCTGCATGCCGAACAGGGAATTCTGCCCGGATCTCAGTGAACTGACGAAAGTGAGCGAGCCGGTCAAACGATTACGCTGGAAGTGCGCCAGGCTATCGACAGCCTGGCCGATGACGTAGACACTGCCACCCTCCGGCGACACGGCGAGCTCCTCGGGCGCGCCAAGGCCGGTCACGCCGGCAATGTTGTCCCGATAGACGGCGCTGAAGTTCAGTGTGCCGAAACCCTCGCTGGCCGGATCCGTATCACGTTGGAAGAACGCCACGGCATTGTCGAAGTTGCCGGCCACGTAGACCGATTCTCCATCACGACTGATCGCGACCGAGCTCGCCCCGGCCAGACCGTTCACCTCGCCCCCCTCATCGTCGGGGTCGTTAACGCCGTCCGACTCGGCCTCCAGCAGGGTCAAGGACGGACCCGACGGGTCAAAGCTGAACACGTTCAAGGCGCCAGCCCCTCGCGCGGCCACATACAGGTGTGAACCGTCGGGACTCAAGACCGCCGAGATCGCGCCATCCATGGAGGGAATCGACAGAGGAGAGTTGCCCCGGAATTCGATTCCGCCGGTCGTGCGCTCGAAGATGCTGATTGCATCGTCGGTATTGGACACAAGGAAGATCCAGCGACCATCGGATGATTGAGCCAGGTCCGCCATGCCGTCGAAAAGCGCGTCCGCAAAGCCGCTCGCCGAAGCGTCGTAGACCCGATCAAAGGCGATGGAACCATCGGAGCCGTTTCGATTGAGCTGCGCGATCTTGTCCTCGCTGCGGCCAGCCACCAGGACCTGCGTGTCATCCCGCGTGACCAGGAGCGAGCCCGCTCCCGAAAGCCCATCGTTATCCCCCCCGTCGACCAGCCCACCCACGGGCTGGACCGTAGGATCGAAGGCCGGGTCCACGATCGTAGCCTGTGCGGACGCCGTCCCCAGCGCGATCCCTACCGGGTTGCTGAACTCCACCGTAAAGGTCTCGTCTTCCTCGACCTCCGCATCGCTCAGCACCGTCACCTGGATCGTGCCCGTGGGATTCCCGGGCGGGATCTGGACGGTACCCGAGGCGGCTTCATAATCGCTGCCGGCAACCGCGGTTCCATCGACGGTCTGATAATCCAGCGAAACGGTCTCGCCGGAGACCTGGTCCAGAGAAACGGTGAATTGAGCCACGCCGGATGATCCGCTGGCCGGTTCTAGAATCACCACGTTGTTGATCGTCGCGGTCGGCACCTCGTCGTCATCCTGGATCTCGATGGTGGCCTGGGTGTCGACCGGATTGGCCAGGTTGACGCTGGACAGGGAGACGATGAATGTCTCGGTCGGCTCGACATCGCTGTCGGCACAAACCTCTACGGTGACCGTGGTCGAGAGTTCTCCGGCGGCAATCTGGGCGTTTCCGGAAGCGCCGATGTAATCGGCTCCGTCCTCACAGGTGCCGGCGACGGCAGTGCCATCAGTGGTGGCCCAGTCAAAGGTCACCGTCCCCTCGGACGTGGTGCTGATGTCGATGGTCACGACGAACGGGGTGAGCCCCCCGCTGCTGCCCTCGGGCTGGCCGAGATCCTGGATGGAAAGGTTGGGCAGGCCGGTCTGGTTGGCCGGATCGAGGTCGACACGGCGCGCTTCGCCCGCGGCGCCCACCATGACGTCGGCGGCAAGGGTATCGCCAATGAACACACTCGCCGCCTCGCCGGGCCGGGCGGTCCCATCGACTCGCGGATCGACGGAATCCATCGGCAGGCGCAAGGCGTAGAGGCCGTTCAGCGTCGGGTCACTGCCCATCTCATAGGTGACCAGTGGTTCCGTTTCGCCGCCGAGGACAATGGAGATCACCGTCCCATCGACCACCGGCTCGCCAAAGAAGCGCACCGTTCCATAGAGAATGTGGTCCGGTTCGGACAGGGTTGCCTGGGCCGAAGGCAGCCATCCGAGGAAAGCCGCAACCATGAGAGTCCTGATAAAACTTTTCATGATCAATTCCCCGAATAAGCGTAGGTCTGGAAGAACAGCAGGATGTCCCTGACTCCCTGGCCATCCCGATCATCGCTGCCCGGAACCGTTACTCCGTTGATGAACGTGTCCAGTCCTTCGTCGGGATCGAACAGTAGGGTCTCGCCGGGGATGATCATCATCCATTCCCGGTTCCATACCGACCGCCCGATCAGGCGACTGTCACTGATCACCTGGCTGGCGTCGAAAGGTTCACTGAAGTGGAACGCCCGGAAACGCGAGAAGCGTCTGATCTCGGTTCCATCGCCGATCAAGCTGTCCACGCCGGGAATCCAGCTTTCGTTGCTCAGGTCCTGAGAGCCGATCTGGAAGGGAACCGGGATGCGCTGGTCGATCACGTTCCACTCCCTGGTCTCGAAGTCAAAGGGATCGCGGGAGCGCAATACATCGGCCCCGGTCGGGAACAGGTAGACCCGCGGTGTGTTCGACAAAGGCAACGAGTCGTAGTTGTCGAACCAGACCCCGGCGGAGCGCACCTTGGTCGCGAACTGGGTCGGATCATAGGTACTGTCGCCCGGTCCCAGTTCCCAACCAAAGTAGTTCAGCCCGAAAGTGACCGTGGTCGGGAAGCGGATCACGATGGCCGGCTGCGGCCCGGCACTTTCCGGGGCAAACGGTCTGGCGAAGCGCCGGAACTCCTGTAGCTCGAACAGATTGTCGATCCGCGCCTGCTCGAGGATATCCCGCCACGCGGCGTCGCTCGAGGGGGCATCCGAGATCCGGAATAGCTCCCGACGCAGTGAGAACCGGTTGGTTTCCGTCTGCGGATTGTTGAAACCCATCTGGCCCTTGAGGACCGAGAAATTCGCCTCCATGCGGCCCATCGGGTCCGCAAGGCCACGCGATCCCGGAACAGGCTTGCCATCGAGGATCTGGCCAAGGCTTCTTTCCCGGACAATATCGGTCAGGAAGTTCTGGCCGGCCTGGGCATTGGTTCCAAGCAGGTTGGTCTCGTAGTCGTAGGCGGTTGCCGCGAGATAGACGAACCGCGCTGCCAGATCGTACGATGCGCGGTACTTCTGCAGCGCATCGTTGCGGAAGATCCGGAACGCCATGTCCTGATAGCGATACTCCTGGATGGCAGCGGCACCGTTCTTGCGGAAGCTGACCAGCTGCTGGAGCGTCCGCTGACCCTCGGCCAGGGCGGCGAAATACTTGCCCCGGAGATCGAGAATCGTCTGCGCCTTGGCAAAGATGTCCGCTCGGAGGAGCGGCTCCTTACGCAGCAGTTGATCCAGTTCGCCCTTGAGGTTGAAGAGTTCCAGCCGCGCATCCTGAACCTGCGATTCGATGCCGGATTGCAGGCTGACGTCTTCCTTTGCGGCTTCGGTCGCGTTGGCCACGATGTCCAGGCCGTCGGCAATCGCATCAGAGATCGCCGTCGCCGCATAACCGCCGCCTTTGACCGCACAGGAAACGCCGGCGAAGATATCGCCACCGTTCGAGAAACCGGCAACAAACGTATCCGGGACGCATTCCTCGGCTGTCTTGAAGCCATTCTCGACGATGTTGCCGACCCGTCGCACCGCGATCGCCGTGTTCTGGAAGACCTGGGACGTGATCGTCAGCTGGTTCAGTTCCTTGCGCGTCTCGTTGGCGATCTGGATCTGTTCCTGGCGGATATCGAAGGTGGCCTGGATCGTGTCGATCTGGTCGGTCACATCCCGGCGCAGGTTTTCATATTCGCGGAACGCCCGCTGCATGGCGATGCGGGCCGAGAACAGTTCGCTCAGGATCTCCTGCAGCTTGCCCGGGGCGCGACGCTGGGACGTCCACTCGGGCGGTTTGACGAAGGAGAAACCGGAAAGCTCCGAATCCTGCACCGTGTACTCGACCTGGAGCAGATCGCCACTGGTGATTTCACCCAGGGCACAGCCGTCGCCCAGCGGGGCCTCGCCACAGTTCAGGTCCTCGTCTTCTCCCAGGATCTGGAAGAAGTTGAACCCGGCGGTGGTCGGCGTGTAGTTCCCGCTGAATCGTCGGATCGTCGCAGGCTGCAACGGCGACGGATCGCAGTCCGTTGCATTTTCCGGGCAGCCGTCGAGGTCGAAGGCCGTGCCCTCAAGTGCATTCACGTCGACGAACATGTAGTGATACAGGTCCGGACCGTCGTAGCCCGCCGGATACAGCCCGCCCGGGCCGATATCGTCGGCGTAGGGATAGCCGAAGGTCTCGATCAGTCGATTCTTGAAGTCGACTTCCGTGGCCCGCGAGTTCTGGGCGAGATCGTCAACCGTATTCTGGTTGCGCCGCAGCATCTGGTTGAGACTGTTGGCGAAATCCCAGACCTGAACGGCGTTCGTCAGCGCGGTTTCGGCCCGCTCGAATACCTGCTCGAAATGGGTGACGCCGTCGTCGACCTGCGAGGGATCGATGTCGAAGGGCACCACGCCTTCCGCCAGGCCAAGGGGGTTGAGGCCCTGGTCGGCCTCGTCGACCTGCGATTGGATCGCCTGGTGGTGGGCCTGAATCTCGGCCAGCTCGGTGACCGTGGACCGGTCGACACGCTGGATGCCGACCTTGGTCGGATCAGGCTCCTCGACCTGAAGGATCGAGTTGCCCATCACCCAGTCGAGATAGGCGCCCTGCCCGGCCCGGCGGCCCCACTCGGCCAGTCCCCACGCACGTTCCGGATCGATGTCCTTGTAACCCTGCCACTGGCCGGCCGGGTCTTCCACGTAGGCGGACCGGTAGGTCAGATCGACGATCTCCGCCCCGGTACGGGCCTTGGCCACCGCCGTTTCGGCGAACTGGCGTTCGTCCATGAAGTCGACCGTGATCGGCGCGCCGGCGACGGTGATCGCCTCGGCTCGCGGGTTCCAGGTAAAGAACGGGTGACGAAGCAAATCGTAGTAGATGTCCAGGGCGGTCAGATAATGACCCCACGCGTCCCCGTGACCCTGCGGATAGAGGATGCGGGCATCGAATTCGTCGATGACCCCGTCGACGTTCTGGTCCGAGATGTTGTAGGTGGACTGATAGGCGACCTCGCCGTCACCGGTGGTGAAGTTCCAAAAGAACCGGTTGTACACCGGCGATGCCGCAACCGGCCCGTTGGAATCGTCGCGCCCCCGCATCAGAACCAGTTCCTCTTCGAGAACCGATGGAACCTGGTTCTGGAAGTTGAAGATGGTCGGAGCAAGCGAATCGATGCCCTGGCGCTGCGTAGTGATCCCGATGGTCGGGTCCTGGGCGTCCGAATAGGCCTCGTTGCCCAGCAGCGTGTAGAAATCGACCAGGCGCGAAGCCACCAGGAGGATGGCGTTGTTGGCCGGATCGAAGTTGACCGGCGGCGTCCCATCCACGGACAGCGTCATGGCCCGTCTGAACACGGTCGTGTAGGCCTCGATCAGGCCGAAGCTGTTGAGGTTTTCTGGGTCGTTGTTAAGGGCAATGGGTCCCTCGAACCGCTCCCCCAGCTGCACGAGCATGCTCGCGAAATTGTTCGTGGCGGCCTGGGCAAAGTCCTGAACGCGAGCTTCAAACGGATTAAGTCGCTTGATCACGCGCTTGACCCAACCTTCGGCGAGCTGAGCCCGGGGCTCGAGCGGCGTGCCGCCCGGCTGGCCGGCAAAGATGCTCCACTCGGTGGTGTTCTGGCACAGCCCGAGACCTCGGTAGCGGGCAACGTACCAGTTGTCGGAAAGGGTCTGGATGTTGGCGCCCTCGATGCTGATCTCGTTGACGCCCATACCGTCGCCGACTGGAAACTGGATCCAGCCGCTGAGCTGCCCGGTCTCCGGACTGGGGAGCGGCTCCGGCGGCGTACCGTCGATATCCGGGTGGTAATACCACTCGAACTCCAGCGCGTCGGGGTTGCCGCCGAAATCGCCACTGTGGCGGAGCACGAGCTGTTCGTCGAAGATGTTCTCCGGCGCCAGCACCTGCAGTTGCCCCTGATAGACGCTGAGGATGTCCGCGTCCTCGGGCGGCGTGGGCGGCGGCGGCGATTGCAGGCAATCGACCCGGATCACCTGCAGGCTGACCGGCAGCGGGTTCAGGGATGGATCATTGTTGAATACCAGGGTCATGAAGCCCGAGCCCTGGGCAAAGCCCGCGGTCAGGGCCGGCCTCACACCGACCGCTTCGAAGGGTTCGAGCACACCGTCACCATTCGAATCCTGCACCCCGACCAGCACATCGCTGTCGGTGATGTCCCGGCTGGAATCGCAGACCCGTTCGCCGCTGTCCGGGTCCACGCTGGAACTCGTACAGATGAACTCGACGCCATTCGGATTTCGGGTCAGGCGGAACAGCGCCTGAATCGCGGTTCTCCAGGCTGAACTGTTGGATTCATCGAGATCGAGGAGAATGTTCGCCTCGCGAATGCTCATCACGTTCAGCAGCAACAGCGGCTCACCTGCCCCGGATTCATCGAAGATGCCCTTGAAGCTGAGGCGCCCGTTGAGGCTGTCGTAGCGCAGCCGGTCGCGAATACTGACCGGGAGCTTGGTGGTTCCGGACGAATTGCTGATGATGATCCGCCCGCCGGTCTCGATATCGAGCTCGGAGGCCACGCCCTCGGGCAGGGCCTCGAGCGATACGAAACGCGGGTTCAGCGGATCGATCAGCTGGGCCAACGCCTCGGCCGGCTCTGCACCCGGGTTTTCGTCCTTGAACTGGTCGAAAGCGATCTGTACTGCGGCCTGGTTGACGATGTCGGGCAGGCCTCGCTTGGGCGCAAGCAGCGTCTCGCCCGGAATCAGCTGTGGCGCCGAATCGGGCCAGACGATGTCATAGGACACCCGGATCGGCTCGGACGGCCCGCCGGCCCCGCCCAGGGCGACGGAAAGGCGCGCCAGCCACGGGTAGCAATCACCGGTACTGACGTCGTTGACGTCATCGTTGTCGAGGTCGACGAAGAAACCGGCTTGCAGCGGATAGAAATAGCGGACCTGTCCGCTCCCCGCGGAAGTGCCCCACAACTGGTTCTTGTAGTCCTGGAAGAACGGCGCGGGCGGCTGCGGATCGGTCGTGGCCTGGCCAACGACGTTACTCTCCGCGCACCCAGGGAGCAGACTGACGGGATAGGGCGGAGCTACGGGTGAGCCGGCAACGCCGTCGAAACGGAATCGGTTGAATCCGGCGCCGGTTGCCTGGACCTCGTAGACGCGGTATTGCCACTCGCCCGTATTGGCATTGCGATACTTGACGATGACGTAGGGATCGGACGCTGCGTTGATTTCGCCGTCGAGGTTGCTGCCGAAATCACTGCGCAGTGCAAAGATGGCCTCGAGCCCGGTACCGGTTTGCGACGGCGCAAAGAAGGCGTGCTCGTCGTTCGGGTTGTAACCCGCCAGGTCGGGATCGGGCTGCTGGTAGATCATGGCTTCCGTAAAGACCAGCGGATCCAGCGGCTCCTGGCCGAGGTTTTCTCCGCCTTCCTGGCTGGCGATAACGATCAGATCCGGGTCCAGGGGCCAGAAGGTCTCGTAGCTGACCGGTTTTTCCGGCCAGTAGACGCCGGTTGCCTTGCGCCGGTACCAGGCGACGACCAGTTCCTTGTCGGCATCCTGGGAGCGCGTCGAAAGCAGGCGATTGACCGGAACGATGATCCCGGTGCGCCCGCTGCGATCGTAGGCCGCATTGGGTCCCGAGCCGTCATAGAAAGCCGTTTCATTGAGCACATAGCCGCTGCGGCCGCCCTCGTTGTGATAAGGGTCGAGGATCTTCTTGCCGATCTCGGCGGAAACGCTGCGTTGAAACAGCGGCGCCGCCGCTGGAGGCACGGTACGAATGACCTGGACAAAGCCCTCGAACGCGGTGTCGTCCGGCGTCGGACCATCCGCGTAGAGCAGGGTCGAAAAACCGCTCGTGGACGCTTCGAAGACATTGGCATTGACCGCCGCATTGCTCCCGCTTGCCGGCACGACGATGCGCAGGAACGAAACGGACATGTCCGGCGGCTGGATTTCGACCGGCGCACCGGCGACATGCACCTGGAAGCAGCCCTCGATGGCGAAGTCGGCGCATGGGTCCGCCGGGAAAAGTGTCGAGCCGCTGGTTACGATGCGGAACGGATCCTGCAGCGTCCTGCCCTCGCCCCGCCAGTGGATCTGGATATTCTCGACTTCCTGGAGCGGAATCAGACGGGCGACCCCATCCGTCGCGGGTGGGGCAAAATAGAACAACCCGGCCTGGATCGCCGCGACCTGATTGCCCTCGGCGTCGAAGAATTCAGGCTGGAAAGTGATGTCATCCATCTTGGCGCCCGGTGGGGGCGGAACCGCCTCGCCGACGGTCCACGCGCTGATCTGGAACCACACACCGTCGGTGGTCAGGCGCCCGACGAATCCGTCGTCGCCGCCAAAGCCATTGGCTGTCTGCTCTTCCCCGAAGACCGCGAGTTCCTGGAAAACACCGGTGACATAGAGTCCCTGATTCCCGTCAAAGACGATGTCGGACGCGCTGTCACAGCCTGATCCGCCGGCCCGGCCGGGGACGCCGTCGGTGGCGTCGTAGAAATCGCCGCCGCTGGCCCAGATCCAGTTGCCGTCCGAGGTCAAGGCGGCCGCAAAGATATCCGTGGCGCCGCAACTGGTTGCACCGGATGTCGTAGCCGTCAGGATGCCGCCATCGCCATTGAAGAAGGTGACGGTGTTGGCAAAGCGTCCCGCCGTATAGACGTTGCCGGCGTCATCCGTCGTAACGCCGAACGCCGAGTTCCAGCCGCCCGAATCCTCGGCGAACGCCTCGATCCACTGGCAGCTGGCCAGGTTCGAGCCGGAGAGTTTGGCGACGAAGGCCGCCGGGTTGCTGGTACCTGCAGAGCAGTAATTGCTCGCGGCCGTCAGTTCGCCCGCGAGGTAGAGTGAGCTGGTGTTCGAGGTCAGGTGCAGATCGTTGACTTCGACTTCTTCCGGCAGCTGAACCGGGCTTCCGAAGGAAACATCGCCCGCGCCGCCCAGGGTGTTGCTGACGAGCCCCACAAACGGTGTGGCCGGCCCGATGGCCTTGACCTCTACCGCGTCGAAATGCCAGTAGTCGAAGTTGTTACAACAGCTTGCAGTCAGGCGGAAACGAACCTGGAAGTCGGCGTGGAACGCATTGGCCGGGAGGATATAGGTCCGATCGAAGGTCGGATTGTCATTCTCGTTGGTGTTGCCGCGGAACAGTTCCAGCTGCTGCCACTGGTTGTCGGAGTTTCTGAAGGCGACCTGGAAATCGTCGCCCGGATCCGGGTTTTCGGAGGGCGGATTGTAGTTGTCGGCGCCGGGCCTGACGATGACGCGAAGGCTCGCGAACTGGTAGCCGGTGAAGTCGAAATTGTTGTCCAGAACGATGTTGAGGGCACCGGCGCCGTGAACATAGATCTCACCATCGGTGCCGCCATTCGGAAAGGAGATCCCCGAGCGCGACGGATCAGAACGTGAATAACGCGTGGGCACGGTGGTACTGCCACCGTTGAAAAAGTCGCTGACGAGGGTCTGCAGGCCAGCCGGGGTCAGTTCGCCGTGGATGAAAAGCCGCCCATCGCCGGCAGCCTCCATGTCCCTGATCCGTTCGACCGAGGAAGAGGAACCGGCGCGATTGACCGCATACTGCCACTCACCGGCGGTATTGAGTCGGCCGAGGAAGATATCCGAGTTGACCGCGTTGCAGCCGGAAACCGACGAAGCCAGGGTCCCGCCGTCATTCAGACTGTTCCCATAGTCGATGGTGCAATTGTGGGAACCGCCGACAAACACGGAACTCGGCTCGGGCGGAACGACCGCGTTGTTGCCCGGCACGATTTCCACGGCCGAACCGTAGTCATCCTCGGCGCCACCGAAATCGGTCGCCCACTGCCATTCCCCGTTGTTCGAGATGCGGGCGATGAAGCCGTCGGTCCTGCTCAGACTCGCCGCGACACCGTTGCGCCCGGACGACAGGGCGGTCTCACCAAAGAAGGCCGTCCCGAAGAAATGTCCGGTAATGTAAACGTTCTCGGTTTCGTCCAGCGCCAGATCGACGACCCGATCGCGCGAATCGCCACCCGCGGTGGCCACCCACAGGACCGTGCCGCCGGGCGAAAGCTTGGCGACATAGATGTCCTCGATGCCATTCGAATTGAGCTGCAGCGCATCCGCCATGGCCAGCCCTTCGAAGCTGCCGGCCACGTAGATATTGCCGCTGGGGCCAATCTTGACGACGGACGCGTTGTCGGCGAGCTGTCCTCCGATCGCGACCGGCCAATTGGCCTGGCTGTCGGCATGCCAGAGCCCGGCAACCAGGGCGCCAACCAGGAGAAAAAGACGTTTGTCGAACATCATGGACAGCCTCATTGGTTCAGCACCGATACGGTCGAGATGCGTTCCAGACGAAAGGTCCCGGCCACGAAGATCGGATTGCGGTGCAGCCCCAGGATCGTTTCCTGGAAGGTGCCCGCAATGAACTCGCTCAGGTAGGCCGGATCATTCGAGCCGCTCGGATCTTCGGCAGCGAAAGTGAGTGTGACTTCGCGCGACAGATCCTGCGCTTCGGCCACTTCATTAAGGAATTGCGGATCGAGATTGTCGTGATCCGGATGGTAGCGATGGAAGAACGGATTCGTCGGATGGTCGAAAGGGACCTCGATGACGACCGAGACCTGTCCGTTCGGGCCGACGCTCCCGGTCATGTCCAGGGTGTCCCCGGGAAAATCATAGGTGACGGTGCTGTAGCGGATGCCGACCGGCTGCCCTTCCCGCACCGCCGCGCCACTGAAGTTGGGAATGAGCTCATCGCGGGTCAGGAGCACGAACCGTCCGGGTTCGTCCACCACCTGGAATTCCGGGTTGACCGGGGACGGGGCGTAGACACCGTCCTGCCACATCTTGATCACTTCCTTGAGAAACTTGACCTCACCGGCCTGGTCCACATGGAGCATGACTCGCATCGGGAACGGATGGTTGGTCGGCAGCGGTGTCGTGCCGGCGAGCTGGGATTCGCTCACCTGATTGACCAGAACGGTTCCGATCCACAGGCCTGCAAAGGGATCCATCACGGCTTTGGGGCCGCGCGCTCCGTTCTTGGCCGTCGCCAGAATGACCGGCTGAATCGTGTCACCGGCCACGAAGATTCTCTGGCGCACACCCATGCCATTGTCGATTTCGAGAATCTCTTCCTGGTGGGTCTCCGTGAAATCTCGCCGCTGGATCCCAAGATTCAGCAATGAATCCCCGTCCGGCGGCACGGCGACCGCCAGAACCTCGGGCAACAGTGGAAAGCCGATCTCCTGAGTCTCGGGATCGACCAGTTCGAAAACCAGCGGCACCCGCTCGCTGCTGATGCGTCGGACGAAGAAATCGGTGGGCAGGTCCGTGTTGTTGAAAAGCGCGATCTGTGCCTCGTTCAGCGCAGCCCCGTAATCCAGCTCGACCTGGGATTCCAGCGAGACCTGCAACGGCCCCTGGTAGTTGGACGCGCCGGACGTGAAGACCCAATACGCTCGGCCTTCCTCAATGGCCGTGCTCGCGGGAATCAGATCCCAGACACCGTCTTCGCCCAGGGCGTAGACCGGTTGCCCCACATGCGCCGGCGATGGCGCGAAGAATTCGCTGAAAGTCGGTGGATTGGTGCTGGTGACCGGGAAACCGGTCAGGGTGAATCCACTGGAAAGCCAGCTGCGCGACCGGACCACCGGGGTGCCGGTGATGCTCAGCGTAACGGGAGACTGGGAATCGAGGTCGACCAGGTAGGCCTGATTGGCGGTCACGGTAAACAGCGTGGACAGAAAGGCCTCCGGACGGGGCTCCGGAAAATAGCCGAACCAGCCGTTGATCTCGAGCAGGCCTTCCGCCGGATCCTGGATGAAATCCACCCCGGGCGTTTCCGGGAACCAGCGCCAGACGCTGGCCACGGGGATGCCGGAAAAGACCGACTCGATGTCCTGGTCTTCGGGTTGGACTTCGACATAGATTGCGTTCCAGCCCGGCTGGAGCTCAATGGTCTGGGTCAGCCGGGCCTGTGCCAGCGCCGTATCGGCCAGCATGACTGCCAGCAGTCCGCCCAGTGCCCAATTTGCGAGTGATCGCAGCCTCATCATGCTCTCCGTCTATCCTTTGTCCGGCAGCGCCGGCGGTCGATTATTTTCGGCGACCCGCGCCGCATCGGGCGGCTCCGCTCGCGTGAGCGCGAGATCGTTGATCTCGACCTTGGCCCCACCGCTGAAATCATCCAGCAGCTGCTGTCGCGCCTCGCGTTGTTTCTCGGTCAGCAGCGCGCGCCGGATACCGGCTTCCAGCTTCGAATAATCGCGGTCTCCACCGGAATCCACGGCCATCAGTCGGACCAGGTAGAAGCCGTCATCGGTCTCGATGATGTCCGATACGGCACCGACCTCGGGCAGTTCGAACAGTGCGTTGACGACCTTCGGACCCCATTTGTATCGGTCCGGTTGTTCCGTGCTCAGCCAACCGATGGCGCCGCCGACGTAGCGGGAAGCCTGGTCTTCCGAGTTTTCCAGAGCCAGATGACCGAAGTGGGTGATGTCATCGAGCTCTGCAGCCTTTTTCCGAACCGTCTCGAGCCGGCCCAGGGTTTCATTCTTGTCCCGTTGCCGCGACGCAAAGATGATCGCCGCTCTACGCCGCTCGGGTCGCTCGTAGCGCTGGGCATTGGCCTCGTAGTAACTCCTGACTTCTTCATCGGTCACCTCGACCGCTTCCAGTCGCTCATCCAGCAACTGGTCACGCAGCCGGTTGGCGAGCATCCGGCGATAGGCCCTGCGCACCTCCGGATCCTCATCCATGCCCTGCTCGAGCGCGGCCTGCAGCAGGCGTTCTTCCGTGATGATCGCATCGAGCAATTCCCGTCGCTGTTCTTCGGTGCGGAACTGCCCGGGC
>JAWVZU010000084.1:0-13377 GCA_033722075.1 Lysobacterales bacterium
AGGAAGATCTCGACAATCAACCTCATGCCATGACCACCACTTCCTTGCAAACGAATTTGCACACAACTCCGCACACTACCCGCGACTCCACGGTTCGATCTCCGGAAACAGTTGCGACGGGTACGCCCACCGCATCTCCTGGGGCTGGTGTTTCGATGTGGTGAGCAGGAATCCGTTCGCAAGGGACTTTCGTCTTATACTATCTTCCTGTGAACACTGGGTTTTTCCCGTCGTCCAGCCCTCTCGCCTGGATTACCGGAGCCGCCTTCGGGTTGATGCTCGCGATTCCGGCCGCCTGGTCCCAGCAGGTCAGTTCGCTTTCCGAGGCGAAAGCGCAGTACCTGATCGAGGTGACCAAGCACATCAATTGGCCCAATGAGGACGAGCTGGATCGCTTTCGGGTAGCGGTACTCGAGCACGATCCGGCGACCAAGGCCGCCTTCGAAGAGCGGGAGGCGGTCGAGGTGCGCGGCAAGCCCTTCGAGTTCTCCTTTATCGTCCACGGAGATTTCGAACTCGACGATTACACCCATGTTTTCATCGGCCACCGGTTTCGCGGAATGAACGCCGACCTCTTCGACCGCTCACAAACCACGCTCCTGATGGTCGATGGACGGGTCGACCGCGAGCAGATGATGCTGAGTCTGATGTCGCGGCGACAGCGAATCGCCCTCAGCATGAACCGCGAAAATCTCATCAAACGTGGCTTCGAGCCGTCCATCAGCCTTCTGGAGTTTGCCGGAACCAAGGAAGATCTGACGGAAGAACTGCGGGAGAGCGAGGGGCGGTTGATCGCACTAGAGGAAGAAGTGTCGAGCAAGGAGGAACGGGTGGCCGAACTCAACCTGGCCCTTGAGGCTAACTCGGACGAGCTGCGCAGCGCCACGGCCGAACTCGAGAGGAACCGGGGCGAACTGGCGGCCGCCCGCGAGGCGTTGGCCCGCTTGTCGCAGCAGATTGAACAGGCCCGGACGGAAGCTGTGCGCTACCGCCGCGAGGCTGAGGAACAGCAGACCCTGTTCGAAAGGAAGCAGCATGAGGTCCTGGCCAGGACCCGCGCGATGGAGGAGCTCGAGGCGGAAATTGCCAAGAACCAGCAGGTGCTGGACCGCCAGATAAGCGAAATCAACGCCCAGCGCGCGATGTTGGAAGACAAGAGCAAGACCATCGGGGCCCAGCGAGATCAGCTTTTTACGGTCCAGGCCGCCTTGCTGGTGTTCTTTATCCTGGCGTTTTTTCTGCACCGGCTGAATACGCAGAAAATCCGGGCCAACCGGGAACTGGCGGAACTCAACGAACAGCTCTATGAACTGGCCACCATCGACGGCATGACCGGCCTGTTCAACCGGCGTCATTTCATGGAGACGGCCCAGATGGAGTTTCGTCACCAGCAGCGTATGGAAAACGAATCGACCCTGCTGATGATGGATATCGACCACTTCAAGCGAATCAACGACACCTTCGGCCATGCGGCCGGTGATCAGGTGATCGAGTACGTCGGCAAGGCGTTGCACAAGAACCTGCGAGAGTACGACATCGTCGGTCGACTCGGCGGCGAGGAGTACGCCATGATGCTGGTCGATTGCGACCTTGCCCGGTCGGTCGAGATTGCCGAGCGACTGTGCGCCGATTTTGCGGCGGCGGAAATCCCCTTCGCGCAAACGACCCTTAGAATCACGATGAGCATTGGAATCGGCCAGATCCGCAAGGAGGATGACGACATCGAGCAAGCCTTGCTGCGCGCCGACAAGGCCCTTTATGCGGCGAAAGCCCGTGGGAGGAACCGGGTGGTGGTGTTTGCGCCGGAAATGGAGGGCCTGGACCATACCTCCGCCGTCGCGAGCCGTTAGGTCATGACCGAAGCTTCTCCCTTGGCGTCTCCACTTGAACTGCCCTGCGGCGTCACGCTGCCGAACCGCATCGCCAAGGCGGCCATGACCGAAGGAATTGCCGACGACCGGAACCGCGCCACCGACGGCCACGTAACCTTGTATCGCCGCTGGGCCGAGGGTGGGGCGGGGATGCTCCTGACCGGCAACGTCCAGGTCGACAGGCGTTACCTCGAGCGGCCCGGTAACGTCGTTGTCGACGGGCCGCAGGATGACGAGCAACTGCGCCGCCTGGAGGCCTGGGCCGGCGTCGTCAGAGAGCTTGGCTCGACCCTCTGGATGCAGATTTCCCACGCGGGCCGGCAATCGCCGAAGATCGTGGCCACCGAGCCGGTGGCGCCATCGGCCATCGCCCTCGGCCTGCCGGGTGGCCAGTTCGGCAAGCCGAGGGCACTCGAAGGGGCCGAGATCGAAGAGATCATCGAGCGCTTCGCCCACGCCGCTTCGGTGGCCCGGGAGACTGGATTTGGCGGCGTTCAGGTCCATGCCGCTCACGGTTACCTGATATCCGAGTTCCTGAACCCGCGCGTCAACCGGCGCGACGACGCGTGGGGCGGGTCTCTGGAAAACCGGGCGCGGCTCCTGCTCCGGATCGTCGACGCGGTACGGGCGGCAGTTGGAGCGCAGTTTCCGGTGGCAGTGAAGCTGAATTCCTCCGACTTCCAGAAGGGTGGCTTCAGCTTCGACGAGTGCCTGCAGGTGGTGAACTGGTTGAATGCGACGGGGATCGATCTTCTGGAAATCTCCGGTGGTAGCTACGAGCAGCCGCGTATGATGGATCTCAAGGGGCTGGAGAAGCCTGTGGAGGACCGGCGCCGGGAGTCCACCCGCAAACGCGAGGCCTATTTCCTGGAATATGCCGAGCGGGTTGCCGAGGTGGCCACCATGCCGCTCATGGTGACCGGCGGATTTCGCAGTCGTGCGGTCATGGAAGAGGCGATCGCCGGCGGCAAGATCGGCCTGATCGGGATCGGCCGCCCGCTTTGTGTGGATCCCGCCGGGCCCCGGGAACTGCTGGAGGGAACCACGGAGCGGCTTCCGGCGTGGGAAAAGGAGTTGGCCCTGGGACCCGGATTCCTCGGACCGAACTCACGCTTCGACCTGGTCAAGGCCCTGAATGGGTTCGGCAGCATGGCGTTCTTCTACGAAAACCTGATTCGAGTCTCCCATGGTCGGGAGACCGACCCGCGCATGCGCCTGCTTCCGGCGCTCGTGCGCCACCAGTTCAAGGAAAACCGGAAGGCGAAGGCACTTGTGCGCTGAGTTACGCGTTCTTTCGCGCCGCCTGCCAGAGTGGGGCGATCACCCGGCTCACCAGCGGAATGAGGCAGAAGCCCAGGATGAGCCCCAGCAAACCCGAGCCGGCGGCAGTGACCAGCCATTCGACGAATCCGGCGAACGGTCCCGTGGGCTGACCCACTGCAACTGAAGCGGCATGAAGGACATGCTCCGGCCCGTGCAGCCCGAACGCTGCGAGCCCGTGAATCACGATACCGCCGCCGACCCAGACCATGGCCGCCGTTCCGACGACCGAAAGGCCCGAGAGAAAATAGGGCATGCCGCGAACCAGGCCGCGGCCGACCGCCCGTGAGGCCTTGCCGGAAAGGTCGGGTGCGTCGTTGCTCGCCAAAGCGACCCCGATGTCGTCGGCCTTGACGATCAGGGCTACGGCGCCGTAGACACCGAAGGTGATGAACACGGCTACCAGCGCCAGGATCACCGCCTTGGCGAAGAAAGTCGCGGCGGTGATCGTGGCGAGCGCGATGGCCATGATTTCGGCCGAAAGAATGAAGTCGGTCTTGATAGCGCCGTTGACCCGTTTTTGTTCCAGTTCTTCGGGTGTTTGCGGTTTCAGGACCTTCTTCTCGTGGGCCTGGGCTTCATGCGGGGAAACGAGCTCGTACACTTTCTCCGCGCCCTCGTAGCAGAGAAAGAGGCCGCCGAGCATGAGCAGAGGGGTAATGGCCCAGGGCGCAAGCCAGCTCAGCGCCAGCGCCGCCGGCAAGAGGATGATCAGCTTGTTGAACAGGGAGCCGCGAGCGATCTTGGTAACGATGGGCAGTTCGCGGTCAGCGGCAAAGCCGACCACGTAGCGCGGAGTCACCGCCGCATCGTCGATGACCACGCCCGCCGACTTGGCCCCGGCCTTCGCCGTATGTGCCGCGATATCGTCCAGTGATGCGGCGGCCACCTTGGCGAGGCTCGCCACGTCGTCCAGGAGTGCAATCAGCCCCAAGCTCATGGGGGCGAGTTTAGCCCGAATGTTGCACCGATTTCCGGATTTGCCGGTTCAGCTCGCGCCGTCAGATTGGCCGATCGTCCGAGAAAGCGTGGTTATTCCACGGTTTGAGGGGGATCGGCCGATATGACTCGCGAGATCCAGCGACATTTCCGCAGGATGTCGCTCCAAACCGGCCGCGGAACAAACTGCACCTTCGGGCCTAGCCCGCAAATACTCCTAATCGTCTGATATATAGCCAAAATCTAGGGCCGTGGAGCAAAATTGGTGCAATATTCGGGTCAGCTGCAAGCGGTGCTCCCGGGTACCCGCACTATTCTGCGCTCTCGGTCAGCGTCTCACACAACGCTTCCGTCCCCGGAATGACGCGCTCGATTGGCATGCTGCCCGCCAGTTCTCCGTCATCGATCGCGTATTCGATCGTGCCGCCGGTACAGGAATCGAAGTTCAGGTTCAGGGTTCCCGCCGGAACCGTGGTCGTCGTCTGCGGGTCGTCGAAGGCGCCGCCGGAGGTGTTCGAAAGGACCAGCTCCGCTGTTTCGCCCAGGTAGTTTCCCTGGGCCGTCAGCCATCGCTGGGCCGGGGCGCCAACTTTTGCCGCTGCGGCATCGAAGGTGAACCAGGCGACGAAGATGAACTCGGAATCCGGCGCCACGTCGATCAGGAAGCCCTGGCCCGGCGTTGCGGCATCGAACCAGGCGCCGGAGATGCCCCGATTGATTTCGAACCCGGCCTCTTCGCCCGCGGCGGTCAAGGCCGGCTCTTCGGGAAAATAGAACGCCTGTGAGGCGATGTCGCCCCGGGAGCCGCCCAGCACGATCGAACGAAACACGATCGGCCCGACGTCCTGATCCGGCGCGGTCCACGGAATGGTCAGGGTCGTGGCCGACAGCGGGCCGGCAAACGCATGCGACGCGGTGGCATCCGGGTCGCCAGGGCAGCCAACCGTCGGAGATCCCACGAATTCGTCGGACTTGTCGAAGCGGCCGACCCGTTCGCCCAGCATGGTCTCGGCGTAGATCAGCAGTCCGTTGAAGACGGACTCGTCGGCGCTGGCAATGGTGACCCCATGCTCGGCGCCGGGCGTATAGGTTTCCGACAAGGTATCGAGGGAGACCGAATAGGGGCCTTCGCCGGGCGGATTGCGGGTCCGGTTGTTCATGCCGACAATGGCGTCTGCTGTTGCCTCACAGTTGCCGGGCCCGCTCGAGAATCCATGCGCTGTATCACTCCCGACGCAGATCAAGAGCGCCGTCACTCGGACCATTCCGGGCCCGATCCCCAAATTGCCCATCTCCTGAAGCCTTCCTGATTCGACGGGACTCAGTTTATACGGGTGTGATTTACGGAAAAGAGGAAATCGGCCGTTTTCGCCAAAAGCCGTCGTGACCGGCGGCTGTCGCTACCTGCTGAAATAGCCGGCCTCGATCATCTGCTCGAACATGTCTTCCATCGACTCCTTCAGCGGTCGGTAGGTCACGCCCAGTTCGCGCTTGCTCTTTGAGTTGTCGGCCCGCCAGGGCACATCCACGTTGCGGGAAACGAACTTGCGCGAGATGCCGGCCGCCATCGGGCCGATGATCCATACCAGCCACTTGGGAAGTGCCCTGCGCGGGAGCGGGTAGTCCTTGCCGTACTTGTCTAGCAGCGTCTGGGCCATTTCGAGAATGTTCGTGTCGTGCCCGGAAATGATGTGGCGTCCCTTGGCATCCGGGATGAACGCCGCTGCGACGTGGGCCTCGGCCAGATCTCGCACATCTACGGCGCCTAGCCCGATCCGCGGCGCGCCCGGCTTCATGGTGCCGTCCCCGAACTGGCGGACGATGTCGAAGCTCTCGGAGGTGGGATGGGGATTGGTCGAAGGCCCGACGACCAGCGACGGGTTGACCACCACCAGGTCCCACTGGTCCTGATCCCCGGCGATCTTCCAGGCCTCCTGCTCGGCGACCGTCTTCGAGTAGGAATAGGGCTGGTAGTCCAGGCTGGCGGTGGTGTTCCAGACTTCCTCGGTCAGGATGCCACCGGGGGCTTCTGCCACATCAGTGGCGTCGGCATAGATGGCGGCACAGGAACTGGTCAGCACGACCCGCCGGACTGAAGACGTCCGGGAGGCCTCCTCGAGGACATTCCGCGTACCGAGCTTCGCCGGGTCTACGAGCTGCTTCTGGGGATCCTTGACTGTCGTCGTGAACGGCGACGCCGTGTGGAAAACGACCTGGCAGCCGGCCATGGCCTCGGCATAGGAACCTTCATCAAGAAGATCGGCCTGGAAGAAGCGGATCGCTCCGGGAGACGCTTCGGCCATCGCAGTCAGGTGTCCGGTCTTGTCCTGGTTTTCGGGGTCCCGCACCGCCGCATGGACCGTCAGGCCTCGGTCGAGCAGTGCCTTGACGACCCAGCCGGCGACATAGCCGGAGGCGCCGGTGACCAGAACTGGCTTGCCGGTGTCGATTTCCATCACTTGGCCATTCGTTTTTCCTCCCCGCATCATGCAAGCTCACGCCGTGCGAGGCAACGCGTGGCCACCAGTTGGATTCATTGACTCCGTCTAGGTGATGTGCGCGTCCCTTGTTCAATATTCGGGTTGGCGGAGCCATTCTCCCGTGAAGGGCGTAGTATAGGAATCAGTTCATCTGAGCGCCGCAAGTCTTGCCCGACATCTGCCCGATCCAAATCCCCAATTTCCGAATACTCGGATTGATCGGCCACGGCGGTATGGCGCGTGTGTATCTGGCGGAGCAGGCGAATCCGCTGCGCAAGGTCGTGATCAAAGTGGTGGGCCCGGATGATATCCGCGTTTCCAACCCGGAAATCCGCGCCATGCTGATCGAGCGTCTGCATCGCGAGGGAGACATCGCCGCACGATTCCAGCATCCGAACCTGGTCACCGTCTTCGAGTGCGGCGTCATCGACGAGCACTATTACATGGCGATGGAGTATCTGTCGGGGGGTGACCTGCGCGCGCGGCTGAACGAGGGGATGACATCGGCAGAAGCGGTAGCGGTAACGGCACAAATCGCCTCCGGCTTGAGCGAAATGCATCGCCTGGGCCTGCTCCATCGGGACCTCAAACCGGAGAATATTCTGCTCCGCGAGAACGGCACACCGGTGCTGGTTGATTTCGGCATCGCGAAGGATCGGCACCAGCCTTCCGGGCTGACCGATCTGGGTATCCGGTCGGGTACGCCCCACTACATGAGCCCGGAGCATCTCAGCCGCGAGGAAATGGATGCCCGGTCGGACCTCTATTCACTGGGCATCGTGTTCTACGAACTGTTGACCGGAGACGTTCCCTTCGACGGGAACACTTCGCAGGCGATCTGCCGTGCTCACCTGGACGATCCGATTCCGGATCTGCCGCCGGAGCATGCCGCCTACGAGCCGCTTCTCAACCGGATGCTGGCGAAGGAACCGGCGGATCGATTTCAGACTGCCGACGAATTGCTGGCGGCATTGCAGCGCAGTGCGCCCACCGAGCCGGCCATGGCGCTCCCGCGGATCTCCCAGCAGCAGCCCGATCTTCACCGGCGGCCTCGCTGGAAGATCGGGCTGGGCGTCGCCCTGCTTCTCGTCGCGCTATCGGTTGGATGGTTCATGACCCAGCGCCCCGGACCGGGTGAGGCCATCCTGTCGAAGGAGGTAACCGCTGCGGTTCAAGAGAGCCCCAACTCGGTGGCCGTCCTGCCATTCGTCAACATGAGCCCGGACCCCGAGAACGAGTATTTCTCTGACGGCATCTCGGACGAGATCCTGAACACGCTCGCTCAGCTGGATTCGCTTCGCGTGCCGGCGCGAACGTCGTCGTTCCAGTTCAAGGGTCGCAACGAGGACATCCGTGAAATCGGCCGCAGCCTGAAGGTCCGTCACGTTCTGGAAGGCAGCGTCCGCAAGGCGGGCGAGCGTGTTCGCGTCACCGCCCAGCTCATCGACGTCGAATCCGGCTATCACCTCTGGTCGGAAACCTACGATCGGGAGTTGGACGACATCTTCGCCATTCAGGATGAGATTGCCCAGGCCGTCGCCGTCGCCATCGAGCCGAAGATGGTCGGCAGGGTTCGTCCCGGCGTCAGCGCCGGCGACTTCGAGGCCTACGATCACTATCTCCTCGGCCGGCATCATTTTCGACAAAGGAATCGGGAATCGCTGGAACGTGCTCGGGTGCTGTTCGAGCGCGCGATCGAGCAGGATCCCAAGTTTGCACTGGCCCACGTCGGTCTGGCTCAGGCGACCACCTTGCTGCTCGACTCCACGACCACCTACGGAGACCTGCCGCTCCCGGTGGTCAACAAGCTGGCCGAAGATTCGCTGGCTCGGGCCCAGGAACTGGACCCGGACCTGCCGGAGTTGCATGCCAGCCGGGGACTGCTGGATATCATCAACGGGCATTACCCGTCTGCGGTCGAAAACCTGACGCGGGCTCTGGAACTCAACCCCAACAATGCGACCGCCTACATGTGGCGTGGGACAACCCAGGGCTTTCTCGGCCGGTTCGATGCCTGCCTGTCCGATCTCGAGCGGGCCCTGCAGATCGACCCGCTTTCGCCCGCCGTGCTCAGCAACCTGATCTGGGCCAACCACCTGGCAGGCGACCCCGCGGTGACCGAAAGATACATTGACGAGGCGATGGAGCGCTTTCCCGACTTTCTGCTGGCTTGGGGCAATGCGGGCAACGTTCGCTATATGCAGGGTCGCACGGAAGAGGCCCACAGCTTCTATCAGCACGCCTACCAGGTATCGCCCAGCTATCGGCTGGCCGCCGACATGCTCGGCATCATCGAACTGGATCGGGGACACACGGGGAGCGCCTCCGGCCTGCTGTCCGGGGCGGCTGCCGCCTGGCCCCTGGTGGCCCAGGGTCGGATCGGCGAGGCCTGGGACCTGATTCGGGAAACATCGCCCGGGGACGTCGAGACCCATTCCTTTGTGGCCGCCGCGGCCGGCGAGCATGGCTACGTGATTGACCTGTTCGATTCGCTCAACGGCGACGACCCCTTGCCGGGCTCGCTGCTGGTCGCAAGCGGCATGTCCAACCTGGGTCGTCTTCCGGCGCTCACGGTTGCCTATTCCCTGGAACAGGCGGGGCAGCAGGAGCGGGCCCGCGAGGTGAGGCGTCAGGCCCGGGCAGTCTTCGAAAATGGCTGGTCGGCGGGTACGCGAACGCCGGGCATGTATTACGTGCACGCGGTCCTGGATGCTATGGAGGGCGAGTCCGAATCGGCGCTCGATCACCTCGATGCAGCAATCGATGCCGGCTGGAATTCCTGGTGGTACCTGGCCAATGATCCCCGGCTCGGTGCCATCAGGGAAAGCGAGCGTTTCCAGGCGCTGGTCGGGGAAATCACGCCGACTTCGGTGAAGCCGGCGGAGCAAGTCGCCAAGCGATCACCCTGAGCCGCCGATCCGGCGTTGCCCGACACGGGGAACGCAGATCAGGTTGCGGGCGGTCGGCTCGACCTCGAGTTGGCCGGTGGCTCGCAACTACGAATCCGGAGCGACTCGGGCGACATTCCCGTGCAGCAACGGTGTACGCTGTATTGAGCCTACGTAAAGATGGATAGTGCCTGGTCGAGGCAATCCATGTCGCGGCGCCGGCCCGCCAGGAGATCATGCGCAGGATCAACGATTACGCGCGTGAGCGAAAGATTGTGACCATCGCCGATGGCGTGAGGCGGGAGGCCGAAGCCCAACATTGCCGGGAAGTGGGCTTCGACCTGCTGCAGGGCGATTACATTGCGCAGCCGGGCCCGCTGAACGGCTGAAATTCTGCTTTTCCGGCAGCGGTTTTCAACCAGTTCGCGATCTTCACCTCGAGTTCCAGTAACGGATCTTCGACGTCCGGTTCAGGATCGTGCCATGCGGACAGGTCATCCTCCCCGTTGTCCTCGACGAACAAGGGGTCGCCCTGCGCATCGAATTCCAGTCGGTAGACAGCCATGGTTTGTCTCCAGGGATCTTCAACAGGTTGCATTAGGCCATGGGGCGCGGCGACGACCTATCGGTGAAAACCACCAGGCCGCCGGTAGAAAACCACCTGTGCATCGAAGGATGTTTGCCGGATCAACCGTTGCCGGCCGTCTAACCTGGGCTAAGCGCGGATCACTCGGCGACGGCGAGATCGCCCGCCGCAAGGGTGCCGGACGCGGTGGCGACCAGCGGGCCGGCGGGATCGCCGGCGCGGATCTCGACCAGGAAGGTGTCCGCGCCTGCCCCCGGGTCACTCTGGTCGGTGACCTCTACGAGCGCAAAGTAGCCGGCGGTATCGCCCCAGCGGCCTTCTGCCACCAGAGACGCGGTGGGGCCATTGACGGTCAGGTCCAGGAAGTGGCTTGCGCGGAAACGCTCGATGCCCTCGAACTTCAGGTGGCCTGTCACGGGGCCGTTGATCGCTTCGCGGCGAGCGTTCAGGTTGAGCTTCTCACCACTATGCAGCTTGCCCGCGCCCCAGGCTTGACCAGGCATGGTCAGTTCTGCGGCTGCAACCCAGGTTACGCCGGCCTGGTCACCGGCGGCGCCCGCTTCAACGGCAACGTCGCTCGTCCCCGCCGCGTCGCTGCTCAGCAGAAACGTGGCGCGACCGGACTCGTCCGTCACTTCGTCCTGCGCCAGGATCATCCCGGTGCCGGAAACGGTCCAGGTCAGCGCCGCACCCGCGACTGGTCCGTCCGGGTCGCTCACGGTCGCGGTGATCGCATGCACTTCTCCGGTTTCGCGGGTTGCCTGCTGCGGGGTGAGCACCACGCTGATGTCGGGTCCGTAGACGCGCGGATAGAGCACCGAGGCGTATCCGTCGAAGGCTTCCAGGCCGAGGATGCCCCGGACTTCCACCGTCCAGGTGCCGGGCGCCGGTGAGGCAAGGTGCTCACGATCGACCGGTGCCGAGGCGGTGTCCGACTCGACCCGCCGGCCGCTGGTCAGAAGGCCGCCGGGATCGTAAACGCACAACTCCAAGTCGTTGGCCGCCACCGTCCAGTCGGCCATGACATCCATCGTCAGGGCTTCCGGGAAGACCTCGAACTGATGCCGGAAAACCGAGTCGTTCTCGAGGCCGAGTGTAGAGGGACAGCTGCCGCCGGCGACGGTGCTGGCGATCGAGCCGCCGAAGGAGACGACGTCGGAGACGATACCGGGCTGCACCCGGTCATCCGTTCCGTCGCTGTAGCTTGCCGCGTTGACCAGGGCCTCGTGCACCGCGGCCAGGGCATTCAGGTAGCCTCGTCCTGCCCGATATTCCTGCCAGATCGTGGACGATCCACCATCCTGGAACGGGTTGGCCGAGTTCAGCAGGATCTCGCGCACGGTCTCGGCCGAGGGCTCTACGCCCATGGCTCGTGCTGCCTGAACAACCATTGCCGCCACCCCGGAGACGTGCGGTGCCGCCATCGAGGTGCCGGAATGGGTCGTGTAGTACTGGAGCTCGTTGGGATCGGTCATGAACACCGGATCGGTGGCTGCATCGCCGGCGCCGGCAAAGCCGGTGGTTGCGCGGGCCGCAATCACGAATTGCCCCGGGGCCATGAGGTCGGGATGGGCGTGCTCCGATCCGGGAATGCCCACCGCCGAAAACGTTGCGGGTTCTTCGATCGGGTCGCGCGGAATCAGGTTCCCTTGGGCAATGTCGTCGGCAGTCACGGTGCGCGCTGCACCGGCTGCCACGGAGAGGACGTCGGGATTCCGGGAATACATGTTCATGCTGTCGGTGCCGGGACCCGAGTTTCCAGCCGAAAACACCACCACCAGACCCGCTTCCGCGGCGGCGCTCGATGCCACGATCACGGGATGGTTCGGGTCGTACGGCGCACCGGCGGTCGATCCCCAGGAGTTGTTGATCACGCGAATGCCGTAGCGATCGCGATTGGCGATGACCCATTCGATCGCCAGCGTCGTGTTCAGCACCGCAACCGCGTCGCCGGCGCTGACGCCCACCAGGCGTGCACCGGGAGCCGTTCCCCTGAACCGGGAGGACGCCTGACCCTGGCCGGCAACGATGGATGCGACATGCGTGCCGTGCCCGCCGGTCTGGTCGCTGTTCATCACGCCCTCGACGACGACCGGGTTCATCGGGTCGTCGGTGAGCACTTCGACGTTCTGCAACATGACCGGTTCCTGCCCCGGGCACAGTGCATCCGTGGGCATCGGCGGGGTGAGTGCACTGCCGTCCAGGCAGAGATCCGGGTGCGTGCCGTCGACGCCCGTGTCGATCACGGCAATGGCCACACCGGCGCCGTCGCATAACACGCCACCGCAGTCCAGGTCGTAAGCGGCGCCGTCGACGGTGACCTTGGCCACGGTCAGATCCAGCAGTAGTTCCTGGGGCCGGTCGAGATAGACCGAACGCAGGTGCGGCAGGTCGTCGAGTTCGATGAGATCCTGCACCGATCCGGTGACCACCAGCATGGGGAGCACCGAAAACGGGTCCGCCACGTTCAGGCCCCGCGTCTGGAGCTCCTGGACCACCGAGGTATCGGGCTCCGAATCGAAGGTCAGGATGGCCCGCTTGCTGAGGCTCAACGGCAGGCTCGCCAGATCGGTGTCGAGGGTGGCTGCAACAGACGTCATCGAGAACAACGAAAGCAGCGTGGCCGTCAGCCAAGCCGGGATAATGCGTCCCAAGTATCGTTGCCTCTGCATCCGGTTCCACAGCCAAATCAGGGGATGCTATTCAAACTACGGGCCGGAGGATCGGATTGGAATAGGGGAAAACCCCCAAGGCCGACAAAAGGTGTGCGGGGCCGGTCAGGCCGGCCCCGCGTGGAGGATCAGAGGATGTCCTCGACGAGTTCGACGATGACACTGCCGGTGAGCGGGTTGACGGTGAACTCGAGCAGCTGAGTCAGCGTGTCGGGATCGTCCCCGGCGCTGCCGGACTCGCTGCCGGCTGCTGCCGGCTCGCCGTTCGTGGCTGCGGCATCACCCGTGTAGGCCGTGACCCGCGCCTTGAAGGTGAACAGCTCGGCGGCCGGATCGGCGAACTGAAGGTGCCGCGTGCCGGTGGTCTCGCCAACGCTGAAGACGCTGTCCGAACCCAGTTGATCCGAGTAGTCGAACAGGGCTGCATTCTGCGGATGCGTGCCGTCGCCGCCGTTGTCGGCGTTGATGACCTCGACGGTGCCGGAGCTCGAGGCGATCTTGACGATCTTGAACTCGACCAAGGGCAGATAGTCGTTGTTCGGATGCGTGTTGGTGAGATCCAGATCGAACTCGAACACGCCGCCGGCGAACGACACATTGCTGATCGACGTCTCGGCATGG
>JAWVZU010000085.1:0-13312 GCA_033722075.1 Lysobacterales bacterium
TCGGTCGCAGCGATCTCGGCGTCAACGCGGAGCGGATCCGCGAGTTCCGTAATCGTCTGCTGGCGCGTCTGACCGGGGGATGAAGGATTGCGGCGGGGGCGCCGCTCCTACTCGGCTGCGACGAACAGGAGTCGGCTACCGTTCGGGCTGACTGCCATGCGGGTGATGCCAAGAATGCCCGCGCCGGAGAAGTCGGCGGCTTCTACCCAACCTTCCGAGCCGTGAACCAGGATCCGCCCGTCGACTCCGGCCCATAACCGGCCGTCAGGTCCGACGGCGAAATCCTCGCCTTCCCCCGGCATCTCCGCAAGGGTCCTATGCGTATCGTCTTCCGTACTGAAGGAGACGATGCGAAAAGGCGTCCGTGCCTTGTCCAGGTAAGCGACCGTACCGTCCGGCAAACGCCGAATCGTGCGCCCGATGTCATCCGCCACGACCCGCGCGGGTTGCCCGGGTGTCGCGACCTGCAGCGTGAAGGTATCGCCGAGCAGAAATGCCGCGACCCGATTCCCGTCGATCCAGTCGAAATAGCCGACGGGTTCAAGCTCCGGGAACAGGAGCCGCTCGTTGCTGCCGTCGATTTCGAACTCCCATAGCCGCTGGGCTCCGTCGGCTTCCACCCGGACGACTGCGATGCCGCCGTTTGGGCTGGGTGTCGGCGAGTACTCGCTCAAGGGCGTTTCGGTGACTTGCTTCTCGCTGCGCGTCACCAGGTCCATGGCGTAGATATCCGCCTGACCCGACTCGATCCTCGTGAACCAGAACGCGTCGCCATCCGGCTGGAAATGGGGTTGATTGTCGTAGCCAGGTCGCTCCGTGAGGCGTTGAGCGTCCCCCAGGCGATCACCTTCGACCTCGGCGAGGTAGATCTCCGTCCCTGGCGGCGGCTCCTGGGCTGCGGCCGTCGCGGCGAGGGCGGCCAACGCCAGCCCCAGCGCACGAGTCCTGGCTGTCGGGCTATTCCTCTTGCGCATGCATCAGTTCCTCGCGGATTTCCAGTAGTTGATCCCCGATGACCTCGCGTCGCCAACCGGTCAGGCGCTCCGGCAGTTCGCCATGGCGAACCAGCGGCAGCAGGTCGCGTTTCGCAGCCAGCAGGCTGGGCTCGAGTTCGAGTTCCTCCGCGCGCTCCGCAACCGCCTTCTTCAGGCCTTTCAGCACCCGCCGCTGCTCCCGGTCCAGGGGCGCATCCAGCGGCGCCGGTGGATCCTGCCGACCGCGCTCGATCCCGGCTTGGATCGCAGCGCTGATTTCGTCGATCACGGGCGCCCCGCGGTGCAGATTGATCTCCGCGAGGTCGGCGATCTTCGCCACGTCGGTGGGTTGCTGGCGCGCCAGCTCGATGATTTGATTGTCACCGAGAACGTGGCGCCGCGGCATATCGCGCTTGCGGGCCCGCTGCTCCCGCCACGCTACCAGTTCACGGAGCACGCCTCGCCCGACCCCGTCCAGTTTCCAACCCCACTTGAAGTCCCGGTAGATGCGGTCTGCATCCTCGCTCGCTGTGGCCGTTGCATCGGCCACCTGGCGGGCACAGTCTTCGGCACACCATTCGGTTCGCCCAAGCGCCTCCAGCCTTCCGGCGAGTTCGGCCTTGATCGGGAGCAGGTGCAGCACGTCGAGAGCCGCGTAACGCAATTGCGCCTCCTCGAGCGGGCGTTGCAGCCAGTCGGAGCGGGTTTGCGATTTCGACAGTTCAACCCCGCAGATCTGTTGGGCCAGGTCCTGGTAGCTGAGGCTTGCGCCCAGGCCGCACAAGCCGGCGGCGATCTGGGTGTCGAACAGGGGCAGCATGGGGTGACCGGCCAGCTGATGCAGCAGGGAGATGTCCTCGGACGCACTGTGCAGGACCTTGACCGTCGAAGGCTCGGCGAGGAGTTCCCACAGTTGACCCAGATCTTCCACGGCCAGGGGATCAACCAGCCAGACCGTTTCGCCGTCCGAAAGCTGGACCAGTGCCAGCTTTGCGAAAAAGGTCCGGGTGCGTTCGAATTCCGTATCGACGGCGAGCTCCGGGGCGCGCCGCCAGCGGGTCGCCGCATCAGCCAGTTGCTGCCGGTCGTTGACAAAAACGCAGTTGCTCAGTGGATCGTCTTCAGTCATCAGGGGTCGAATCTCAGGAATGGAACCGGCACGCGTCCGCGGCAGCGGCGACCATGCCCGGCCGAGCATAGCGGCATTGCCCGCCTTTGGGTAGCGACCACGGCGATTCCCGCGGCCCCGGACCGCGTGCAATAATCGCGGCTGGCACGCCACGACAACGGCACCTACCGTCCGAATGGCAGATACGCAAGAACAGACAGAGCCGAAAAACCGAGCGCCGGTATGGACCGTTCGCAAGCTGCGGGCAGTCATCCTGATCGTGATGATTGCCGTGGTGGCTCTGTTCTTCGGGCTGCGCGGGCCGGGAAACGGTGAGAGCGAGGTGCCCGACGGCCCGGCTGCCGGCGTGGACCAGCAGGGCCAGGTGGACGCTGGATCCGGGCC
Source organism: Lysobacterales bacterium (assembly GCA_033722075.1). GTDB lineage: Bacteria > Pseudomonadota > Gammaproteobacteria > Xanthomonadales > SZUA-38 > JAWVZU01. The sequence continues at coordinate 2,488 of JAWVZU010000085.1, forward strand.
CGGCGGTGGCCCAACCGAGCGCACGCCGCGTCAGGCTCGATCGCTGGACCCTTCCCAGGCCGTTGATGCCACCGGTGCACTGGAAGCCGCCGACGCGGCCCTCGCCGAAGGCCGGCTCTATGATCCCCCCGGCGACAGCGCGATCGAGCATTACCGGCGGGTACTCGAACTCGAACCTGACAATGAGGCCGCCCGGGAAGGCCTGGAGACAGTCGGGGCAATGCTCGTTCAGCGCATGGACCGGCATCTTGCCGAGCGGGATCTGGTCGCCGCCGAAGAGGTCGCCAGCGTCCTGGCTGGCGTGTTCGAAAGCCTTCCCGAGGCCGAGGCGCTTGTCGAAAGGCTGGATCAGCTGGCGCTGGCGGACCGGGCCATGGTCAGTGCTCAGCAGCAACTGGAGGAGGGGAACCTGGTCAATGAGGCCGGCAATGCGGCCCTCGGTAATCTTTCGCGGGTCCGGGAGCTCGATCCGGAGCATCCCGATCTGGAGGAAGCCATCGAGCGGCTGGAGTTCGATGTGGTTGAGCGAGCACTGACGATGGCGCGTTCCGATCGCTTCCAGGAGGCCCTGTTCCTCATTCGTCGAGCGCTTCGGTTTGACGAGAGATCGAGCTTTCTGGTCGACACGGAGCGACGTATCGAACGGTTTCAGGCCCAGCGAATCCGTGAGGTTGCTGAAGATTCACGGGCGGCAATGCGTGCTGCGCGCTTCGATAAGGCCCGTGAGCAGATCGACGCTGCAGAGGCACTTGGGGCGTCCTCCGGCCTCGTGCAGGCCTTGTCCTCAGAACTCCGGCATGCTCTGGTCTACGGCGTGTTCGCGCCGGGAGAAACCTTCAGCGATGCCTTTCCGGACGGCTCTCCGGGACCGGAGATGATTGTCTTGCCGGCCGGCGCTTTCCTCATGGGCACGCTGCCCAGCACTCCGGGGCACACGAGCTTCGAAGAGCCGCGGCACCGGGTGGAATTCAGCCGGGGGTTTGCCTTGGCAACGACCGAGGTGACCGTCAGTGATTTCCGCCGTTTCGTGGAGGCGACCGGCTATGTTTCCGATGCCGAAAGGGAAGGGGCCTCGTTCGTATACAACGAGTCCAACGGAAGGGTGATTCGCCGCAATGAGATCAATTGGCGACACAATTTCCGCGGGCGGGCCGCGGCCGATGACACGCCGGTCATTCACGTATCCTGGAATGACGCGACGGCGTATGCCCGGTGGCTGGCCTCGGAAACCGGGATGCCCTATCGGCTGCCGACGGAAGCCGAATACGAGTACGCGCATGGTGCGGGAAGCGCTGAGATCTACTGGTGGGGGGCAGGGTCGCCGCCTGAGCCACTAGAAAACCTGACCGGGGACAACGATCGTTCGCCCCGCTATGACCGAGCCTGGAATCAGGCCTTCACGGACTACGCCGACGGTTTCTGGGGCCCGGCACCGGTTGCCTCGCTCAGCCCCAATCCCTACGGGCTTTACGACATGGCCGGCAACGTTCAGGAGTGGGTGGCGGATTGCTGGCACGATTCCTATGTTCGGGCGCCCGCCGATGGCAGCGCCTGGATCAATCAGGGATGTGAGCGGCGTGTCGCCCGCGGGAGCTTCTGGGGCGGCGCCCCGGAGACGGCACGCATCGCGTATCGCACCGGCTACCTGGCGGGACAGCGAGGGGCTGCGCTGGGCTTCCGCGTTGCCCGCGACCTCTACCGAACCGCCCAATAGGCGTTTGCTCAGAGCAGCAGGATCGCTTCGCCCTTTTCGACCTCCTCGATCACCTCGTCCAGGTCCCGATCCGCTACCTTCAGGCCCTGGGCGTCCACGAACAGCAGTTTGCGCGTAATCGGGCTCTTCCAGGACAGCTTCGCCTGGACCGTCTGGCCGTCCGCTTTCTTGAACTGGACCCACTGTCCGGGAGAAAGCAGCTCCTCCAGCTCCTCTCTCGTTTGCCCGGCACTGCCGCCGGGCACCAGCGGCTCCGGCCCGCGGGCGAAGTCCTCCAGATCTTTCTCATCCGTGACCCGAAATGAGGTCGCCGCTGGTTCCGCGCCGGACTCGGTGGTCTCGACGACCTGCTCGACGTAGGGGCGCGCTTCCGCCTCGTCGAATCCAACCATTTCCAGGTGGGCCCCGACGGTCTCGATGAGCGCCATGTCGAAGTCTTCCGGGTCGTTGTGCTGGGCCATGCGCCGGGCCAGGCGAAGGACCTCCATCATCTCGTCCGAGTTCGGGGCGTGCCGCAGGCAGGTCAGAGTCACGACGTTATGCCAAGGGCCGTTCAGAAACTCGGCGATGCTCGGGGTGATCTCCAGTTCATCGAAGAGCCGGTTGATTGCTGCCGATGCCAGGTCCCTGGCTTCCTCGCGCAGTCGCTGGGTCCGGGCGACTTTTTCGGCACGTCTTTTTGCCAGAGCGGCCCTGCGGAGATGCCCTTTGCGAAACTGCTCGATCTCCTTGAGGCCGCGTCGAAAGGGCTTCAGGTCAACGCCCCCGTTGTATTGATCAATAATTTGCCATGCGACCGAATCGACCTTGGCCAGTGCTTCGTCCCGGTCTTCGTCCGGCACGGCATCATCGATCAGCAGGCGGACCATGTCGGCCAGCAGGTAGCGTGCCGGGTGATTCTTGTCCTCCAGCACCGACGGATCGACCAGCGTCAAGCGACTGTAGGGTTCGAACAGATGACTGAGGACGGCGCGCGCCTTTTCTGGCACGTCCGGATCTTCCAGAAAAGCGAACAGTGTGACCAGCCGGCTCAGAAGGGCATCTGCCGCCTTCGCGTCGGCATCGCCGGCACTTTCCGCTAGATCTTCAACCAGCCTGGTCTTGACGTCCTCGGGCGTTACGAAGTCCACTGCCAACTCCCTTCTCCGACCGACAATTTAGCACCGGAGCATCAGGACGCAAGGTGAGATCGGCTCAGCCGAGCACGATGTTGAAAGTCGCCGATACGGGGTCCTGCGGTGAACCGCTTGGCTGGAAGGAGCGGGTAAGCAACATGCGGTGTGCCTGCGAGTGGCGTTTGTACAGCCCGTCCCGGCTGTTTCGTTCAGCCTCTTCAGCCACGTAGAGCTGGGTTGTCAAGCGGTCGAAACCCGGGGCCGTTACGCGAAAGTGGATATGCGGCGTCCGGCCACCGTAGGGTACGGGACGAATCGTTCGGAACCGGTAGCCGCCGTCGCTACCGGTCAGTGACTGACCGTACCCTTGAAAGCGTCGATCGGGCGTGCCGCGGTCTCCCGGGTGGTGGTAGGTCCCGGACGCGTCGCATTGCCAGATTTCGACCCGCGCACCGTCGATCGGGGTCCCGGTCGGATCCGTCACGTTTCCCTGGACATGGGCGATCCGGCCTGGTGAGCGCTCTTCCTGACCGGCGACCTGCACGAGGTCGGCGTCGTGGTCCTCCGGAATTGTTACGGGAAAGAACGGTCCTTCGGCATCGGAGGGGGTTACGGGAAGCAGTTCTCCTGCCGCAAGCAGATCCTGCCAGGGCAGCAGTCCGCCGGTGATCATGCCGGCAAGGATCTGCCGTCTTCGTGGGCTATATCGGTTCATGCTTCTTCCTCTCTGGCCTACCCGGGGGGCGTGGCCATGATAACCGCCTCGCCGCGGGATAGCTCATCCAGCACCTCCTCCATCTTTCGGTCGGCAACCTTCAGTCCATTGGCGTTGACGAAGAGCAGCTTGCGTGACACGGGACTCTTCCAGGACAGTTTCGCCGGAACGCGCTGGCCGTCCTCGCCAAGAAACGAGACCCACACACCGGGCTCGAGTCGTCGCTCGAACTCCAGCTGAGCTTTTGCTTCCTCGCGAGCTGTGGCGTCCAAGTCGATGTTCCAAGGTGCAAGGCCTTCAGGCAAAGTTAGCTAGGCTGCGGGCTCCAGGCAACCTGCTTTTTGAGGATGGTGCCGGGGGAGGGACTTGAACCCAGCTCGGCCCGGACCGCCGATCCCGGGCGCATGCGTCTTCCCGAGCTGACGCGCACAGGCGGTACGCGCAGCTTCAGCAGAAAACTGAGGGGCGTCCTTCCCCCGGCAACATTCGGGTCGATCGAGTGGCGAAGCAAAGGCGAGCCACAGAAGGGAGAGCATAGGATGGTGCCGGGGGAGGGACTTGAACCCTCACACTGTCGCCAGTACCGGATTTTGAGTCCGGCGCGTCTACCAATTCCGCCACCCCGGCAAAGGGCGCGCCGCGAGTTTAATGACCCCGCGTTGCCGACTCAAGTTTCGGGTGAGGGGACGGGTCAGTCCAGGTTCAATTCGCGCTGGTCCCGCCGATACCAGCCGTCCCCAACCGGACCAAACACGTTGCACTCGGTCATCGACCCACTGTAGATGTGGACCGACACCGCCACGCTGTCGGAAGTGATGTTCTGGATCGTGTGGTACTCGTGCGGTGGAATGAGGCTGCCGGCCGAACCATAGCCTGCCTGCATCGTGCCCACCGGCTTGAAGCAGTAGAGATCATCCTGCCGATCGACCAGGTCGTATTGAACGACCTCGATCTCACCGGCCCAGACGCCCTCGACGCACCACATGCCGGCGTGATCATGGATCGGCGTCCCCTGGCCGGGACCCCAGGTCATGGCGATAATCGAGTAGCCGTGCTTCGGGCTGGTGTAGAGCTCGCGGCGGGCATAGTGATTCGGGTTGGGCTTGTAAACGCTGTCCGGCAGTTGCAGGTCCGGATCCCGGATCAAACGGCACAGCGCTCGGCGCAGGTCCGTCACGATTTCTGCCGTCTTCTCATGGGATACCGCCTGATCGACGACCTCGATGAGGTCTTCCAATCCCGGAAACTCCCTTACGACTGCCTGAGCGTTCATTGTCCGGTGTTTCCTGCTGTCCAATTGCCCATTATAGCGTGCGGAGGAAATTCGCGACGGCCGGGCCAAAGCGATCTTCATCGACGAGGAAAGCATCGTGTCCCTGGACTGAGGGCAGCTCCTCGAGGGTTACGGCGGTGCCGCCGCGACGCAGGGCATCTGTGAGTTCGCGCTGTTGTCGGATGGGAAAGAGCACGTCCGTCTCGACCCCTACGACAAGTGCCCGTCTGAGCGGAAGCCTGGCGAGGGCGTCGGCGACGGTGACTCCATAGTCTCCGATGTCGAACCAATCCATGGCGCGGGACAGATAGAGATAGCAGTTCGGATCGAAGGTATTGATGAACTTTTCGGCGTGAGCTTCCAGATAGGATTCGATCTCGAACTCGGGCTCAAAGGGCTTGCCGCCGTCGCGGCGCTCCGCGGTGATCCGGTCGCGTCCGAAGCGCGCCAGCCATTCCTTGGCTGACCGATAGCTGAGCATGCCCATCTTGCGGGCGATGCGCATGCCCTTGAGGGGCAGCTCTCCCTCGTGATACGCACCGCCATTGAAATCGGGGTCGCAGCGGATCGCTTCCCGTTGCAGCGAGCGGATTGCAATGGCAAACGGCGTGGCATGCGGTGCGGATGAGATGGAGATCAGGTTGCGGGTCAGGTCCGGGTGGCGGCTGCACAGGGCCAGGGCCGTCATGCCGCCCATGGAAGGCCCGACCACGGCCGCAAGCTGTTCGATTTCCAGGTGAACGAGCAGCAGACGGGTGGTCTCCGCGATGTCCTCGAGACTCAGCTCGGGAAAGCCCAGTGCCCACGGTTTTCCCGTTTCGGGGTTGATGCTCGCGGGTCCGGTCGAACCCTTGCAACTGCCCAGCGAATTGGCGCAGACGACAAACCATCGGTTCGTGTCGATCGGCTTGCCGGGTCCGATCATGAAGTCCCACCAGCCCGGCTCTGGATTGTCTTCGGACGCGGCTGCATGGGCGTCCGGCGACATGCCGGTGAGGATGAGAATGGCGTTGTCCCGGGCTGCCGACAGCTCGCCCCAGGATTCCCACGCAAGCTGGAACTCCGGGAGCATCCCTCCGCGGTGCATCTGGTAGGGTTCTGCGTGATTGAATAGGTTTGGGCTCGCCATACTCGTGCCGCACCGGGTTCGGCCAAAAGCGCGGCATTGTCGCGCATTTTGGCGTGGGGAGAAAGTTGAGTCGGCTATATGCAATTAACGAATAAGACTGGGTTGGTTGGCAATTCGTCTCCGGTTGAGTCCTCTCAGGTCGGCGTCCACAAGCGCCTTCACGAAGTCGTGGAACGTCACCGGCGTCACGACTATCGGCGGCCGATTGCGCCGCATACGAAAGCTGCCTTCGAAGTGGTAGCGGATTGCATAAGCGGAGACCAGAGACCCCTGATCTTCGACTCGGGGTGCGGCACGGGGGAGTCCAGTGAGACGCTCGCAAGGGCCAATCCCGACCGCCGAGTCGTCGCCATCGACCGTTCCGAGAAGCGGTTGGCGAAGGCCGGTTGCCAGGACGTCATGGAGCGCGACAACCTGATCATGGTCCGGGCGGAAATCCAGGACTTCTGGCGGTTGGCCGCATTTCATGAATGGCGATGCTGTCAACACTGGTTGCTCTATCCCAATCCGTGGCCGAAACCACGACATTTGCAGCGCCGCTGGCATGCGCATCCGGTTTTTCCGGCGCTCATCGCCCTGGGCGGCATGCTGGAACTGCGGACCAACTGGGCGATCTATGCGGAGGAGTTTGCAGCGAGCCTTGAGATCTACGGACTGAAACCCGATCTTGGCAGGCTTGAGCCGGCAATGCCGATCAGCAATTTCGAGCGAAAATATAACCTCAGTGGGCACGAACTTTTCCGCGTTCGCTGTATGATTGGATCGTCTTAAGAGTTGAAATGCCCATGACCCCCATCCGGTTTCCCAATTCAGGCACCGTGAACGGATTCTAGAGAGCCCGGTTCATTGCCTATCTGGATTCTCACAATGGCGATCGCGGGCGGCGCAGCGTGGCTGTCTTATGGCGCGCCCGCGGGGCCACTGGTTGCCATCTGGGCGACCTGTCTTGGTGTGATCATGACCGCGCCGGCCCTTGGCGAAAAACTCGGCGGAACGCCGGGCTGGCTTTTTGCGCTGCTCGCACTGGCCACCGGGGCCCTCGGTATCATGCTGTTCCCGGAGCATGCCCATGCCGGTCTTGTCGGTGGTGGCGGGTTGATTATTGGCGCCGGGGTGGGCACCCGCTCCAAGATTTTCCGTTTGCCGGCGTTGGTCGTCGGGCTGGCCTGGGCGCTTACGCTGGCGGGGATCTGGTTGGCCGGGATGATCCCCATGTGGCACGCGCTGTTTGCACTGGCGACGCTGCCCGTCGGTATCCTGCTCGGTTTCATCTTCATGGCGGTCGCCGGTCTGGATGCCGGCACGGATGTCACGGATCCCGAGAGTCTTCTGGTCATGGCGCGCGAGGCCATGGAGAGCTTTGACCTGGAACGGGCCAGAAAACTGCTGGCGCGGGCGGCTGCCCTGGCGCCGGACGATCGGGAAATCATCGAGGCACGCTACGCCGCCTGGAAATACGATCCGACGGATGAGGAGTTTCACGAAGTCGCCTCGGACCTCCTGCAGATCAAGGATATCGAGTTCGTCACGCGCTACTATCGCGATTATCTGGCCGTCACCCAGGTCCGGCCGCAGCTGGATCCCAAGCTCCACCTGGAACTTGCGCGACGCTTCGCGCAGGCGGGCAATCCGGACGACTCGGCGCGGATCGTGAATCTCTATCTGCAGCGGGACCCGAATACGGCAGAATTGCCCGAGTCGCTCCTGGCGGTCAGCGAGTCCTACGCCGCTCAGGACAATCGGAGCAAGGCGGTTCGCTATGCTGAATCACTGGTAGCGCTTTATCCCCACAGCGAGGCGGCCAGACCGGCCTTGGAGATGCTCGACGAGCTCCGTCCGGAAGAATTGGGGGCCGCAAACTCACCAACAAGAAAACGACCTCCCGAATCATGACCGAACCATCCAGGCCGTCGAACTTCATCCGCCAGATCATCGAGCGGGACCGGCAGGAGGGCAAGCACGGCGGACGGGTTGCAACCCGCTTCCCGCCGGAGCCCAACGGATACCTGCATATCGGTCATGCCAAGTCGATCTGTCTCAACTTCGGTGTGGCCGAAGACTATGCCGGAACGTGCAATCTCCGCTTCGACGATACGAACCCGGAAAGGGAAAGCGAGGAGTACGCTCGCGCGATTCAGGAAGACGTCCATTGGCTCGGTTTCGAATGGGCCGAGCTTTGTCATGCCTCCGACTATTTCGACGAGCTGTATGACTTTGCCCGGGAGTTGATCCGGCGTGGACTGGCCTACGTGGACAGCCTGCCTGCAGACGAGATTCGCCGCCTGCGGGGTACGCTCACCGAGCCGGGCGAGGACAGCCCATTTCGTGAGCGGAGCGCCGAGGAGAACCTGGACCTTTTCGAGCGCATGAAGGCCGGCGAGTTCGCCGACGGGGCGCATGTCCTCCGGGCGAAGATCGACATGGCTTCGCCGAACATCAACATGCGCGATCCGGTGTTGTACCGGATTCGCCGGGCGACTCACCATCGGACCGGCGACAAGTGGTGCATCTACCCGATGTATGACTTCACCCATTGCATTTCCGATGCGCTGGAGCGCATTACCCATTCCCTGTGTACGCTGGAATTCGAGGACCACAGGCCGCTTTACGACTGGGTTCTGGACAATATCTCGGTGGACTGTCACCCACAGCAGATCGAGTTCTCGCGCCTCGAGCTGCTCTACACCGTGACCAGCAAGCGCAAGCTCAACCAGCTCGTGACGGAAGGCCATGTGTCGGGCTGGGACGATCCTCGCATGCCGACCATCTCCGGGCTGCGCCGGCGAGGCTACACCCCGGAAGCGATCCGGGACTTCTGCGACCGGATCGGCGTTTCCAAGGCCGAGAACAAGGTCCAGCTGGGGATCCTCGAGAACTCGGTGCGGGAAGACCTCGGCCCCAAGTGCCCGCGAGTCATGGGCGTATTGCGACCGATCAAGCTGGTCCTCACCAACTATCCCGAGGACCGGGTTGAAGAGATGGAATGCCCGAACCACCCGCAGAAACCCGAAATGGGCACCCGGACGATTCCCTTCTCGCGTGAGATCTACATCGAGGCCGATGATTTCATGGAGGACCCGCCGCGCAAGTATTTCCGCCTCAAGCCCGGCGGTGCGGTGCGTCTAAAATATGGTTATGTCGTGGATTTCCAGGAACTCGTGAAGGATGACGAGGGGAATATCGTGGAGATTCGCTGCACCTACGATCCGGACACGCGCAGCGGAGAAGACACGAGCGGCCGCAAGATCAAAGGCACCATCCAGTGGGTCTCGGCCCGCCACGCCGTGCCGGTCAAGACCCGTCTCTACGATCGCCTGTTCGTCACGGCCCAGCCTGCCGCCGACAAGGAAAGGCCGTTTACCGACTTCCTCAATCCGGAATCCCTGGAGGAACTGGAGGCCATGGTGGAGCCGTCGCTGGGTAAGGCAGAACCAGGCACGCGGGTCCAATTCGAACGCAATGGCTATTTCTGCGTGGACACGGTAGACAGTCGTCCGGGGCAGCCGGTGTTCAACCGGATCGTGACGCTCCGGGATTCCTGGGCCAAGATCGAGCAGCAGGAATCCCGGCAAAGCGGCTGATCGTGAAGGAACGGATCGATCTCATCATAGACACCGACCCGGGTGTCGACGACGCGCTGGCGATCATGCTTGCCGCATCGCAACCGCACGTCAATCTGCTTGCACTGACGACCGTGCACGGCAACGTGGGGCTGTCGCAAACGACGCGCAACGCGGCGAAAGTCCTGGATGTGATCGAGTCCGATGCGGCGATCTATCCAGGTTGTGCCCGACCGCTGGTTTACCTGCCCACGGAGAACGCCACCCGGGTACACGGCGAGGACGGACTGGGCGACGTGGGCATTCCCGAATCGCAGCGGCGGGTCAAGACGGAACATGCGGCGCAGGCAATCGTGCGGATGGCCCGCGAGGCACCCGGTCGTCTCACGCTGGCTGCGATCGGGCCCTTGACCAATCTGGCCGTGGCGCTTCGCCTCGAACCGGACCTTCCAAGGTTGTTCAAGCGCCTGGTGATCATGGGCGGTGCCGTCACCGGCCGAGGTAACGTGCTCACGGGATGCGCCGAGTTCAATGTCTATTCGGACCCGGAAGCCGCTCGCATCGTGTTCGATGAGTGGGGCGACTTCGAACTGGCCGACTGGGAAGCGACGGTGCGGCACGGATTTCCCCTGGAGACGTTGCAGGAGTGGCGGGCGCTGGATACCCCTCGGGCCGAATTCTATGGTCGGATTTCCGGGCGGGTGGCGGAGTTCGTCCAGCGCCGGGACGAGACCGGGCAGATGCGTGCAGCGGATGCACTTGCCCTGTCCGTCGTCGTTGAACCCGACATCGTCCAGGAGTCCGAGGTGCGTTATGCCCGGGTCGAGACAGACGGCGCCAGTCGCGGTCTGACCTGGGTCGACTGGGAAAACCGCCTGGATCGCCGGGCCAATGCCCGAATCGTGCTGAGAGTCGACCAGGACCGATTCATGGAGCTCATGCGGGGCGCCCTGCTTGCCGGTTGAAACCGGCCGGTTGACATCGCTTGCCGGCCCTCTATAATGCGCCGCTCTTCCGCGAGGCGATGTGCTTCACGGCTTGAACAAATTGTTTCCTCGTTGGTTATTAACCTCTTGGTTTAGAAGCATTTTCTTCCTCGAGAGGAGGGGCGGGCGGCAACGCTGCCCGGCTTTGCCGGCGGACAATCTTTTGGGTTGACGATCCACCTGCTCTGGTGGATAATGATCGGCCTGCCTCGGGACCGAGGCCCCGGGTCAGCGAAAGGCTGGCCTTTTTGTTGGACGGAAGTCCGGCACGCTGTTTAACAATTGATTCAGGATGCTTGTGTGGGCGCTTGCGAGGTGACTTGAGAGGACTCA
>JAWVZU010000086.1:0-13301 GCA_033722075.1 Lysobacterales bacterium
AATCGCGCGAGCAGGTTCAGCAGACTCTCGGCGAGTCCATCCGAAAAATACGCATTTTCTTCGGCACCGCTCATGTTCTCGAAGGGCAACACCGCGATGGAGCGCGGCGGGGGCTGGAAGGTCGCTACCGTAGCTTCCGGCCGCGGCTCCGCGTCCTGCCGGGCCGGCGTTGCGGCGGCCTCGGGGGATGCCTCCCGGTTTTCTGGTGTAAAACGATCGGCGGCAAACAGGCCGATTGCGACGACCAGGAGGCCGGCGACGACGATGTTGATCTTCCGACCTGTTTCGGCGTTGCGGGCGGGATCGGGTGCCACCTCGCGATCGCGCTTCAGCCCCTCGGGCGTGAGTTCATAGATCCAGGAAACCGCGATCGCGACCGGCAGGCCGAGCAGAAGGATGAGCAGGATGAATCGCAGCGTCCAGTCGGGCAGGCCCATGAGGCCCACCGCCACATCGGCCACCTGCAGGATCACCCAGCTGCCGACCACATAGAGCAGCGCGACGCGAAAGACGTTGCGCCGTTTCAATTCGGATATGAGGTTGCGCATCCAGGCTCCATCCCAAGGCAGCGCAATGATACCCCAAGGTCTTACGCTTTGGATGGGCCCCCGCGCCGCGGCCTTGCTTCGTCTACAATGCCCTGATCGAATTCAGAGGACCCCGCGATGAACATCTCCAGCGCTTTCGACAGCGGCAATATCATCTGCGACTCCTGTGACGATCCGTCAAATGTCCAGCTGCGAATTCGAGTCGACAACGAGTCCCATTTTTTCCAGTGGTTTCACTTCCGCGTAACCGGGGCGGCCGACCAGGCCTGTTGTTTTCACCTGACCAACGCCAGCGAGGCGGCCTACCTTGAAGGTTGGGACGATTACCAGGCAGTTGCATCCTATGATCGGGATCATTGGTTTCGGGTCCCCACGAGTTACGACGATGGGGTCCTGAAGATCGAACATGAGCCCGCCCTGGACTCGGTCTGGTATGCCTATTTCGCTCCGTATTCGATGGAGCGTCACCTGGACCTGGTGGCAACAGCGGCGCAGGGTGACGGGGTCCGCTACGAGCATCTGGGTCATACGCTGGACGGTCAGGACATGGATCTCCTGGTCATTGGCGAAGAAACTCCGGACAAGCGCAAGTGCTGGTTCATTGCTCGCCAGCATCCGGGCGAGACCATGGCCGAATGGTGGATGGAGGGCTTCCTGGATCGCCTCCTCGATGCGGATGAGCCGATAGCGCGAGAGCTTCTGAAGAAGGCCGTGTTCTATGTGGTCCCCAATATGAACCCGGACGGTAGCCGGCGAGGCCACCTGCGGACGAATGCGGTCGGCGTAAACCTCAATCGTGCGTGGTCCGACGCGAGCACGGACCAGAGCCCGGAGGTGTTCTTCGTAAAACAGCGGATGAAGCAGGCTGGGGTGGATTTCGCGCTCGACGTTCACGGCGACGAGGCGCTGCCTTACAACTTCATCGCCGGCGCCGAGGGGGTTGGCGGATGGACGGCTCGGCTGGATCAGCTTACCGAGGCGTTCAAGTCGATGTACGTGACGGCCAACCCCGACTTCCAGACCGAGTTTGGTTATGGGCGCGACGAACCCGGCTCATCGGATCTGCGCAAGGCCACGGACTACATTGCCGAGACCTTCGATTGCCTGTCGATGACCCTGGAAATGCCGTTCAAGGACAACGCCAATGCGCCGGATGAAATCACCGGCTGGTCGCCGGCGCGGTGCCGCCTGCTGGGTGCGTCCGTACTCGATCCTCTCTACCGGCTGATCGACGACCTGCGCTAGCTTCAACTGCGAAATTTTGTGCTAGCCTTCGGGAACGGTTGTCGAGGGAGGGCACCATGATCGAATTCACCTTGAATGGTCAATCGGTAAGCAGCGGTGCGCCGGCAGATACACCGCTGCTATGGGTGATCCGGGACGAGTTCAAGCTCACCGGAACACGGTTCGGCTGTGGCATTGCACAGTGTGGTGCCTGCACCATTCACCTGGATGGCAAACCGGTACGCTCCTGCTCGCTACCGCTCAGTGCGGCGTCCGGAAAGACCGTCACGACCATCGAGCAGATGGCGGACGATCACCCGTTGCAGGTCGCCTGGCTGGAAGTCCAGGTGCCCCAGTGCGGCTACTGCCAGTCGGGTCAGATCATGCAGGCAGCCAAGCTGCTGGAAGACAATCCCGATCCCAGCGACGAGGAAATCATCGAGCACATGAACGGCAACCTCTGCCGGTGCATGGCCTATCCCCGAATTCTGGCCGCGGTTCGCAGGGCCGCTGAACTCAACCGGGAGGCGCAGTCATGAAATTTCGCGACGAGTCACTCCAGGTATCCAGAAGAAACTTCCTCGTCGGTTCGGTGAGCGGCGCGGTGATGATGGCCTTTGCGCCGGCCGGTCTGGTTGGTTCAGCACGAGCCGCCCTGGCCGAGAAGCAATTCTCCCCGACCGTCTGGTTCACCGTCGACGCCGACGGAAGAACACGGGTCAATATCGCCAAGGCCGAAATGGGTCAGCACGTCGGAACCGCCCTGGCGCGCGTCGTGGTCGAAGAACTCGGGTCGGATTGGAGCAAGGTCTCCATCGAGCACGTGGACACCGACCCGAAGTGGGGCTACATGGTCACCGGCGGGTCCTGGTCCGTGCACACCACCTTCAACCAGCTTTCCCAGGCGGGTGCCGCCGGGCGAATTGCGCTGGTCGAGGCCGGAGCAAAGATGCTCGGCACGGATCCGGGAAACTGCAGTGTCGAGGCCGGCGTCGTGACCTGCGGCGAAGAGAGCGTGACCTACGGCGAAATCGTGGCTGCGGGTTCGATCGAACGGACCTTTACGGATGAGGAAATTGCCAAGCTGCCGCTCAAGCCGGCCGAGCAGCGTACCCTGCTCAACAGCGACACCAAGGCACTGGATGTGCCGCCCAAGACCGACGGCTCGGCGCAATACGGTATGGACGTCGAACTCCCGGGGATGGTCTATGCGTTTCCGCTCCTGCCCCCGACCCGCTACGGGAGCAAGGTCGACTCGGTGGACGACAGCAAAGCCAAGAATGTCCCCGGCTACCAGGGTTACGAGATCCTCGAAGATCCCAGTGGAACCTTGCAGGGCTGGGTGAGCGTCGTGGCTGACAGTCACTGGGCCGCAAAGAAGGCGGCCGAAGCCCTGGATGTCAGCTGGGAGCCCGGACCGACCGCCGAGGTGACCGAGGCAGAGATTCTGGGCGAGGGCGAGCGGGTCGCGGCAGATCGCCAGGCCGGCTACCGCTTTGTGGACCACGGCGACATGGATGCGGCGCTGGAAAAGGCGGACAAGACCATCGAGGCGGTGTATCGGACCGGTACCGCACTGCACTTTACGCTGGAGCCCGCAAATGCGGTCGTCGAACACAAGGATGGAACCTGGCACGTTCACGCCGGCAACCAGTGGCAGTCGCTGATCCTGCCGGTGCTGGCCAAGGCGCTTGAGGTTGAAGAATCCGAAATCGTGATTCACCAGTACTACCTGGGAGGCGGCTTTGGTCGCCGGCTGTTCGGGGATTACATGATTCCCGCCGCCCTGACCGCCAAGGCCATCGGCAAGCCGGTCAAGATGGTGTTCGACCGGCCGAGTGACAGTCGCATGGACTGTGTGCGCTCGCCTTCTGTGCAGCACTTCACAGGCTGCTTCAAGGGCGGGAAGTTGCTGGGCATCGAGCATGGGGTGGCTGCCGGCTGGCCCACAAAGGCCATGGCTCCCGGATTTATGGCCCCCTCCGTCGACGGCCAGGAGGCGGTTATCGACCCGTTTGCCATCAACGGCTCGGACCATTGGTATACGCTGCTCAACCATCGCGTGCGTGCGGTCAACAACGAACTGGCCCAGAAGACATTTCTGCCCGGCTGGCTGCGGGCCGTCGGCCCGGGCTGGATCGGCTGGGGCGTCGAGTCTTTCATGGACGAGGTGGCCCACGAACTCGGGGAAGACCCGATCGAATTCCGGCTCAAGCGCCTGGATGGCGCCGGCCGCAACGTCGGCTCGGATCCGAACAGCGTCGGCGGCGCGAAACGGCTTGCTGCGGTGCTGGAGAAGCTCCGCGACCAATCGGGTTGGGGAAAAGATCTCCCCGAAGACGAGGGCATGGGGGTGGCCTGCTGTGGCGGCCAGGAGCGCAACATGCCGACCTGGGTGGGCTGCGTGGCCCACGTGGCCGTAGATCGCGATACGGGAGAGGTCAAGGTCAGGAAGCTCAGCATGACCATCGACTGCGGCACCCAGGCCCATCCGGACGGCGTGCTGGCTCAGGCTCAGGGGGCGTCCTTGTGGGGCCTCAGCCTTGCCTTGCATGAAGGCACGCAGTTCGAGGCTGGCCAGGTGAAGGATCGCAATCTGGATTCCTACAAGCCGCTGCGCATGGCCGATGTGCCCGAACTGGACATCCAGTTCATCCGCAACGACCACTTCCCGGTCGGGATGGGTGAACCGCCGCTCATCGTCGTCGGGCCGGCGATCGGAAACGCCATCTACAACGCGGTCGGCGTTCGCCTTCGCGATCTGCCAATCCGGCCGGAAGCGGTAAAGGCGGCACTTGGAGCGTGACGGTCTGAGCGAGCATCTGATCAGAACGCCGCAGGACCTGATCCGGATCAAGCGCGACCGGGGTGCCTGGTCGCGTGCGGACATCGCCGATCTGGTGAAAGGCATCACTTCTGCGGCGATCGACGATGCGCAGCTGGGCGCGCTGGCCATGGCGGCCTATCTCAATGGCTTGAATTCACGCGAAGTGGCCTCGCTGACGCTCGAAGTCGCCAGTTCGGGACGGGTCCTGAAATGGGACAAGAGCGGATTGCAGGGGCCGGTTGTGGACAAGCACTCGACCGGCGGGGTGGGCGACACGGTGAGCCTCATTCTCGCTCCGATCCTCGCCGCGGTGGGCTGTCACGTTCCGATGATTTCGGGGCGCGGACTTGGAATCACCGGGGGCACGCTGGACAAGCTCGAGAGCATCCCCGGTTACAACTGTTACCCTGATCTGCAGCATTTCGTGGAAACGGTTCAGAAAGTGGGTATGGCCATCGCAGGGGCGGGCCGGCTCGCCCCGGCAGACCGGCGTCTTTACGCGGTTCGGGATGCGACCGCAACGGTCGATTCCGTCGGCCTCATCACCGCCTCCATCCTCTCGAAGAAACTTGCCGAGGGGCTAGATGCCTTGGTGCTGGACGTAAAGTGGGGGAGTGGTGCGGTGAACCGCGACCGGCCTGCTGGAAGAAACCTTTCCGAAAGCCTGCGAGAAGTCGCAGACCTCGCGGGTCTCCCGGTCAGCATCGTGCTTTCCGAGATGGACCAACCCCTGTCTCCTGCCGTCGGCAATGCTCTCGAGGTCAGGCTGGCAATCGACTATCTCTGCGGCCGCGCGCGGCCGGAGCGGCTGCATGCGCTGGTGCTTAAGCTTGGAGAAGCGGTGCTCGAGGCCGCAGGGGAATCGGACCGCTTCAGTCAAGTCGAAGCGGCGCTGGAAGACGGTTCGGCGGCTGAGGTGTTCGGTCGTTCAGTTGCGGCTATGGGCGGCCCGAGCGACCTGATCAGCAAGCCGGATCAGCACCTGGAGGAAGCTCCCTTGTCTGCGCCGCTTTGCGCCGACCACTCAGGCCGGATCGAGACCATGGACGCAGCAGCTATCGGCCGGCTTGTGTGCGAGCTCGGTGGCGGCAGAATCCACGCCGCGGACCGGATCGATCACGCGGTTGGCGTCAGTGAACTGGCCTCTGTCGGTGATCCGGTGGAGTCGGGCCAACCCATCGCCCGGATCCACGTTCGCCAGGAGCGCGAACTGCACCCGGCCCTCGATCGGCTTCGGGAGGCAATCAGCGTAGCCGAGGAGTAATCCCGTCAGTGACAGCGGATGTCCCCGGAATCGGTTCGTGCGCAGAAATCCGGCCAGCCGACCTCGTCCCAGTAGGCGGGCAGGTTGCGGAGTTCCAGCAGCTCGGCAAATAGCGGAAGCTGCCGCATGCGGGTGAACTCCGGCATCCAGTACCATTCGTGGAGATCGCGGCCACGCTTGATCCGTTCGATGACCGCCTCCAGCAAGTCGGTCTCATCGGCGCCGACCGCCGTCAGAATCAGCCAGTCCAGCAGGTTCCAGAAGGAGGAGGAGCGGAATCGCTTCAGAGATTCCCGAATCAATGTCTGGTCATCGGGGTTTCGTAAGAGCTCGAGGGCGCGCTGGATATAAGCCTCAAAATTGCCCAATCCTGGTTCAGAAAGACCCTCAGCCTGTAGCTCGGACACGTAATCGCTCAAGCGACGCAATTCGAGAATGGCGAGACCCGTATTGCCCTGGAGCAGATGGATCTGCACCAGGCGCTCACTAATCCACCAGCTGTCGAGCTCTGAACTGGTTGCCAGCGTCAGGGCCTCCTGCGTGCGCCCGTTCAGGATCAGGGCCGATAGATGGACGTCGAATAGCGGCCCGAGCAACGGATCCATGGCATAGCCGCGCTGGGAAATTTCCAGCATCGGACCCAGCTGGGCGGTGGCACCGAGGAATTCGGCGTAGTCTTCGAGCAGTTCCGAAGACCGCGGATCGATGGCCATGGCCTGCTCGAACAGTTCGTCGGCTTCGCGCCAGTTTTCCCGGTCCCGGTGGACGCTGGCCAACGCGGTCAAGGCATCGACGTTGTCCGGGTCCAGTTCCAGGGCGGATTCCGCGGCGACAACCGCATCGTCGAGTCCTTTCAGTTCGCGTTGCGCTTTGACCTGAAGCGCGATCGCCAGCGCCGCCCAGGCCGGAGCAAATTCAGGATCCAATTCTACTGAGCGATTCAACGTGGATACCGCATTGTCGAGAGCCCGGTCTCGCAGTTGCGCGCGGCCCTTGAGGTAGAGGTCATAGGCCGCGAGGTCCTTGGTCCGGTTCGGGACCGAATCGATCGACTCGCCGAGGTTGATCGCGAGCTGCTCGGCAATCGCGGTCGCAATCTCCTCCTGGATCTCGAAGACGTTGACCAGCTGACGGTCGAAAGTCTCCGACCATAGGTGGAATCCGTTATCGACGCGGATGAGCTGGGCGGTAATGCGGATGTCGTCGCCGGCACTGCGCACGCTGCCCTCCAGGATGTGATTGACGCCGAGCTTCTCGCCGATGGCCCGAACGTCTTCGGTCCGATCCTTGAAGGCGAAAACCGAGGTGCGCGCGGCGACCGCCAGATCGGGGATCTTCACCAATGCGTTGATGATCTCTTCGGTCATGCCGTCGGAGAAATATTCCTGCTCCCGGGAATCGCTCATGTTGACGAATGGCAGCACGGCGATGGAGGTTGCTTGGGTAAAGGGGTCAGGTTCATTTTCCAGCGCGTTGCTAGAGGAAAATGAACCTGACCCCTTTACCTCATCCGTGGAGAGCCGGTCGTAGGCCATCAGCCCGATGGCGAGTCCGGCTACGACCAAAGTCGCGATGTTGAGCTTCCGTCCGGTTTCTGGCGTGACCGATGCATTTCGGTCGACATCCGTCTCCCGCTTGATGCCCTCCGGCGTCAACTCGTAGATCCAGGACATGGCCAGCGCAGGCAGGAATCCGATGGCCAGGAGGATGACCACGCCGCGGAGGATTGCGTCCGGGACTTCGAACAGCGGGAGAACGGTCTCGGCGACCTGGATGATCAGCCACGAGGCAACGACATAGAAGATCGCCACCCGGAAAACGTTGCGGCGCTTGAGTTCGTCGAACAGATTCACGATTCGCCGACCCGCGATTCCAGCTTCTGCAGTTCTGCCCGGTTGTGGGCGCGGATCTGCTCGGCGATGGCCTGCAGTTCCGGATCATCGCGAAGCTCGGAAAAGAAGGGATCCAGTTCCAGAAAGGTCGGGTCGTTGAATCCGATGTCCAGGGCCTCGCGCATGAGGCTCACCACCTGGTCGGAATTGCCGGCAAGGGCCTCCACGCGTGCCTCCATGTGCGGCAGGTTGCGCCGGGCGACGACGACGCCGTCGTCGTCGCGGATTCGCGTGAGCAGCATCCGCACCTTGCCGGCCCTTTGCTGCCAGTTTTCTACGCCGAGGCGCTGCTCGGCCAGGGCCAGGCCCAACAGCGGTTCAACGAGATTCGCTGAAATCGCGTCGCCGGGGTCGTAGCCGTACTGGTTGAGACTTGCGAGGAACGCGCTGCGGGCCGCCTCCCAGTCCCCTTGGGCAGTGGCAGCAAATCCCTGCCAGGAAAGGCCGAGCGGGGACGCGATGAGCAAGCCCAGCCGCGCCAGCGAGTCCCAGTCCCCGGTAGTTTCCGCGAGCTTTTGGCGGGCGATCAGCTCCCAACGATTGTTCTCACCACGGGCCCGCGCGGCATCGACCCATTCCGCTGCCTTGCCCAGGGCCCCCATCTCCGCGTAGATGATGGCGATCTGGGCCGCCGAAAACGGATCGCCCGGCCGGTTCTCGTGCACGAATCGGTAATGGCGGATCGCATCTGCCGGCCGTCGCTGCTGACTGCGAAGGTTCGCAAGCTCTTCGTAGCCGTAGGTGTCTTCCGGAGCGGCTTCGAAGATGTTGTCGATGACCTCCTCGGCCGCCTCCTCGAGCCCACGCACCCTGAGGCCGTTAGCGAGTCGTGACTTCAGGAAGGTCGACAGGGGATCGACCTCCACGGCACGCCGGCGGATCTCCAGTGCCTTATCCATCTCGCCGAGATCAAGCAGCACGTCGCCGTACAGCGTATAGGCCTCGACGTAGCTGGGGTTGGCCTCCAGGGCCTGCTCGAAAAAGACGCGCGTCTCGGTGGGCGTTCCGGTATTGGCCCGATCCATGACGAAACCGATGGCCGACAATGCTTCCGCCAGCTTCGGGTCGATTTCCAGCGCGCGGCGCGCGGCGGCCTCCGCTTTAGGGAACGCCTCGCTGCCCGGAATGCCGCCGTAGTCTTCCAGCCACAGCCAGGCTGCCGCGATGCCGCCCAGCGCCTGGGCGAAATCGGGATCGAGTTCCAGCGCCTGCTCGTAGTAACGGATTGCCCGCAGCAGGCCGTCCTTGTTGGGCTCGCGCGCCAGCTCGCGGGCGCGCAGGTAGAGATCGAAGGCCTCGACATTGGTCGTCTCGCCGGCCGGAAGAGAGCCGATCTCCAGTTCGAGCTTCAGAGCATCTACGATCGAAGACGCGATCTCGTCCTGGATCGCGAAGACATTGTCCAGTGTCCGGTCATAGCTATCGGACCATAGATGAAATCCGCCATTCACGTCGATGAGCTGTGCCGTGACCCGGATCTGGTCGCCGGCCTTGCGCACCGAGCCTTCGAGCACATGCCCCACGCCCAGGGCCTGGCCAATCTGGCTGATGTCGCTGTTTTCACCACGAAACTTGAAGGACGAGGTGCGGGCAGCAACTTTCAGGTCGTCCACGCGGGCCAGGACGTTGAGCAGTTCTTCCGCCAGACCATCGGCGAAATAGCCCTGGTCGCCGGCCGGACTCATGTCGGCGAAGGGCAGAACTGCGATGGATAGTTCGCTCTTGGAAAAGGGGTCAGAGTCATTTTTCGTTGCTTCGGTGGCCGTGGACGCCGCCGAGGAAAATGACTCTGACCCCTTTTCCGGTACCGACGGATTGAAGCGATCCCAGGCCACCAGCCCGATCGTTCCCAGGAGCAAGATGACAATCGCGATATCCAGCCGTTTTGCGGTATGTGCGGTGATCGACTCGGATGGGTCGATGTCTGCTTCGCGCTTTATGCCTTCCGGCGTCAGCTCGTAAACCCAAGAGAAGATGAGGGCCGGCACGAAGCCGATCGCAAGCAGAACGGTGACCGCGGAGATGGTCCACTCGGGCATATCCAGCGCCGGGAACACCACGTCTGCTACCTGCAGCACAAGCCAGCCGAAGACCAGGTAGGCCAGTCCCACCCGGACGACATTCCTGCGCTTCAGTTCTTCAACGAATCCAGACACGGCACCTCCTTCCGGCGCACATCATACCGGCGAGACACTGCGGCAAACCAACTTTTTGCTTCGGGCCCGAAAATTGGTGGGAGCATTCAGTCGCCGGAGGACTTTTTGCCCTCCTTTTCATCGAGATCGACACCGGACAGCCGTGCCTTCCCCGAGGCCAGGTCTTCCGCTGACGGAACGCCCGAGGTGGCATAGTCGACACGCAAGGCCCGGACCAGCCCAACCGCTGCAACGAGCAGGAAGACCGCCATCGGCAGACCGGTGGTCAGGGAGGCCGTCCGAAGGGCTGTCAGGCCCCCGAAATACAGCAATGTTCCCGCAACGGTTCCTTCTGCGAGCGCCCAGAAGACTCGCTGCGCACGCGGCGGATTGGGATGGCCGCCGGAGGTGACCATGTCGTCCACGAGTGAACCCGAATCGGACGACGTGACAAAAAACACGATGACCAGGAGGGTGGCCAGACCCCAGGTCACCTGATGCAGCGGCAAGCCTTCGAGAACGGCAAAGAGCGCCAACGCTTCGTTCTCTTCAACGATGCTTTTCAGCCCCCCGGCCCCGAACAACTCGCCATGCATGGCGGTTCCGCCCAGCGCGGAGAACCACAGGAAACCGCCCAGTGTGGGGACCAGCAGGGTCGTGGCGATGAATTCGCGGATCGTTCGTCCCTTGGAAATCCTCGCTACGAACACACCGACGAAAGGCGACCAGGAAATCCACCAGCTCCAGTAGAAGAGTGTCCATCGTGCCTGCCATCCACCCTGTTCGCCCGGCGTGATCTGGAGACTCGTCAAGGGGAATTTCTGCAGGTAGTAGCCGATTCCCGTAATGAATACTTCCAGGAGGAAGACAGTCGGACCCAGGATTAGCACGAAAAGCAGCAGAAAAAGCGAGAGTCCGATGTTGAACTGACTAAGGTAGCGGATACCGCGGTGCAGCCCGGTGACCACGGAAATGGTGGCTGCGGCGGTGATCGCGGCAATGAGCATCAGCTGGGGACCGATGCCCTGGGGCATCCCGAACAGCTGGTTGAACCCGGCATTGACCTGGGCCGCGCCCAGCCCGAGTGACGTTGCGACGCCGAACAGGGTTCCAACCGTGCAGAGTATGTCCACAATGTGCCCCGGCGCACCATAGATCCGCTCGCCCAGAAGTGGATACAGCAGCGATCGGGGCGCCAGCGGCAAGTCGTGGCGGAAATGAAAATAGGCGAGCGGCAGGGCGAGCGCGGTGTAGATCGCCCAAGGATGCAGTCCCCAATGAAAAAAGGTGTAGCGCATCGCTTCCCGAATGGACTCGGGCTGCCCTCCCGGGCCGACCGGTGGGCTGTGGAAGTGCAACAGCGGTTCGGCCGCGCCGAAAAAGACGATCCCGATGCCCATGCCGGCGCTGACCAGCATGCTGAACCAGGTGAGATAGCCGAATTCCGGTTTCGAGTCGGGGCCGCCGAGGCGGATCGTCCCGAACCTCGAGAGCATGAGCCAGAGAACGAAAACGAGCAGCGCACTGGCGGTAAGAATGTAGAACCAGCCGAAGTGCTCCACGATTCCCGACTGCAGTACATCGAAGGCCTGCTCTGCAGTGTCGGTGAAAATCGCTCCAAAAAACACGAACCCGACCACAGCGCCACCAGCGGGCAGGAACACCCAAGGTTCCATGGCGCTGGTCAGGCGATCGAAACGGGTTTTGAGGAAAGAGGGCATGAAAGCTCGAGCGAGTATTGCAGGCCCACAAGAGTGCTGTCCAGGTCAATGGCTCGATCGGACGGTGGCCCCAGGACCACCGGCATTCGGCCAACTTCGAGCCGAGTTGCAGGTACAATTTAGATACCGGCAACGAATCAACAACAAACAAGGGGCGGGCATGGTACTGAAAATGATTCAACAGGGGCTGATCGGGCTGATCGCAGTCGGGTCGGGCGTGGTGAATGACGCGACCGCGCAGGAGCGGCACGGAAGCCAGGAGGCGATCGAGGAGGTGGTGGTGACCGCCACCCGGCGCAGCGAGAGTCTCCAGGACGTCAGCGGCAGCCTGTCGGCCCTGACCACGGAGGATATCCTCGACCTGGGCCTGGACAACCTCCAGGGTTTCGCCAGGCTCGTTCCGGGCACGCAGCTGCACCAGCCGCTGAAGAATCGGTCGGTATTCACCATTCGCGGAATCAACACCGACATCGGCGACACCCAGCTCACCCAGGAACCGGTCGCGCTGTACATCAACGACATGCCGGCGACCAATCCCTATGCCGAGCTGGTCCAGCCCGATCTCGCACTCTACGACATCGAGCGGATCGAGGTCCTGCGTGGGCCCCAAGGCACCTTGTTTGGTTCCGGATCGCTTGGTGGCGCGGTCCGAATCATCACCCGTCAGCCGGTCATGAATGAGACCGAGGCCTCGTTTAGGGTCGATTTTGCCGACGTGTCGGAGGCCGGACTGCGCCAGCGCTACGACGGCATGGTCAACGTGCCCTTGGTCGAGGACAAGCTGGCCCTGCGCGCCGTGGCCTATGTGCGCGATGCGGAAGGCTGGGTGGAGAATACCAACCTCGGGCTGGAGAACGGCACGGAGGACTGGGGCGCCAGGCTGGCACTCCAGTGGTACCCGAGCGAGAAGCTGTCAGCGCGCTTCGAAGTGCTCTACGAGGACAGCGACCCGGGCGACGCCGATTCCTGGAATCCCGAGTTCGGCGAGTTCAAGCGTTTTTCCCTGATCGACGAAAGTCGCCCCTACGAGCTTCTGATGACCAATGCGACGCTGGAGTATGACTTCGGTTTCGCGTCCCTGCTGTCATCGACGAACTTCAAGAGCGTCGACACGAGCTGGCGCACCGAGTTTGGCGAGATTCCCGGCATCGGGGCCATCGTCAACCAGTCGCCATTCTTTAACTACGACAGCGCTGTGCAGGAATTCCGGCTTGTGTCCAACTCGGACGGGCCGATCGACTGGGTCGCCGGACTCTATTATTTCGACAACGAGGTCGACAGCCTCCTCGACGTAGAGATTCGCGGCCTGCAGGAATTCCTGCAGGCCATCCTGGGCCCCGGTGCCATGACCGCGGGAAAACTGATTGCCGCTGGCGCGGTCCAGGAATCCGAGGAGTTGGCGGCCTACGGCGATCTGACCTGGCAGTTTTCCAGCGATTGGTCCGTGTCTGCCGGCCTCCGCGTATTCGAGACCGAGACCGTCTTCGATCAGGGTCCATCGCTGGTTTTCGATTTTGCGACCCTTCAGGACCTGATGGTTCCCGGCTTCGTTAATGTTGCTGACGACAACGATTTCACCTGGCGCACGGCGCTGTCCTATACACCGAATGACGACCGACATTTTTACGCAACGATCAGCAAGGGCTTTCGGGTAGGCCAGGTCAATCCGAACAACGGCCCCAGCTTTGTC
>JAWVZU010000087.1:0-13214 GCA_033722075.1 Lysobacterales bacterium
AGATAAAGCGGTCGGCCACCGGCCCTTCGAACCTGCCAGGCGATCGCCCATCGGGCCCAGTTGAGCGTCTTGTGGGGACCGGTAACGCCGATCAGAGGTCGTTGAGACATTCGTCCTCGATATATTGGACCCAGTCTTCGGAACCGCGCAGGATGCGATCCAGGTACGACTCCCTTGCTGCAGCCACTTTTCGGAGCAGCGAGGCGTTCGTGGCAAGTTGCTCCACCGTCACCCAGCCGTTCCACGCCGCCGCGATGCCCCAGTGCTCCCGGCCCACTTCGCTGTTGGGAAGTCGATAGTGAAAGGTGGGTCTCGGGTTGATCTTCTCCTCGGGTAACACCGCCCTGACCTGATCCTCGTCGATGCAACAGAAAACCGGGAGCATATCCAGGGCCCGGTTGCGGCTCGGCGTGAATTCCAGATAGTCGGCGATCAGGTCCTCAATGGATGGCGCATAATCGTCGGCGAGGATGTGGCGCTGATAGGCCACCGGGTAGGGCTGGATGAATGGAGTGATCCGCCGGACCAGATCGACCTCGTGCATCTTGGCCAGCCAGTCATGAAGGCAAGCATAGGCCTGCATGATTCGCAGCAGGACTTCCGATTCCAGGGACGGGCAATCGGGGTTGAGATGAACTCCAAAGGCAAACAACATCGACTCCTGGGTCCCTTCGGCCCCGGAATCCGCCAGCTGACGTATGAGCTGGTTGATGTCGTCGAGGCGATCCCAGCGGATCGGCGGCGTGATGATTTCGGTCGGGACCGTGGTCCCTGCAATTCGTCCGACGAGTTCGGCAGTCGAACGCCGCAGGCTGTCTTTCTTGTCTTCCAGTTCGTGCCCCAGGCGTTTCAACGCAACCATGTCCAGCTCGATGCGGAACTCTCCCTCGCTGGTTCCGGTGACGTTGAACTCGAACTCGGAAACACGCTCCACCTGCCCTCCGAACTGATCCGCGACCAGCGTTGCGGTGCTCTCCGGATCCAGACCGGAAAATTCCACTTCGACGCCGACCCGGCGGATCTCGCCGTCAGCGTTCGTGGTCCAGGGCGGGGTCTTGAGCGGGTCTGTGGCCATCGAGTCAAGCATGGATCAGCCGCCCGGGCACCGCAAGCGCTATACTGCGCCCGCCAAAGATGCGTGAGACTTGGAGAAGCACGACCATTGAAGCGTTCTGCCTTTGTCGGATTGCTGTTGTCCGTCATTATCGTAGCGGTCCTGGTGCTGACCTTTCGTGATGAGGCGCTGGACCGGCTCATCTTCGCGCTGGACTGGATTGACTCACTGGGTGGCCGGGCGGCCTTCGTCTTCTTTGGCGCCTACGTCATCGCGATTATCTGCTTTGTCCCGGCATCGCCTTTTCTGATCACCGGTGGGGCACTGTTCGGCCTCGCCCTGGGGACTTCCCTGGGGCTTCTCGCCAACCTGGTTGGCGGAAGCATCTCCTTCTGGCTGGCCAGGACGCGTTTGCGCGTGGCATTACTGAGGCGGTTTCGGCATTTCGAGGTGCTGCGGAGCCTGGATCGGGCGATCCGGGAAGACGGACTTCGAACCGTACTGCTGATCCGCTCGGTGCCCGTGCTGCCGTCCTGGTCGATCAATTACGGCCTGGGGCTCTCCCCTGCCCGTTACCGGGATTACCTGCTGGGCATCGTCTCCGCGGTACCGATGTTTCTGATGTATGTCTATTACGGAAAGGTCGCCGGCGAACTACTGGTGCTTTTGCGAGGGGACGGCCCGGAGCACGGCTGGCCCTACTACGCCGTACTTGTCTTGGGTCTCACGGCGGCAGTCGCCGTGACCTTCCTTTTGAGCCGGCGAACCCGGCGCATCATGGACTCGGGGATCAGCGATCCGTCATGACTTCGGGCCTGGGGTTTGCACCGGCCGTTTCGACATCGGCTCGTTCCTGATCCCGCCGGGCGATCTCGGCCAGGATGGCTTCCCGCTCCTCCCGGCTGAAATGCCGGATCGGTGGCATCTCCTCGCTGAAGGCCCGATGAAGACCGACGCACATCATCACCAGGACTACGGCAAAGGGCAGACCGGTCGTGATCGAGGCGGTCTGCAGGGCGAGTAGCCCCCCTCCGGCCAGCAGCACGGCGGCGACAATGCCCTCGGATACGGCCCAGAATATGCGCTGGGGAACCGGTGGGTCGAGGTGCCCGCCCGCGGTGATGATGTCGATCACCAGCGATCCGGAATCCGAGGAGGTGATGAAGAAGATGAAGACCAACGCGATGCCGATGAGCGAAGTCAGGGTCGTGAAGGGATAGAGCTCGAACAGCTTGAAGGTGGCCGTGGCGACATTCTGTTCAACGGCCTGCACGACGATCCCGGTTCCGAACAGCGCATCGTGGATGGCCGAGCCGCCGAAGATGCTCATCCAGAGAAACGTGAGCGCCGAGGGAACGAGCAACACGCCCAGGATGAACTCCCGGACCGTCCGTCCCTTCGAGATGCGCGCGATGAACATCCCCACGAAAGGAGACCAGGCGATCCACCAGGCCCAGTAGAAAACGGTCCAGTCACCCTGCCAGCTGGCATCCCTAGCGTAACTCTGGGTCCAGGAGCCGAGTACAAAGAGGTTCTGGATGTAGTGACCGGTGTTCTGGACAAAGGACTTGAGCAGGAACAGGGTCGGCCCGCCAACCAGGATGAACACCATGAGGCACAGGGCGAAAATCAGATTCAGCTCGCTGAGCCGGCGGATGCCGCGGTCCAGACCGGAGACGACCGAGATCGTGGCCATTGCGGTAATGACCGCAATCAAGGTCATCTGCATGCCGGTCGAATCATCGGTGCCGAAGACGAAACTGAGTCCGGCGCTGATCTGCGAAACGCCCAGCCCCAGCGATGTTGCGACTCCGAACAGGGTGGCGACGACCGCGAGAATATCGATGGTGGTGCCGATCGGCCCGTGTATGCGGTCGCCCAGCAGCGGATAGAACGCGCTGCGAATGGTCAGCGGGAGATCGCGGTTGTAGGCAAAATAGGCCAGCGACAGACCCACGATTGCGTACACGCTCCATGCGTGCAGGCCCCAGTGCAGGAACGTCAGGTCCATGGCACGGGCCGCAGCCGCAGGAGTTCCCCCTTCGGCGACCGGCGGATTGCTGAAATGGAAGACCGGCTCTGCGGTACCCCAGAACATCAGCCCGATACCCATGCCGGCGCTGAACAGCATGGCAAACCAGGTAGTACGGGAATAATCAGGCCGAGCCTTGGATCCGCCGATCCGGATGTGGCCAAAGCGGCTGAGCGCCAGGTAGGCGCAGAACACCATGAATCCCTGGATGAAGAGGATGAACATCCAGCCGAAATTCCGGGTGATCCAGGACTTGACGCTCTCGAACGCGGCGGTTGCCGACTCGAGGTTGGACAGGGTGATGACAACGAAAAAGACGATCAGGGCCGCGGAAATTCCAAACACCGTGGGATGGACATTGATGTGCAGCGGACCCAGGCGGAACTCCCGGGAGCCGCCATTCTCGAAATGGCTCATCCATCGTCCTTAATCGGAGAAGGACCGAATCATAACATCCGCGTTCACCTGGACCGGGAACCGGTATGACTCGGGCCTGCCCCCGCGCTAGGATCGCCCCATGCACCGCGCCCTTTCCATGCTTGGCCTCATCATTGCCGGTGAAGCGGTCTTCGCCCTGCCGTTTCACGTGGCGCGCTTCTTCCGCCCGACGGTGCTCGAGGTCTTCGCGTTGACGAACACGGAACTCGGCGCCGCCCAGGGCGCCTACGGCGTGCTCGCCATGCTGGCCTATTTCCCGGGCGGTCCGCTGGCTGACCGCTTCCCGGCACGCAAGCTGCTGGCCCTGTCGCTCTGGACTACCGCGGCCGGCGGGCTCTACATGGCCACTTTCCCGGGCTATGCGGGAGCCGTTTTCCTGTGGGGATTCTTCGGGGTCACGACCATTCTGTTCTTCTGGGCGGCCCTGATCCGGGCGACCCGCAACTGGGGCGGTGCCGATGCGCAGGGGCGGGCCTATGGTCTGCTCGATGGCGGCCGCGGCTTGCTCGCCGCGGTCCTGGCCACGGCCGGTGTCGCCGTTTTCGGCTGGGTGTTTCCTGCCGATCACGCGACGGCCGCACTGGCCGAGAAGGAACAGGCGTTGCGACTGGTCATCTACGGCTACACGGCGGTGACGGCGCTCGCCGGGCTCCTGGTCTGGTTCGTTATTCCCGACGGTGGGGATGAGCGCGCCGCGCGGTGGCGGCCGGAAGACGAGAATTTCCGGACACACATCTCCCAGGTGCTGCGCATGCCGGCCGTCTGGCTACAGGCGGTGATCGTGGTCTGTGCCTATGTCGGCTACAAGGGCTTCGACAACTACTCGCTCTACGCGGTCCAGGGCTATGGACTCGATGAAGTGGAAGCAGCGAGCATCGTCACCCTGGGCTCCTGGATGCGGCCGATTGCGGCAGTGGGGGCCGGCCTCCTGGGTGACCGATTCACCGTCTCGCGCATGACCGTGGTCGCCTTTGCCCTGCTGCTGATTTCCGACCTGGTGTTCGCGATCACGACTCCGGCACCCGGAATGGCCTGGGTACTGACCGGCAACATCCTCATCGCGTGCACCGCGATCTTCGGCTTGCGCGCGCTTTATTTTGCCCTGTTCGAGGAAGCGCGGGTGCCTCCGGCAATGACCGGAACGGCCGTCGGACTGGTCTCGGTGGTGGGGTTCACGCCGGACATATTCGTGGGCCTTGTCGGCGGCATCATCCTGGACGCCTCACCCGGGCTCGCCGGACACCAGAACTATTTCTTCTTCCTCGCCGCGTTCGCCGGCGCGGGCCTCGCGGCGGGCCTGTTGCTGATGCGGCGACTGAACCGGTTGCGAGCGGCCGAAGCCGGCTAGACTTCGTCTTCGGGGGGCTCTTCCTCGGCCATCATGTCCAGCAGCTGGACCACAATGGCAACGAAGTCGTGGTCGGTGATGATCCCCTCGAGGCGATCATTCTCGTCGACCACCGGCAGGCAGCCGTGCTTCCTCTTGTGCGCCAGATGGGCCGCATCCGCGATGCTCATTTCCTCGCCGACGGTGGTCACTCGGGTGGTCATCAGGTCGGCCAGCAGTGTCCCGGATTCGATCTCGGCGAGTTCTTCAGGCTCGGCCTGGTCCTGGGAAGGGATGCTCTGGCGAAGGATGTCCCTTTGGCTCACCAGACCGATCAGCTTGCCGTCCTCGTCCACGATCGGAATGTGCCGACAGCGATTCTCCGCCATGGCGCGGCGGGCGTCCGCGAGCGTGTTGTAGCGCGACAGGGTCTTCGGCTGCGGGGTCATGAATTCTCGAACTGACAGCATGGTCGTTCCCCTCGGGTGTTTTCTTACAGTAGAGCGTAACCCGTCCCGGCAAAAGATGATCAAGGTCAAGACGGATGAGTTCGGCAGAGCGCCCCGGTACTTCGGACGCTCTTTCAGCGGCGATCAGGCGTGGAGCCCCTCATTCGGGTTGGGGCGTCATTGTGACCACGACCTTTCCGGACACGGTCCGGTCCATCAGGGCCCGGATGGCCTCGCCGCCTCGTTCCAGCGGATAGGTCGCGGCGACATGCGGCTTCAAGCGCCCGGCCTGGAACCAGCCCAGGAGCGTCTGCAGGTCGGTGCCCAGGTTCCTGGGCTCCCGCTTGGCGAAATCTCCCCAGAAAACGCCGGTAATCGAGGCGCCCTTAAGGAGCGGGAGATTCAAGGGGATCTTCGGGATTTCGCCGTTTGCGAAACCGATGACCAGGTGACGCCCACGCCACGCGATCGCCCGCAGCGCCGGCTCGGAGTACTTGCCGCCCACCGGATCGTAGATGACATCGGCGCCCTGGCCGTCGGTCAGCTCCCGAATCCGCGCCTTCAGGTCTTCGGTTTCGTAGTTGATGGTCTCATGGGCACCATGGTCACGGCATACGGCCAGTTTCTGGTCCGTGGATGCACAGGCGATCACTTTCGCGCCGAGATTTCTCCCGATCTCCACCGCGGCCAGGCCAACCCCGCCCGACGCGCCGAGTACGCACAGCGTCTCGCCTTCCCGTAGCCCGGCGCGGTCCTGCAGTGCGTGCAGGGAGGTCGCGTAGGTCATGACGAAGGCCGCACCGGTGACCGCATCCATGGCCGGTACGAGGGGAACCACCTGGGCTGCCTGACATTTCGCCTGCTCGGCGAACGCTCCCCAGCCGGTAAAAGCGATCACCCGATCACCCGCCCGGCAATTGTGCACGCCTTCACCAACCGCTTTTACGACACCGGCGCACTCGCCCCCGGGGACGAACGGCAGCTCCGGCTTGAACTGATAGAGGTTCCGGATGATCAGCGTGTCCGGAAAATTGACCGCCGCCGCGTGTACGTCGATGACCACTTCACCGGCTCCGGGACTGGGTTCGTCGATCTCGGCGAGGACCAGCTTCTCGGGTGGACCATATTCCCTGCACAACAATGCTTTCATAGAAACTCACTTATCCGGTGAATGGGACCTTTCGTCGCGGCCGATCCGAGAATGACGTATCGGGGCGTGCAACACCATCGCATTTTCTCCATGATGGCGCGCGTATCGTGAAATTAGAAACACAAAACAGAACTCTGATGATCGAACCGGACGAAGAAGCCGGCCAGCCTATCCTGCAACTGCAGCCCGGCGATATTCCCCGTTCCGACGACGTGTGGCCGGAGGAAGGCCGGGCGTCGCGCCAGGACGGGCGGACCCTGTTGCTCATGCTGCTGTTCATCAACGTGCTGCTGCTCGGATTCATCGGACTCAGCGGAATTCGTGACCTCCATTCCGCGCTGCGCCTCGGCATCGAGGTCTTCGAAGTAGCCGCGGTCCTGACCGCAGTCAAGGTCGTGCTCTTCCCGACCTGAATCCACTCACCCCGCCAGATCGCCCAAGGCGTCTTTCAGCGGCCCCAGCCAGCGATCGTAGTTCTTCCATTGTTCCAGCCCGCTGGTGTAGATCGGCTGGCGAACCTGCTCCGAGCTCGGCGTACGCACATTGCGTTCCGTCCGGTGAAACTCGAGGCAGGCCGATTCAAACGGCAATCCGCAGAAGTCGAGCATGCGCCGGACCTGGGTTTCCAGGTCGGCAACCACGTCCTCGTGCCGCACCCGCAAAACGAAGCCCCGCAGTACCGCGTCCCAGTGGTCCATCAGGTCAACGTAGTCGCGGTAATAGCGCCCAAGGTCCTCCAGGTCGTAGCTGAACTCCTGACCCTCGGCGAAAAGCTGCTTGAAACCGCTGAAGCAGCAGGCCATCGGGTGGCGGCGCGCATCGATGACCTTCGCGTTGGGCAGAATCAGCTTGATCAATCCGAGGTGGCGGAAGTTGTTGGGCATCTTGTCGATGAACAAGGGCGCGCCCCGGCGGTGAATCCGGGTGTCCTCGATGAAAGCCTCGCCGAATCCGCGCAGCTCCTCGTCACTCAGCTCGGCAAGAACCTCGGGATACGTGGCGCCCTGCCCATGATTGCTCTTGCGCCTCAGCCGCTGCGACAGCGAAAGGATGTTCGGCAGCTCCAGGGTGCCGTCGATCTGGCTGTGGGAAGACAGAATCTGCTCGAGCAACGTCGAACCGGCTCTCGGCAATCCGACTATGAAGATCGGATCCGGCGCCGGATGGCCGACCCCGCTTCGTGATTCGAAGAGTTCGTCGGTGCAGACCTGCTGCTGGGCCCGGAGGTCCTCTGACATGCGCGCCGCGTCATAGCGGCTCTGGGCCTTCTTGAGCGCGTTCCCCCGTGCGTAGTAGCGGAACGACGCTTCGAAGTTCTCCAGGTCCTCGTAGGCCTTGCCCAGCGCGAAACACAGGTACACCCGGTCCAGGTGTGAGAGGTAGGGACTGTCCTCCTGCACATGCATCTGCTCGAGCTCTGCATCGCTGAAGGTGTAGACCTTCAGATTGGCAAGGGAGTAGTAGGCCTCCCCGTGCTGGGGCTGGTGCTCGATCGCAGACCGGTAGCAGGAAACCGCCGCCTCGTAGTCACCACGGGTCTTGTAGGCGTGTCCTTTCGCGGTGTGGGTTGCCGGATCCGCGGGCAGGCGTTGCAGAACCTGATCGAAGGTCCGCAACGCGGTGTCGTAATCGCCGGTCTGCATGCTCTCGATGGCATAGATGGACTGGAACTGCGGATTGTCCGGCTGGCTTTTCAGGAGAGCCCTGGCCTCCTCGTGGGCCTGGGCGAACTTCTGGCGCTTGCGCAGTGCCTGGATGTAGTCGATCCGGACCGGCAGGTTGTCCGGCTCGAACTTCAGCGCCGATTCCAGCAGAAATTCCGCGTCGTCGAGAACCCCCAGGCGCAAGCCGATGTCCGCCAGCAGCCGCATGCCCTCGACGTGGTGGGGGATCTTCTGCAGAAACTGGCGGCATATTTCCTCGGCCTTCAGCAAACGACCCTGGGCGATCAGGTCCATAACGGCCAGCAGCGGCTTCGGTAGCTGTTGCAGGCGCTCCAGCTGTGCCTTGATGGGGCCAGCCTGAGCGTGGAGTCCCTTCCGGTCGAGAATATTGAGCTGTTCGCGCCAGGAAGCGAGCAGTGCCGGGTTGAGGCGGGTAGCACGCGCATAGGCGGCCAGGGCGGCGTCCGGTTGCCCGCTGTCCCGATAGACATGGCCTTCTTCCTGATGCGCCCGGCTGTGGTCCGGGGCCAGCGCCTTGAGGGCGGCCAGCGTCTCCAGCGCCGCGTCGAAGCGCGCAAGCAAGCGCTGGCAGACGGCCTGCATGTAGAGGGCTTCGACGTTCTCCGGTTCGGCGTCCAGCACGCCGGACAGTTCGGCGAGCGCCGCTTCCGACTCTCCCTTGACGATCCTCTGCTGTATCGACTGCAAGTCCATCGCGATGTCTCAACCCTGAGGGAGGGCCAACCAAAAGGCGCCCCACGAGGGGGCGCCTGACAGGTTACGACTTGGAGTCTTCAATCAGAAGTGGAAGGTCGCTCGCACGCCCACCGTGCGCGGACGAGCGTAAGTGATCTGCTGACGATCGAAAACGAAGTTGCGCGCGATCTCGGCGCGCTCGTCGGTGAGGTTGTCGATGAACAACTCGGCCGACCAGTTGGTGGCGGATACACCCGCGGTCAGGCTGGCCATGGTCCAGCTGTCGATCTCCGCCCGGTTGATCACGATGATGTCGCTGAACTGCTCCGAGGACCACGAGATGCTGGGCATCACATGGGCGGTCAGCCCGGTGTCCATGAACGGCCACTCGTAGCGAGCCCGGATGTTGCCCTGGAAGTCCGGAGCGAAAGCGAGTTCGTCGCCTTGCCGGACGTCGTTGGTCGGGGTCAGGACGTCGGTGATTTCCGTATCGAGGAGCGAGAATGCGCCGGCAATCGTGAGTCCGTCCACCGGCGGGGCCCAGACGAAGTCGCCTTCGATCCCCAGTACCTCGGCATCGGCCGCATTGTCCGAGAAGAACAGGTTGGTGATGCTCGGGTCGAAGATCGTGGTCTGCAGCTTCTCGATGTCGACGAAGAACAGGCTGGCGTTGAGGCGGAACGTGTTGTCGAAGAAATCCGACTTGATCCCCACCTCGTAGTTGGTCACCTCATCCGTGTCGAGCTCGAAAGGTACGGTGAAGTTGTTGGGCCCCTGGGCGCCGCCCGGGCGATTCAACAGTCCCGGCCGGAAGCCTTCCGATACGGTCGCGTAGAACAGCTGGGCGTCGTTCGGTCGCCACTGGCCGGTCAGCTTGAAGATCACGCCATCGGTCGCGGCCTTGTCGGGCGCGTTGAGGGCGTTGAAGATCTGGTTGGCCTGGGCTTCGCTCAGCGCAGGGTCCGTTGCCAGGATGTCCGCAACGCTCTGCCCCTGGGTATAGACGATATGGCGGCTCGTATCGCAGGTGCCGATGAACTCATACTCGCCGTCCGCGTTGTAGAGATCGCTGATGTCCGTGCCAAAGGCGTCGGCGTCCTCCTGAAAACCGTTGCAGAACGAGGAGTTGGCGCTGCCTTCGAAATCCACTTCGATATCGTAGTAGCGCGCACCGACGGTCAGCGAGAATTCTTCGTTGAAGTCGTAGGTCCCCTCGCCGAAGAGGCCGAACTGCTCGTCCGTTCGCTTGATGTCGTTGCGGAAGATCACGCCCTCCGGAAACGGTCCGGGATCGGACGTGTAACCGGTCATCTGCGGGAAGTTCGGGGAGAACCCGATCTGGCCGAAGAGAACGGCGTTTTCAGAGCCCGGATAGGTGAAATCGTTGCGTTCCTTCAGTTCCAGGTCCCGATAGAAGCCCCCCGCGGTGAGCCGGAATGCTTTCCCCGGATCGGTGGAAACCCGGATCTCGTGGGTTTGCACCTCGGTCTCGGAGTTGCTGTCCACGAACAGGTTCGGGGGCTGGCAGGTACCGGATGGCGCGGCGCTCCCCGGGTAGGTCACGGAGCCATCGCAGATGTAGTAGGGCAGATACTGGCCAACGAACAGATAGTCGGTGTAGTCCACCGTCTGGTCCGTGTCGCGATCGGTGTAGGCGCCGGTGTAAACCAGTTCCAGGTCACCGATCAGTCCTTCGACGGTCCAGCTGGTGTTGTCGAACGTATCTTCGAGCCGGTCCGGGCT
This sequence comes from Lysobacterales bacterium, assembly GCA_033722075.1. Classification (GTDB taxonomy): domain Bacteria; phylum Pseudomonadota; class Gammaproteobacteria; order Xanthomonadales; family SZUA-38; genus JAWVZU01. Next base: position 10,554 of record JAWVZU010000087.1, read on the forward strand.
GAAGCGCTGGACTTCCAGATCGCCCAGATCAGGATCGGCAAAGAAGACCCCGTCCGCATCCAGGTCCTGCTGCTGGTGCGAAACCAGTGCAGACCATTTCTCGTTGATGTCCCAGCGGGCGCTCAGGCGAATGCCCTGGTAATCGGTCTCGTTGAAATCCTCTTCCACCAGCGAGTTGTTGTCCGCGGTGAGGAAGGTGACGTCGCTCAGGTCCGCCGTCGACTGGAAACCCGCGCGCTGGTCGCTGACCGGAACGCCGTTTTCCCGAATCGTGCCGGCCGGCCGGAATCGCGCGCTTTCGCTGGCGTCGATGGTGCCGGGTACGTTGTCGATGTAGCCGCCCTTGCTGTCCGCATAGGCGACCGCTCGAATCGCGAAGTTCTCGCTCAGGGGCACATTGACCATGCCCTCGATCTTGCTGTCGGAGTCGCCGTCCTCGACGAAACCGGCGCCGAGTTTCACGTAGCCGTAGCTGCCGGAGAGGTCCGGCTTGTTGGTGATGAGGCGAACGTTGCCCGCCTGCGAGCTGGCGCCGAAGAGCGTGCCCTGAGGCCCGGAAAGGACCTCGACCCGAGCCAGATCGGCAGCGTACACATCGAGGTTTCGACCGGGCTGGGAGAGCGGCTGCTCGTCCAGGTAAAAAGCAACATTGGGCGCGAGTCCGGCAACGCCGGCCGTCGTCAGGTTGGGCGTGGTCGAAGCAACACCTCGAATGTAAACCGTGTTCTGTCCCGGGCCGCTGCCGCCAGCGGTGACGCCGGGCATCTGCAGCACATAATCTTCGAAGTTGGAGACGCCGAGCTGGTTGAGGGTCTCGGTGGTCATGGCCGAAACGGCAATGGGAACGTCCTGCAGGGACTCCTCCCGCTTGGTTGCCGTCACGACAACTTCTTCAATTTTCTTCCGCTTGGTTTGCTCCTGCTCCTGGTTCTGTGCCTGGACACCGGTGGCGCCGACGGAGGCAGCCAAACCATATGCGATGGCAATCGCCAACTTGGATCTGTTCATCACCCTGTTCCGAATTTTCTTTGACCGATACAGCCCGCACTGCGGACTGTTTGAGACGACAGGCGTACCTGCCGAAGGTGCCGGCGTTTGAGCCGGACAATGCAAAACCCCGATCCGAGCTTGATGCCTCTCGAATCAGAGGTTCCAGAAAGACTTAGGGCGTCGCGGCTGGGCTGGTCTCGGTGAGCAGCGGCCCGGAAACCCTTCAGAAACCATACCAGCCGGGCGGGGTATTGCAACTTATCACCCTTGAAGAACTCGTTGTGGCGGGCCCGACCAACGCGGTGTCGGATGGAGATCGACAGGGCTTTCAAGCCGTGTCTTATAACCTCAGGGCGGGTTATGCTCACTGGACGGGGTCTCGCGACGGCGCGTGCCCGTTCTGATGAATCGGGGGAGACGATGTTTGCGCGACTGCAACGCTATTTTTTCGCCGGCGCTCTCACCGCGATCCCGATCTGGGTCACGTTTCTCGTCTGTCGCTTCATTCTCGAAGCCATGGCGGGCGTCAGCATGCCCGCCGTGCGTAGGACATTTCCTGCCCTTGAAGGCCACCTGCCCTGGATTCGCACCCTGCTGGACGACACCTGGTTCCAGTGGACTGCGGCGCTGATCATCACCCTGGTGCTGATGATCTCGCTGGGATGGATAGCGACAAACGTTGCCGGGCGGCGGGTGGTGCATTGGGCGGAAAGGACGATCCTGCGGATTCCGGTGGTTCAGCAGGTCTATGGCTCAACCAAGAAACTCATCGATGCCCTGCAGTCGAAACCGGAAGGCGTCAAGCGGGTGGTCATGATCGAGTTTCCTTCCAAGGGCATGAAGACCATCGGCCTGGTCACCAAGACCATGACCGATCGCGCCACCGGGCGCCAGCTGGCCGCGGTCTACGTACCGACTACACCCAATCCCACTTCCGGCTACCTGGAGATCGTGCCCAGGGAGGCGCTGGTCGACACGGACTGGACCATGGACGAGGCGATGAGCTTCGTGATTTCGGGAGGTGCGGTTTCGCGGGATGAGATCGACTACCACGCTGACGTCGGCGGTGACGCGGAGCCAGAGCGCTGATAAAGCGGCAACCATGAAAAAACAGGAAAGGCAGGGAAGTGCTTGCTACGCGAGCTGACTAGAGCGGAACCATCAAGGTGTGGAGGCATGAAGGGAGTCAGGTTCCCGCCCTGCCGACGCGAGCAGGGGACCGCTCCCAAAGGCCCGTCGCACTTCAAGCCTTCATGGCTCCGCTCTAACCCATCGCGCCAGCGATGCGAGGGCAAAACAAAAAGGCCCCGGTGAAGGGGCCTTTTCGGTAGTGCGGTTGTGAGTCGGACTCAGTCCCCGGAGTTGGCCCCGGTGGGCGAGCCGCTGTCAGCCGGAACCGGGAAACCCCGGTCGCGCAGCAGTGCATCGATCTCCGCATCACGCCCGCGGAACAGCCGGTATGCTTCCGCAGGATCGATCGCGTTGCGCGGCGCGAACAGGTACGTGACCAGCTTCTTGGCGACGTTTTCGTCATAGAAGCCGCCCGGCGCCTCGGCAAATGCTTCCGCGGCATCGGAGGTCAGCACGTCCGCCCACATGTAGCCGTAGTAGCCGGCCGAGTAGCCTTCGCCCGAGAAGATATGACCGAAGTGCGGGGTGCGGTGCCGCATG
>JAWVZU010000088.1:0-13120 GCA_033722075.1 Lysobacterales bacterium
ATCTGCTGCGCGAACGCGGGCGACGCGCACGCCTACGGCGCCGACAAACTCACCGGCCGGCTCGACGACGCCTTCTCCGCGTGGTTCGAGAAATCCGTCTTCGTGCTGCCGCTGGTGAGCGGCACGGCCGGAAACTCGATCGCCCTGGCCCAGGTCTGCCCGCCCTATGGCGCCGTCTTCTGCCATGAGGAGGCCCATATCGCGGTCGACGAGTGCGGCGCCCCGGAATTCTACGGTGGCGGACTGAAACTCATTCCTCTTCCCGGCGAGAACGGAAAGCTCACATCCGGGGGGCTGCAGGAACGCCTGGGCTGGTTCGGCATCAAGGGCGACCACGAACCGGTTGCCGCGGGGGTTTCGCTGACCCAGGCCACCGAGTGCGGAACCGTTTACCGCGCCGAGGAAATCGGCGAGCTTGCGGCCGTGGCCCGGCAAGCCGGCATGCGCGTCCACCTGGACGGCGCCCGCTTTGCCAACGCGCTCGCCTTCCTGGAATATACGCCCGCGGAGCTGACCTGGCGGGCCGGCGTGGACCTGATGACCCTGGGCGCCACCAAGAACGGCGCGATGGCGGCCGAGGCGGTGGTCGTTTTCGATCCCGATCTCGTGGCCGGATTGAGTCGGCGACGCATGAAAGGTGGCCACCTGTTGAGCAAGATGCGCTATGTCTCGGCCCAGCTTCTGGCCTGGCTGGACGAGGACCGGTGGCTCAAGCTCGCGACGGCGGCAAACGCCGGAGCAGCGCGACTCGCCGGCGCCATCGACGCTTCGGAACATGCCCGGCTCGCCTATCCGACCGAGGCCAACGAGGTTTTTGCCTTCCTGGAGCCGCAGCTGGACGAAGCCCTGCGGGGCGCGGGGTTCGATTACTACCCATGGCCGGGGCATCCGGGCCTCTTCCGGCTGGTCGTCCCCTGGAACGTGACCGAGGCATCCCTGCAGCGCTTCGAAGAGGTGCTGGCCGGTTCGGGTTGAGTCAGCAGGTCACTTTCTCGGGGCGATGACCAGGCTTCCCGGCGGTGTGGGTCATTCGACCAGCGTGCGCCGGATCTCCGGCCGTTACCTGCGAAGCAGCACGTAGACCGCACCGGTCCCGCCGTCGGCACGAGGCGCGGATGCGAAAGCCACCACCTCCGAGCGGCGGCGCAACAGTCCGTTGACCATGCGCTTGAGTTCCGGCATGCGATTGGGCGAACGGAGTCCCTTGCCGTGGACGATCTTGACGCAGGTGATACCCGCATCGCGCGCATCACGAAGAAACGCCACGACGGCACTCCTGGCCTCGCTCAGGCTCATCTGATGCAGGTCCAGATCGGCGCCGACACTGTAGCGGCCGCGCCGAAGGCGACGCAGAATGCGGTTCTGGACACCGGGCGCGAGATAGGCGAGCTCTTCCCCGGACTCCATCTTCTCCAGGTCAGGGTCCCGGCTGAGCAGTTCCTCGAAGACCGCCTGCTCGCTCGCTTCGGTCATGCGGGGTTCCGGGCTGGGCTTGCGGCGCGTCTCGACCCGTGCCGGCGAATCACGGACGGGCTCCACGTCGCCGATGGCGTCGCGAAAAAGTTCCCGGTCGCTCTTGCTGACTTTTCCCATGTTCTCCATCATAGCGAACTCGTTGTGGAGACCGGTTGACGACCAGTCGCCCAGGAACGAACTTCCCGCTCGCCCCAGGTCGAAAGGAACCACATGCACGTTTTGATCAGCAACGACGACGGCATCGACGCGCCCGGTATCAAGGTCCTGGAGCGCCACCTCTCGGAGATCGCCTCGGTCACCGTCTTCGCACCCGACCGGGACCGCAGCGGCGCGAGCAATTCGCTCACCCTGGACCAGCCGATTCGCGTCATCGATGCCTCGGACGGCCGCCACCGGGTCGCCGGCACACCGACCGATTGCGTCCACCTCGCGCTGACCGGCATGCTCGACGAAGAGCCGGACATGGTCGTATCGGGGATCAATGCAGGCGGGAATCTCGGGGACGATGTGATCTATTCGGGAACGGTCGCGGCGGCAATGGAAGGGCGGTTCCTGGGACTCCCGGCCATTGCCGTCTCCCTGGTGTACGAGGGCAGCCCTACCCACTTCGACACCGCCGGACGCGCAGTACAGGATCTGATCAAGCTGCTGCTGCGGGATCCCCTGCCGGCCGACACCATTCTCAACGTCAACGTGCCCGACCGCGCCTGGGCCGACCTGGCTGGCTTCGAGGTGACCCGGTTGGGCCATCGCCACCGGGCCGAACCCTACGTGCGTCAAACCGACCCGCGAGGGCGCCCGGTCTACTGGATCGGTCCCCCCGGCGGGGAGCAGGACGCCGGACCCGGGACCGATTTCCACGCCATCAGGCGCGGCTATGTATCCATCACCCCGATCCACGTAGACTTGACCCGGTACCAGGCTTTGGAAAAAGTCAGCGGCTGGATTGACCAACTAGAAAACTGATGACCCGCGCCGAACTGCAAGGGATAGGCATGACCTCGCAGCGCACCCGGAACCGCCTGGTGGATCGGCTGCGCCGCCATGGCGTACACGACGAAACGGTCCTGAACGCCATCCGCACCGTGCCGCGCCACATGTTCGTGGAAGAAGCCCTGGCCAGCCGGGCCTATGAAGACACGGCGCTGCCGATCGGCGCCGGACAGACCATCTCGCAACCGCTGGTCGTTGCCCAGATGACCCAGGAACTGATCAGCGCCGGCAAGCCTCCGCGGACGGTTCTCGAGGTGGGCACCGGTTCGGGCTACCAGGCGGCGGTGTTGGCCCAACGGATCGAGCAGGTCTTCACCATCGAGCGGATCGACGAACTCTGGCGCCTGGCCCGGCGCAAATTCCGATCGCTGGGGCTGCGCAATATCCGCACCCGCTGCCTCGATGGTCACCAGGGGTGGCCGGCCAATGCTCCCTATGATGCGATCATGATCACCGCCGCCGCCCGCTCCGTCCCGGAGGCACTCTTTGCGCAGCTCGCCGAGGACGGCGGCGTGCTGGTCGCACCGGTCGGCCCCGAAGGGCGCCAGGAGTTGCGGGTCTATTGTCGCCGGGGCGCCGATTTCCAGCAAAAGGGCCTCGGGGACGTGAGCTTCGTCCCCCTGCTGCCGGGAACGGGTTGATGGCGTGCTCCGGTTCTCCGCTTCACGTGACCGCTCGTTGATGCCGATCTTCGGCCCCCTCTATGACCGGGCATTGCGCTGGGCGACCCACCGTCACGCGCCGGCATACCTGGCCTCCCTGAGCTTTGCCGAATCGACCGTCTTCCCGGTTCCGCCGGACGTGATGCTGGTCCCCATGATCCTGGCTCGCCCCGAGCGTGGCTGGCGGCTGGCCGCGCTGACGACGGCTGCATCGGTGCTCGGCGGTCTGGTCGGTTACCTGATCGGCTACTTCGCCTTCGAGTCGATAGAGCCCTGGCTGGCCACCACCAGCTACTGGGAACCTTTTCAGGCTGCCCAGGCCTCCTTCGATCGCTGGGGTTTCTGGTTCATTCTGGTCGCCGGTTTTTCGCCGATTCCCTTCAAGGTCTTTACCATCGCCTCCGGCGTCGTGGGCATGCCTCTGGTCCCCTTTCTTGCAGGTTCACTGGCCGGCCGCGGCGGGCGCTTTTTTCTCGAGGCGTGGCTCATCAAGGCCGGGGCCGTGACCATGGCGGACCAGATCAGAAGACATATTGAATGGCTGGGCTGGGGCGTGGTTATCATCGTCTCGGTGGTTTTGATCTACCTGGGGCTTCGATGAGATTTCTGCTGTTCGGACTGATCGCAACGCTGCTGGCCTGCAGCAGCCGATCACCGGCGCCGATCTATGATCGCAGTTCCAACCCCTATCGCCGTGCCGCGGAATCGGATACGCGGGTCCAGCGCCCCTCCTACTACGTGGTCCGCAAGGGCGACACGCTCTATTCCATTTCCTGGCGCTATGGCCTCGACTACAAGACTCTTGCAGCCTGGAACGGCATCGGCCCGCCATTCACGATCTTTCCCAACGAACGGCTTCGCCTGAGCGAGCCGCGGGGTCGGGTGGAGCGCCGGGACACTCCGGCGGCAAGCACGCGGGCATTGCCGTCCAGGCCCGCTTCTCCGCCGCCCTCCCAGCCGAAACCCGACGACCGGGCATCCTCCCCGACCATTCCATCACCCGCCGCGTCATCGTCCAAACCGCGACCCACGCCCCAGGAGCCGGCTCCGACCCCGGCACAAGGCGCACCGGCTACCGGTCCACTCCAATGGCAGTGGCCGGCCGACGGCAAGATCCTGAGCAGCTACTCGGCCAGCGATCCCGGTCGCAAGGGCATCGATATCGGCGGAAGCGTGGGGGACGAGGTGCGCGCCGCGGCCGACGGAGAGGTTGTCTACAGCGGCTCCGGGCTGGTCGGCTACGGCGAACTGATCATCATCAAGCACGACGAGCGCTTCCTGAGCGCCTACGGGCACAACCGGGCACGGCTGGTGAAGGAAGGCGAACGGGTTCGGGCCGGGCAGAAGATCGCCGAACTCGGTCGAACGGGAACTTCCGAACCGATGCTGCATTTCGAAATCCGCGACAACGGGCAACCCGTCAACCCCTCCAGCCACCTGCCGCGGCGTTGACAAATTGCCCGGCGCAGGGCAAAACCATTGTCAGTTGTTCACAGATCGAATACGTTTGGAGATCTGGCGACTCACCTTCCACAGACCGGACGATGGCCGAGGGCAATGGCAAACGGGGCAGCAAAGACCGGAAACGGTGGGCCTCGACGGTGCCGAAAGCCACGGACCTGACCACTTTCTACCTGCGAGAGATCGGCCTCACACCGTTGCTGACTCCAGAAGAAGAGATCCGCTACGCCCGCGCCGCACGGGCCGGCGACGACGAGGGCCGCCGCCGCATGATCTAAGCCAATCTCCGGCTCGTCGTCAACATAGCCCGCCATTACATCAATCGGGGCCTGCCGCTCCTGGATCTCATCGAGGAAGGCAACATCGGCCTCATGCGGGCCGTGGAAAAATTCGACCCGGAACGGGGTTTCCGCTTCTCGACCTATGCCACCTGGTGGATACGCCAGTCGGTTGAGCGCGCGGTGATGAACCAGGCCCGGACGGTCCGACTGCCGATCCACGTCATCCGCGACATCACGGCCTATCTGAGGGCCGTGCGCGAACTGAGTCAGCAGAATGACGGTCCGCCCGGCAAGGAGGCCATCGCCGCGCGACTGGAATGCAGCATCGACGAGGTGGACCGGATGTTCCGGCTCAATGAGCGGACCACATCCATCGACACTCCGGTCAGCCACGACAGCGACCTGCTGATGATCGAGGCGCTGGCCGACGACAACAATCCGGACCCCTGCATCCTGCTGGCCGATGCACGCCTCGGTCGCCAGATCGACGGCTGGCTCGACCGTCTGCCACGGCGGGAACGGGAAGTCGTCGAGCGCCGCTTCGGACTGCATGGTCACGCGCGGCAAACCCTGGCGCAGGTCGGCGAGGCCCTCGGCGTCACGCGGGAGCGGGTCCGCCAGATCCAGCTGAAGGCGCTGCGCCACCTGAAGTCCATCTCCGCTGCCGACGGCGTTACCGAACCGCCGATCATGGAGTAGCCGGTGACCCGGCACATCCAGTGGAAAGTGAAAAGTAGAAAGAGACGACATTCGCCGCCCTTCCTTTTCACTTTTGACTTTTCACTCTGACGGCCGCGTACGCCGCCGTGACCTGGTCACAAGCCGCTCGGCGTTTCTCCCGGTCCGCCGCCACGAACAGGCCAGACAGCCAGGAGCAGCAAAAGCGGAAGCCAGCGGAGCATGCCCATCGGATCAGTTCGAAAACAGGAAATAGGTGCTGATGATGTACTTGGCGGAACTGCGCGGCGGCAGGCCCGCGTGATCGAACATCCAGAACGGCGGAAACATGACCACCCGCCCCCGCCGCGGCCGTACCTGCAGGCGCAGGCTGGGGAAGATCGTCTCTCCCCCCTCCTCCACGTCGTTCAGATACCAGAAGCAGACGAGGTAGCGCCGGGCCGAGACCAGGTTGTAGGCATCCACGTGCTCACGAAACTCGTCGCCCTGTTCCGGGTTGTAGCGCTTGATTCGGAAAGCTTCGAAATCGTAGGCCTCCGGATAGACCCCGGGGCAGTCTCTCTGATAACGCTGCAGGCATTGATCCTTGAGCTTCTCCAGGCCAATCTGGTGCGCGGTCCACTCGGGCACCCCGTCGATGACCAGTTCGTCGAAGGACTTGAGGCCTTCCCCGGTTCGCCGCACGACGCGCGATTTGTCGAACAGCGCCACCATGCGGTCGCACATCTCGCCCGGCATGGCCTCGTCGTAGACCCGCACGAACTCGGAGAGGCGCCGGTTCAAAGCGTCACCAGTTCATTGTCGTAGAGTGGCGCCTCACGAATCGCGGTCCTGGCCAGCCACTTCTCGCCGGCATCGATGGGCCGGCCCTGATGCAGGGAAGCCGGGTCCCCGAGCCCGTCCGGCTTGGCGTTATGGTGGATGACCGCCGTGCCCGGCGCGCCATCAACCACCGTATCGGACGCCGGATAGAAGGTCTCTCCGCCGGACTCGGCGACGATCAGGTGAATCAGGGCGGTCATGATCCGCTGACCACCGAAATCGCCGACTTCCCGGTGCCGCTCCATACGCTCGGCGTCGAAATAGTCCACGTGCGGGCTGTACTCGTGTCCAACGCTGTAGCGAAGGACCGACATCGGCTCGAAATGCTTTTGCCCCACCTGGGTCACCAAGGCGAAGCGAGCCGTGAGGTTCCGCGTCACCGGCGTCGCCAGATGCTGGGCGATGATCGCGCATTCGCCGTCGAAGGCATCGATTTCGACGGCTTTTCGGGCCTGTTCCCGGGCCTCGGCCGTGCCGACCAGAAGCGGCTGCGCGCTGTCCAGCAGGTGGGCGATCTCCTCTTCGCTGGCGAACCCGGGGATACGGAATACCCGCGGTGACCACGAACAGGCTTCCGGCGAAAAGCTGCGGGGCCCGCGGCGCCGGATCTCGAAGCCCCGGGTGTCCGGCTGCAGGCTCAGTTCCGCCAGGGCCAGCTCCGCGTAGTTCTGCTCGACCAGTTCATTGAACCGGGTCAGATACTCGGGGTCATCCTCGCCGATCGAAAGCGCCCTGAGTTGCTGTCCCAGCGTCCGGAGGTTCTGCTTGATCTCGTCGGCCAGTTCGCGGGATCGGTTCCGAGAGTTCTCGTCCAGGCCCTCCAGCATGCCCTGCCAGCGAGACTCGGCGCCGGGAAAGCCCCGGGCGGAAGCCAGCTCCATCCAGGCCGCGGCGATCGTCGCGTCCACCGGAACGCCGCTGCCCTGACCGTAGCGCAGGCTGGCCAGTACAAACGCCAGGGTATGCCCCTGGGCGGCCGCCCGGAGTACCAGATTGGACGCTTCGACCTCGTCCCGGTCGCAACCGATGCCTTCGCTGTAAAGGTAGGCGGTCTGGCAGAGGACGCTGGGAAATCCATAGCCTGCCAGCTGCCGATAGAGAGAAAAGGTCTTGGCCGGGTCCTCGGCAACGCCGTAACCGAACTGGTACAGGTCCGCCAACCGCTCGACCGCCGCCGGGTCACCGGCCCGCGCCGCATCCTCGTAGCATTGGCGGGCAACCGATCCCGCATTCTCCAGAGAGGCATGCTGAAGGTGGACGTTGCCCTTGATCAGCAGCGCCGAGAGACGACCCGCCTCGATCGCCCGCTCCAGCCAGTCCATCCCCTCCCGAAAGGAGCCGCTGCCGGGCGGCGCGGCGGAAAGCAATTCGAGGGCATACTCCTCGGCAGCCTCCGGATCCCCGGACTTGGCGCGTGAAGCCAGCGAGTTGGCGTCAGATTCAACCATGCCGACGCATTATATCCGGCCCCGGTCTCAGGCGTAATCCAGCCGCGCCAGGACGGGCGCCAGCAGGTCGGCTACCGCCTCGATCGGTTTGCGATAGTTGCGCCAGCGGCCGGTCGCCGAACGGTTGATGGGTCGAGTCACCTGGGCATAGCTCGGGGTGTTGATGCGCGTCCCACGCATCTGCCGATGGAAATCGAGCACCTCGGGACGCCATTCCAGCTCCAGGAAATCCAGGATCGCCCGAATGTTCGCTTCAGGTTCCTCGACCAGTGCTTCATAACGGATCCGATGGGCATTGATCTGTCGTCGCTCAAGCGCATCCAGGCCCAGATCCATGACGGCCCGGTAGTATGCAGCGGTGGTCCGCCAGTCGAGGAAATGGCTCATCGCCTCGTTGATGCCGAAGACCTGGAAGAAGCAGCTGAGGCAGACGTCGCGCGGATCCCGCACCGCGAACAGCACGCGGGCCCTTGGAAACAGCTGGTTGATGAGCCCCAGGTAGACCGTGTTCAGCGGCAGCTTGTCGACCCACAGGCGGGCTGTTTCCGAGTCCTTCGCGGCCACCAGACGCTCGAGGTACCGATCCGCCAGCACCCTTGCCTGCTCCGCCCCCAATTCGCCTTCACTCGCCATGAACCGTTCGATCGCGGGCAGGAGGATAGGCTGCTCTTCGAGGACGCCGACATCCGGATGAGCGGCGAGGATTCGATCCATCAGGGTGGTTCCCGATCGCGGAAAGCCCAGCAGAAAAACCGGCGTCGCGTCGCTAGCGGACGAAGCCGGAGCAGGACGATCGAGGAGTGCCGCGACCCGGCGCACCGTGGCCAGCGCGTAAGGGCCCTGCCCGGTCATGGCACGGACCGACGGCGCTGTGGCGAGGGCACGGTTCGCCTCGACGAATCCGGCAAAGGCCCGCGCGAACTGCCCGGCCCGGTCATCCAGCTGGGCCTGCCTGCCAAGCACCAGGGCCCGGTTGACCGGTGAGGTTGCCGACGAGGCCAACGTCCCGAGTCGCTCCCGCGCCGATTCGTCCCGTCCGGACTTGGCTTCGACCGTGGCCAGCACGTAGCCCGCCTTGAAGTGATCCGGCCGTGCGGCCAGGGCTTTCCGAGCCGCGTTTTCAGCCGCGCCATCCTCGTTGCGCTGCTCTTCGAGCTGCGCCAGAGTCGCCAGCGCATCCGGGTCGTCCGCGCTCACCGCGAGCGCCGCCTCCAGGTCCGCTCGCGCCAGGTCCTCCCGATCCAGCTCGATCGACAGTTCCGCAGCCTGCACCAGGGCTTTTACCTGCCCGGACCCGGCTTCCTCGGCGATACGTCGATAGTGAAGCCGGGAACGCTCGAGTTGCCCGACCTGTCGCAGGAGAAGCGCGAGGTTGCGGCGCGCTTCACGATCGCCGGGGTTCTTGTCGACAAGCGCTTCGAGCTGCTCTATGGCCGCCTCCTGCCGCCCCTGCGCGGCCCACGCCAGGGCCATCAGGTGGGTCGCTCCGGGGTGACCGGGTTGAGCCGCCAGGATCTGCTCGCAGGTGCGCTCAGCGGCGTCCGCCTGTCCCTGCTGCAGCTGCGTCGCCGCGGCCTTGAGCGTGGCGCTCATGTGGGAACCAGGTCGAAGGAAATGCTGATCCGCCGATCTTCGGAACGGTGGGGAATCGTGCGATGGAACAGGTAGGACGGAAAGAGCAGCAGCAGTCCGGGCTCGGGACGAATGAGTTCGAGATACGAGTCCGGCGCGAAAGGCACATCGGTGTGCGGTCTGCCGAATTCGATCCAGCCGGCCGGGTCGGCCTCGTCTCTGCCCAGGTCGGATGGCAGTTCGACGTAATAGGCACCCGAAAGCCAGGATTCTTCGTGGATGTGGGTGTCGATGTTGCCGCCGCCGTGGACCAGCGTCGCCCAGACATTGAGCTCGTAGTCGGGCCCGGGAATCGCCTGCAGAAATGGATCCTGCGGATCCGCCTGGCAGGTGGTGCGTAGCTGCTCGATGATTTCCCGCAGGCGCCTGCCGAAACCCATGATCGCCGGTGTTTCGTCAGCCAGCAGTTCTTCGGTCAGCGCGCCGTTGCGGGCGGCCAGCCCGACCGGCTCCCAGCGCAGGAGCGAATGGCTGGCGATGTCCTCGGCGAGCGCTGCATTGAGCGTCCCGATGTCGGCGAAGCCTCGCGGCGGGACAACCTGCGTCCGCCGGATATGCGACTTGAATCCAAGGTAGCGCTCGGCCTCATCGTGCCGCCCCAGGTGCTGCAGGGCCACGGCACGATGGGCTATCGCGCGCTGGTCGACCGGTGCGTGCCTCAGGGCCTCATCCAGCGATTCCAGCGCATCCTCATGACTACCGCTCTTGATCAGGTTGATGCCGAGCTGGCGCGGCGGACGGGGATCTTCCGGGGAGCGGGCCGCGGCCTCGCGGTATACCTCGGCCGCGTGCTCCAGCGCACCGAGGCGTGTGAGGTGGTCACCCAGGTCCACGCCAAAGGTCGGATTCTCCGGCGCCAGTGCAACCGCCTGGCGCAGCGATTCGGTCGCGACGTCCGGGTCATCGAGTTTGGCCTGGATGAGACCCCGGCAATGAGCCGCCGGCGCATGTCCGGGATTAAGCGCCAGACAGGCCTCGGCGGCAGCGAGACCGGCCTGAAGATCGGCCTTGTCGGTTCGCTTGGACAGCAGCGCGGCCAGGTTGAAATGGTAGCGGGGGATCGACGGCGCCAGGCGACAGGCTTCCCGCGCGGCGGCGATCGCGTCGGCCTGGCGACCGACCCGGGACCGCGCCGCGGCCGCGAGGCTCCAGGCTTCGGGGTCGCCCGGCGCCTGCTCGAGGACGCCTTCCAGGATCTCCACGGCGGTTCGCAGCTCCCCGCCGGCCAGCAGGAGTTGGCCTTGTCGCAGGTCCAGACGCGGCGAATTGCCGAGCAGTTCTCGGGCCCGCGCCAGGACAGTTCTTGCCCGGTCGAGTTCCCCGGCAAAAATCAATGCTTCCAGGAGACCGTCGTGGAGGCCCGGTTCCCTTGGGTGGCTCTCGAGCGCCTTCTCGAGCGCCTCTACCGCTCGCGTCGCCTGCCCCTGCCCGCTCCAGTGACGAGCCAGCGCTCGTGCAACCTGGGCGTTCTCTGCGGGTTGCCGGGCAAGCACTTCCAGGGCCGCCTCGGGTCTGCCCCGCGCCTGCTCCATCGCGGCAAGGTTGATCGCCGCAGGGATCATGCGGGGCGCCCGGTCCAGGGCCTGGCGGAAGGCCTCGGCAGCGGCCTCCCAGCGCCGACCCTGCTGATGGACCACACCGAGGTTGTACCAGCCATTGGGATCCGCCGGCCGCCGTTCCACGTAATCCCCCAGGTAGCGCACGGCCTTGTCGGGATCGCCTGCCTGCGCAGAACCGAGACCAAGGATCAGGTACGCCTCGGCCATCTCCGGATCGGTTGCCACGATCGACTCGCAGATCTCCGCCGCCTCGCCGAGCCTCCCGGCCTGTGCCAGTTGGCCGGCTTGCTGCAGTTGGGCCCGCAGGTCGCTCACGCAGACCTCAACCAGCCGGTAATGCTGTAGCGCGGCTCTCCAGCGAAGGGCGTCACCATCGAGACGCAATGGTGGATCGGAACCTTGAATACGTTGAACGTGTTGAAAGCCGGAACGAAGGTGTCGATGACCCGACCGCTCCTGTCGGCAAAGTGCAGCAACCCGCCCCAGTCGGCGCGCCAGCGGCGGGTCAGACTCAGGACGAACGCAAAAAGCCTTCCCTCGTCCTCATAGGTGTCGTCATGGAGCGTCAGGAAATGGCCGGGCCGATAGCTCGTGGCCTGGCAATCCGCCTTGACGATGCGGTTATCTCCGGTGAGCTCCCGTGCAAAACCCAGGAATTGCGGACTGTTGAGCGCCTCGACCATGCGGTGCAGCAGAAGGTCCGGATTTTGCTTGGCGAGATACGCGGTGATCATCTGGTAGCTCTCGTAGGCAAACGAGAAGCCGTTGACCGCCCGCTTCGAGCAGGCGTCGAGGATCTCACGGCGCTGGGCATCATCGAGGCGAGCGTACTCTTCGGCAGACAGCGTGCGGGACGCCTCGTCGTCACGCAGGGCCAGCGACCACGGAACCTCGCCGTGGAGACACGTGAACAGCGAATCCGCCAAAGCCGGTTCGAGCAGGCCCGGTAATTGGGTCCGACCCACGTCGGCCAGCCGAGCGGCGGCATCGGTCCATTGCAGTTCCTTGTTCAGCATCCGGGAATTATAGGAAATGTGGACAAAAAAAATCCCGCGGCCCCTGAGGACCGCGGGATTCCTGAAGCGCTAAACGCTCAGACTTCCTAAGTCAGACTTAGAAGTCCACCGTCACGCGCACGTACGGGAAGCGTCCCGGGGTGCGGTAGTCGGCTGCGTTGTAGCTGTTGGCGAACGCCGTCGTCGACAGGGGCGGACCCTTGTCCCAGATGTTGTTAACACCAAACGTCAGACGCGTGTCGTAGTCGCTCAGGTGATAGCTGAGCTGCATATCGTGGTAGCTGGTACCACCGATGCGACGCGCTTCGTTGCTGCCGTCACCGTCGCGATCCAGGTTACAGAACCCGAATGCGGCCGGAATGGCGCAGGTCTCATCCAGACCGTGGATATACTGGATGCCATAGGTGGCTTCCCAGTCGCCGTAGCTCCAGTTGACGTCGAGGTTCGACTTCCAGCGGGTGAACGCGGTATCGCCCGCGTTGAAGCCCAGGAAGTTGGTGAACACCGTTCCGCCATCCGGATTGCCGAAGTCAGGCGCGGTCTGCTCGTTCTTGCCCTGGTAGGCACCGTCCCAGACCACCCGGAAGAAGCCGAAATCGGTCTCCGGGAAGCTGTAGGACGCGAGGAAGTCCACACCTTCGACCTCGAAGGAGTTGACGTTCACGCCGGCAGCCAGCAGGTCCGTGACCTGGCCGATCACGCCGCGCTCGATGAGGTTGCAGAGCTGCAAGCTCTGGGCGCACGCGTTCAGCGTGGTCTGCGGACCGACGAAGCCGATGGCATCATCCAGCTCGATGTTGTAGTAGTCGACCGTCAGGTCCAGGCCGTCCAGCCAGCTCGGGCTGTAGACGAAACCAAACGTCACCGACTCGGAGGTCTCCGGCTGCAGGTTCGGGTTGGAACCCACGGTGATCCGGATCTGCGGATTGGGCTGTACGTACGAGCCATCCGCCGGCACGCCCTGGCTGATGCAGTTGTTGACCACATCCTGCGGCTGAGCGGACGCCGGGTCCGACAGACCGAGCATGTCGGAACACGGATCGGAGATGGTCGGGAACGAATCGCCCTGACCGCCGAACAGCTCGCCGATGG
>JAWVZU010000089.1:0-13099 GCA_033722075.1 Lysobacterales bacterium
AGCTCGAACTTCTCCTTGTCGTCGTCGTAGGAGGCCAACACGATGATGACCGTACGCGGGGCGTTCTCATTGAGCACTTCAAGGGCCGCCTCCGAAGTGCGAACCGTCTGGGTGGAGAGGCCATGGGCTTCGGCCAGCTTGCGGACCTGATCGGAGGGTCCGCGGTTGCCGTCGAGAATCAACAGGTCTGGTTTCATCGCAACCTCGTCAGGGCACTATTTGGTCGATGACAGGCGACAAGCTTGGTGCCAGGTGCAATGCGGGCTGCCAGCAGGGATCCAGCCTGGTCGCGGGCGGCCGGCGCGGCCGACTGTCGGTGAACCAGATCGTAATCCAGCGTACCTCATCTGTCGCCGGCGTCGAACCCCCGTTGGTCGAAGGTCTTCCGGGCGGCACGGGATTTGCAAGTTCATCGATACCCATCAAAGCGATTGGAGGACTCGATGAGCAAACGACCACTATGGATTGCACTGGGCGCTGCATGCCTTGCGCTCGGGGCGAACGTTCCGGCTGCAGAAGACGATGAGCCGCAACGCAAGCCGGTGGAAACCGACAAGCATCTGCAAAAGCCGTTCTTCAAGCAGGATCGTACCGATGATCTCGGCAGTGAGCCTTGCCCCGATTACTTCGACACGGATTGGGCCCTGACCCATGATCGCACCGACCCGTGCTGGAACGAGTACCTCGAGGCCACCGGTCAGGGCGAAGCGGAGGCGGCGCAACGGCCAGGAGGGAAAAAGGCGCAAACCACGTCCGGCGCTGCGGCCACTGCGGAATCAGCAGCGCGAGGCTCCTGTACGGAGCGTGATCTCAGTGCTCAAGCGGTAGCCGACAATCGCTACCGGGCCGCGTTGCAGCAACGCGAAACGGGCCAGAAGCGGGCCATCGACGCGGACTTCGATCCGCTCCAGGAAACCGCCAAGAGCATCCAGCAACTCAGAGACCCCGACGTCGACCTACGTCACCTGGCAGCGACTTTCGCTGCTCTGGACGACGACGAGTCACAGGCAATCGACAAGATCGAGGCCCTCGACCTGCGTGGGCTGGCGGATGAGTTTGAGGAGGTCGACCTCACCGGGGACCAGGTGCTTTCACACGGGGAGTTCCATATCTACTTTGGCAACCGACTCGCCGACAACAACGCATTGTGTGTCGATGGCCAGCGCATCCTCTCGCTCGGTGACAGCCCCTGACCTTGTAGGAAATACACGCCGGAATTGTAGTTTCTGGCAATGAATGCGGCGCGGCGGGGCAAATCGTGGGATGTCGGCACGTTTGATTTCCCTGGGTCGAGCCTTCGGGCTCGGCCTTTTTTCTGGCCCGGGTCTTGCATCGATCAGCACTGGATGCGAATGCAGGATGCCCCATGAAACACAATCTCATCATCGTCAGCCTCGCCGGCGCCCTCGCCGTCGGATGCGGTTCGCCGGCACCTTTTGCCGACAATCCCGATGCGCCCGATACCGGGGCGGTGATCATTGGCGAGGAGCCGGAGGCAACCGATGCCGATGAGTTCTATCGAACCGATGACCAACTCCGCACCGAGGTCCAGGCGGTCCTGCGCGATGCCGGAATTGACGAGGTCGCCGTTCACGTGATCAACAGCGATGTTTATCTGGACGGATGGGCCCGTTCCAGGGATGCGCGCGATCGGGCCGTGAGCCTTGCCCGTGATGTCGTTGGGGTCGAAGAGGTTTTCGGCCGCGATATCGCGGTCTGGTAGGCCAGGCAGCCATGTCCACCCCTCTTCCCGGCCGTCCCGCCCATGATCTCGAGTTGCCGCTGGTCAGCGGAGAGCGATGGTCCCTGGCGGAACAACGGCCCGAGCGCTTCACCCTGCTGGTTTTCTACCGCGGCTTGCACTGCCCAGTCTGCGCGAGCAATCTGAGCGACCTGCAGCGCCGTCTCGACCGGCTCGATCATCTTGGAGTCCAGGTCATGACGGCCAGCTGCGACACTCTTGCCCGGGCCAGAGAATCGGTCGATGAGTGGGGTATCGACCAACTGAACGTCGGCTACGACCTGCGCATCGACGAGGCCCGTTCATGGGGTCTTTACATCAGTTCCTCGATCAGCGAAGCCGAACCCGATCGATTCTGTGAGCCGGGTCTGTTTCTGATCCGGCCGGACCGCATCGTCTACGCGGCTTCGGTGCAATCCATGCCGTTTGCCCGCCCTCATTACGACGATCTCATCGACGCGATCGAGTATGTGCTGGAGCACGACTATCCGCCGCGCGGAGCCGTCGAGTGATCGCGGCGGTTTGCCGCTGTGCCGAACAGGCTAGGGTTTGACCCACCAGGGCTGCAGGCTGAAGCCGCGGGCCTCCGCGCGGTCCCTGGCAAAGGCCAGGATGCCCCGCAGGCGTTCCGGATCGCAGGCCTCGGAATTTTCGATGTCATCAATGTCCACCACCGTATCGCCGTGCCGGTCTGTTACGGCAATCTCGAGCCGGCCCTTGTCGCGGTTGATTCCCACGCGGGTCTGATAGGGGAGAAATGCCCGACGGGTGATTTCGACAGCCTGTTCCAGCGACAGCTGTTTGTTCATGGTAATCCCTGCGTTTTATTTCAACTCAGGGTCGAGGAAGCAAGCTCCATGCCGTCCCGGTGGTCGTATGCGGCGCACCAGCGATCATAATCCGATCCCCAATCTGCCTGGGCCAGGAAGTCATTTTCCTTCGCGGACCATCGCAAGGATTGCGCCACCGACCACGAAGAACACCAGCACGGACATGATCGAGACCCTCGGGCTCCCGGTGAGCACACTCACTCCGCCCACAACGAAGGGTCCCAGCACCACCGCGAATTTGCCGAGCATGTTGTAGAAGCCGAAGAACTCGGCGCTCTTGTCCTGGGGAATGATCCGGGAATAGAAGGAGCGGCTCAGGGACTGCACGCCGCCCTGGACCAGACCGATGGCGACGGCCAGGACATAGAAGTGCCATACGCGATCGATGAACCACGCCGAGAGCGCCACGGCGCAATAGACGCCAAGCGCCAGAAGTATGCCGGCTTTCGAGCCGATCCGTTCGCCCAGCCGCCCGAACCCGAGCGTCGCCGGGAAACCGACCAGGTTGGTGATCAGCAGGGCCAGCACCAGGTCGCTGGTCCCGAAGCCGATCTGGCGGCCGAAATCCAGCGCCATGCGGATGATCGTGTGAACCCCGTCGATATAGAGCCAGTAGCCGACCAGGAAGAGCAAAACGGGACGATGGGCTTTTACCTGGCGCAGGGTGCTAGCCAGTCCGGCGAGCCCGGAGCGCAGTGCCTGCCAGCCGCGAGCAGGTGATACACCGGGCGGTTCGGGGACGCGAAGCAGGAGCGGAATGGTGAATACGACCCACCAGACGGCAACGGTGAGGAACGACACCCGCACGGCCATGGCGCGATCTTGCAGCCCGAACCACTCCGGCCAGTTGATCATGAGGGCATGGACGATGAACAGCAGACTTCCTCCGAGATAGCCCGCGGCAAAGCCCAGCGACGAAACGAAGTCCCGTTTCGGCGGTGGCGCGACTCCGACCAGCAGCGCGTCATAGAAGATATTCGCAGCAGAAAAGCCAACGGCCGCAATTCCAAAGAGAACGGCGGCGGCAAGCCATTGGCCCGGTTGCAGGAAAGTCAGTGCGGCGGTGCTGGTGGCGCCGACGACGGCGAACAGGAGCAGGTTGCCCTTGCGCGCGCTCATGCGATCGGCGATGGCCCCGAGGAGGGGTGCCGACAGCATCACGATCAGGCCCGAGGCGCTGTTCGTGGTGCCCAGAACAAAGGTGCTGTTGACCTTTGACTCCCCGAGCCAGTAGTCCCCGAGGAAAATCGGAAAGAACGCTGCCATCACACTGGTGGCAAAAGCCGAATTGCCCCAGTCGTACATCGCCCAGGCCAGCGCCCGGCGGCGATCGTAGCCTTCCTTACGGCTCATCGGTGGGTCCGGCGCGGGCGATTGTCGGAATGGAGACTGACTCGTCGCAGGTGTGTAAGAAATTCAATATTGGTTGAACAGGGTCCATCAGGAAGTGGTCATTGCCGGCTCGGCAAATTCTTCGGCCGGCTTCCTTCGCTTGCGCACTTCGCGATGTGCTTATTCCTCCGGAGAGTCTGGGTAGTATGCGCTAGCCTAGCATCAAGGGGCTGATCTTTTAATTTAATAATCAATAGCTTGAGGGCTTCTCGTATTTGAACGCTCGCGGTGGGGCCGC
Organism: Lysobacterales bacterium; assembly: GCA_033722075.1. Lineage (GTDB taxonomy): Bacteria > Pseudomonadota > Gammaproteobacteria > Xanthomonadales > SZUA-38 > JAWVZU01. Next base: position 4,202 of record JAWVZU010000089.1, read on the forward strand.
AGATCAGGGCGAGGCGAGGATCGCTGGTTGTCGTCATTCGCTTGGTACGCGTCTTGCTTTCTTTTTGACGAGGTCCGCAATTACCAAGGCGGATCGAGATACTGAATGAATTTAAGGAGAAACAACAATGTTGACCAAGACGACCCTGGTGAGTGGAATCACTGCAACCCTCTTCCTTGTCGCCGGCCCGGCCATGGGGCAGAGCTCGACCCTGGAGCGCATGATGGAGATCTACTCTCCACCTGACGAGTATTACTTTTTCGAAGAGGACAAGAAGAAGGTCGTCGACTACAAGAAAGACCGGATGGTGCGAGTCTGCGTGGGAGACAGTCGCCACACGGTGCCGCTGAAGGTCAGCTACGACGGCAAGACCGCCGAAGTCGGCTCCAACGACTGCCTGCGGGTGGAAGCGAAGGAAATCTACCTCGAGCCCGCGAAGCGCCTCGATCCGAACTGGATGATCGCGGCCGACGTCCAGACCGAAAACTGATCGAAAAGCGTCACTGCTGCGGAATAAGCAGCCGATAGACCGATCCGGCAAGAGCCGACGATGGCGTCGGCGCTTGCATGAGTTCACCCTGGCGGTGACGCGGATTCAGGGACGAGCCGATTCGCCGTCGTCGTTGTAGAAATGGCGCTCGGCGTCGGCCATCTCGGCCACTTCCAGTTGCTTGTCACTGACTCGCACTTCGTAGGTGTCGAGCGGGATTTCCGCCGCGCCGGACAGGGGTTTTCCGGTACGTAAATCGTAGCGGGAATGATGCTCGGGGCACTCGATTCCACCATCGCGGACATCGGCCTCCTCCAACCTTGCCAGGCGGCCGCCGTGGGTGTGGGGGTCGGAGGAATCCACCGGCTGCGGGTGCCCAACGACCGCAGTGATGCAGGTGCAAATGTTGCTTACGGCGTGGTAGTTGCCCCCATCCTTGAGAAGAAGAACCTCGTGGTCATTGATCTCGATAACCTTGCGGCCGCCCCCGGACAGCTCGTCGGTGTTGCCGGCATTGAGAAATTCGGTCATGGCTCGCCCCGTTTCGATTGAATCGGAAATCTAATGATAGACGCTGCAGCGGGGCGGTTCAGCGAACCCGTCCGATCCCGCCATCGAGGGTTGCAGGGGCGACTTACGCCTGCAGTGCGATGAAGGCGCCCATCCAGATCATGCAGACGAGTTGGACGAAGAAGAACACGAAGCGGATGCCGCTCACGAGGTCGGTCTGGGGAAAGGCCACATGCGTCACCGTGTGCGCGATGCGGGCTGCGAGCAACACGACTGCGAGTCGGTCGAGGATCGTGGCCTCGATACCGCCGGCGACGATCACCACGCAGATCGCACCGTAGACCACGAGGTTCTCCACGCAGTTGGCGTGAGCGCGCATGGCTCGCTGGTACCAGTCCGGGCCCTGGACGAGGTCCGCCCGCCAATGGCTCAGTGCGTCGCGGCCGGTGAGGATTCGATGCCAGCGATACACCCCGACGGTGAAGAGCAGGGCGACAAGCGTCCACGCCGCGAAGGCGAGCAGGACCCACAGTGGGACGCTCAGGGTCATGGCGTCGACGTCGTCGCGGTCAGGACGAGGGCGGCGGCCCGGCGAACGGGTCGGTGTTCAAAGGTCAAACGGACCGGGAACCTCTGGTTTGGCTGCTTCTTGACGATTTCGTCACCGTAGCACAGCCCCCCCGGGGGTTCGCAAAGCACCGGCCTCGGAGGGGCAGCTTGAAGCTGCCGTTGAGCGTCCTGAAAACCACGGAAACCGACCTTCATCAACCGTGTTTCAGCAGGAGCGGCCTGGCGGGGTCAGAGCAGTTCCTCGAACATGGCGTAGGCGCAGCGCTCCATGCCCAGCGCCGCGTAGGTCTGCTGGGCGCGGCTGTTCTCGGTTTCCACATAGAGACGGAAGCCGATCGCCCCTGCTTTGCGCCCCATGGCCCGGGCCTCTGCGTAGAGCGTCCGGTAGATGCCTTCGCGGCGAAAATCCGGGTGCACGTAGACGCTCTGGATCCACCAGAACATGCCGTTGCGCCAGTCGCTCCATTCATAGGTGATCATGAGGCATCCGGCCACGCACTCGTCGGACTCGGCGACCAGGTAGAAGCCGCGATTTGGGTCGTCGAAAACTGCCCGGACGCCGGCGGCGAGTACCTCGGCGTCGAGTTCCTTCCCCTCCGTTTCGCGCGCCATGGCCTGGTTGAAGCGGGCGATGACCGGCGCATCTTCCAGGGTGGCCCGGCGGACGACAGGGTCGGTTCGGCGGCTCATGCCAGCGCCTTCGATACGATCTCGTATACGTCCTTCGACAGCGGCTTGGTCGCGACCAGCCGCTCGAGTTCGCTGCGCATGGCTTCGCGACCGGATTCCGGCAGGCGCTTCCAGTGGTTGAAGGCCGACACCAGCCGCGCCGCGATCTGCGGGTTGAGCCGATCGAGTTCCAGAACCCGGTCGGCCAGGAAGCGGTAGCCGGCCCCACCCGTTGCGTGGAACTCGAGCGGATTGCGGGTGAAGGCACCAATGAGTGCTCGCACCTTATTGGGATTGCGGATGCTGAAAGCGCGGTGCTCCATGAGCCGCTCGACACGCTGGAGACTCCCGGGTACCGGGGCGGCTGCCTGGACTGCGAACCATTTGTCCAGCACCAGGGCGTCGTTTTCGAAGCGGGTATAGAAGTCTTCCAGGGCGGCATCGGCCTGGGATGCTCCGTTGTGCACCAGTGTCACGAGCGCCGAAAAGCGATCGGTCATGTTGTCTGCATCCCGATACTGACGATCGGCCAGTTCGAAGGCTGCGTCGTCACCGCTGCAGGCGAGGTAGGCCAGGCAGGTGTTGCGCAGCGAGCGCCGGGCGATCTCGGCGGGTTCCGGCCGATAGGGACCACTGCCGGTCAGTCGCTGGTAGGCGGCCTCCAGTTCGTCAGCCGCATGCGTCGCGATGGCCTGACGCGCCTTCTTCCGGGCCTCGAAGATGGCCGGGTAATCCATGGTCTTGTGCTGCTGGGCGAGGTAATCCTCATCGGGCAGGCGGAGCGCCTCGGCGAGCAGGGCGGGATCGGTCGACCGGTCTTCGATTACCCGCAGGGCCGCATCGAGCAGCCGCTGATCCACGGGACGATCGGGATCGTCCACCAGTTCGAGGATGACCTCGGAGGCCAGTCGCTGGGACGCATCCCAGCGATTGAAGGAATCGCTGTCGTGGGCCATCAGGAAGGCCAGCTGGTCCCGCGTGTACGCATACTTGAGGATGACCGGGGCGGAGAAGCCGCGAAGCAGGGACGGCACCGGCCGCTGGCCGATGCCTTCAAAAACGAACTCCTGCTTTGCCTCGTTCAAGACCAGGACGTCGCCTTCTCCGCCGAGGTCGCCGTTGGCCAGCTTCAGCGGCAGATCGTGCCCGGCGTTGTTGAGCAGTCCGACGCGCACCGGGATCTGCAGCGGCAGCTTCTCGGGCTGGCCGGGCGTGGCCGGGGTGCGCTGTTTGAGCGTCAGGCGGTATTCGCCCTTGGTCTCGTCGTACTTGTCGCTGGCTTCGACGATCGGCGTGCCGGCCTGGCTGTACCAGCGTCCGAACTGCTCCAGGTCGGTCCCGTTGGCATCGGCCATGGCGCGCCGGAAGTCGTCACAGGTGACGGCCTGGCCGTCGTGCCGCTCGAAATAGAGTCGCAATCCCTTCTGGAAGCCCTCCTCCCCGAGCAGCGTGTGATAGAGGCGGACCACCTCCGAGCCCTTCTCGTAGACCGTCAGGGTGTAGAAGTTGCTGATCTCGATATAGCTGTCGGGACGAACCGGGTGAGCCATCGGGCCGGCATCCTCGGCGAACTGCGCCGAGCGCAGCATGCGCACGTCCTCGATCCGCTTGACCGCGCGGGACTGCATGTCCGAGGAGAACTCCTGGTCGCGGAAAACGGTCAGGCCCTCCTTGAGGCTGAGCTGGAACCAGTCCCGGCAGGTGACCCGGTTGCCGGTCCAGTTGTGGAAGTACTCGTGACCGATCACGCCCTCGATGCCCTGGTAGTCGAAGTCGGTAGCCGTATCGGGCCTCGCCAGCACGTACTTGGCATTGAAGATATTGAGACTCTTGTTCTCCATCGCGCCCATATTGAAATCGTTGGTCGCGACGATGTTGAAGATGTCCAGGTCGTAGAGCAGTCCGAAGCGTTCTTCGTCCCAGGCCATGGAGCGCTTGAGGCTGGCCATGGCGTAGTCGAGCTTGTCGATGTTCTCGGGCTCGGCATAGATCCGCAGCGTCACCGTCCGGTCGTCGGCCGTGCGGAACGTGTCCTCGATGTGCTGCAGGTCCCCGGCCACTAGGGCAAACAGGTAGCTGGGCTTGGGAAACGGGTCGTCCCACTCGGTGTAATGCCGTCCGCCGTCCAACTCACCCGTCTCGACGCAGTTTCCGTTGGACAGCAGCACCGGAAAGCGTTGTGCATCTGCCTCGATGCGGACGGAAAAGCGGGCCATCACGTCCGGGCGATCGAGAAAATAGGTGATCTTCCGAAAGCCTTCGGCCTCGCACTGGGTCACCAGAAACGGCCCGGACAGGTAAAGGCCCTCGAGTGCCGTGTTGTCCGCGGGCCGAATGGTCGTCACGGTCTGCAGTTCGAAACGGTCGGGTACGTCGGGGACCGTCAGGCTTTCCGCATCGACTTCGTACTGCTCTTCATCCAGTTCCCGTCCGTCGAGGGAAACGGAATGCAGTTCCATGTCCTGCCCGTCGAGGATCAGGGGTTCGTTGTCGTCGCCGCTGTCGGGATTCCTGCGTACGCTCAGCTGGGCGCTGACCCGGGTGGCTTCCGGATCGATCTGGAAACGCAGTCGGACGGCATCGATGAGAAAGGCGGGAACCCGATACTGTTCGCGATAGACGGTTCGGACGCTGCTTTCCTTGGGCATGGGGTAACTGATCCGGGCTTGAGAACGGCCGAACATCCTGCCACGGATGAGGTGTTTTTGCGATACTCCCCCAAACATACCAATCGACCGCGCCATTCGACCAACGCCGGGGCCAAACACCATGAAGGACAATCTGCCTGGACTGACGGAAGTGCAAGCCGCGGCGCGCCGAATCGGGTCCTCGGTCAACACGACGCCGGTGCTCAGGTCCCGGCGGCTGGATGCAGCGCTGGGCGCAGAACTCCACTTCAAGTGCGAGAACCTGCAGCGCACCGGCGCGTTCAAGATCCGTGGCGCCAGTAATGCGGTCCGGTCGCTGGACGACGCTGAGGCGGCGGCGGGCGTCGCAACCCATTCATCCGGAAATCACGGGGCGGCCCTGGCCGCAGCCGCATCGGATCGCGGGATTACGGCCCATATCGTCGTGCCCGAGGGCGCGGTGCCCAGCAAGCTGGCCAACATCAAGCGTCACGGTGGCCGGATCATTCCCTGTAAACCGACACTCGCTGACCGCACCCGGGTCCTGGAAGAGGTCGTCGCCGAAAGCGGCGCCACCGTGATCCATCCCTACAACGACCCGCGAATCATCGCCGGGCAGGGCACCGCGGGATTGGAACTCGCCGGCCAGGTGCCGGGGCTGGACGTGGTGATCGTCCCGGTGGGCGGCGGCGGTTTGATCAGCGGTTGCTCGATCGCGCTCAAGGGAATGAACCCCGACATCCGGGTCATCGGGGCCGAACCCGCCGGAGCCGATGACGCGGTTCGCTCGCTGGCGGCAGGAGAGATCATCGACGACATCGATCCGGATACGATTGCCGATGGTCTCCGGGCGACGATAGGGCCCCTGACATTTGCTTTGATCCGCGAGCACGTCGACCGGATCGTCACCATGAGCGACGACGAAATCCTCGCCGCCATGCGGCGCCTCTGGGAGTGCCTGAAGATCATCGTCGAGCCCTCGTCCGCCACCGTGCTGGCCGCCGCGGAGCAGTACCGCGACGAACTGCGCGGCAAGCGGGTGGGCCTGATCCTGAGCGGCGGCAACGTGGACCTGGACCGGATCGCCTTCTGCGCGCGCTGCGGAGTCGGCTGAATGAAACGGTGTGACTGGGTCTCCGGTGGCTCCGAGCTGGAACTCGAGTACCACGATCGGGAGTGGGGCGTTCCGGTATACGACGACCGGATCTTGTTCGAGTTCATCACGCTGGAGGGCGCTCAGGCAGGTCTCTCCTGGCGAACGATCCTGAACAAGCGCGCCCACTACCGGCAGGTGTTCGAGAACTTCGATCCGGGCGCCGTGGCCGGTTTCGGACCCGACCGGGTCGAGACGCTGTTGCAGGACCCGGGTATCGTGCGCAACCGGCTGAAGGTGGAGTCGACGGTAAGCAATGCGAAATGCTTTCTTGACCTGCAGGCCGAGCGCGGGTCTTTTTCCGAGTATCTCTGGGACTTTGTCGATGGCCGGCCGATCGTGAACCGGTGGACGGCGATGAAGCAGGTGCCCGCCAGCACCGAACTCTCCGACGCGATCTCGAAGGATCTCAAGCGGCGCGGATTTCGTTTCGTCGGCACCACCATCGTCTATGCTTACCTGCAGGCGGTCGGCGTCGTCAACGACCACCTCGTGAGCTGTTTTCGCCACGGAGAACTGAGTGGGCAATCCTGAAATCAGTGCCTTCAAGGACCACTTCTCGGGTCATGCGCAGGCCTATGCGTCCGCGCGACCCGGCTACCCGGACGAGTTGTTCGCCTGGCTGGCATCGCAGGTCGAGGGTCATGAACTCGCCTGGGATGCGGGCTGCGGCAACGGGCAGGCGAGCCGCGGCCTGAAGAAGCACTTCGCGCGGGTGTTGGCCACCGACGCAAGTCCGCAACAGATCGCCAATACCGGGGACATTCCAGGCATCGACTACCGGGTCGCGCCGGCCGAGGACGTGCCGCTAGACGATGCGAGCTGCGACCTCGTCACCGCCGCCCAGGCCGCGCACTGGTTCGACCTGGATCGATTTCACGCCGAGGTGCGCCGGGTGCTGAAGCCCGGCGGCGTGGTGGCGCTGTGGTGCTATGGGTTGAACCGGATCGCCGGCTCCATCGACCCGCTAGTCCAGGAATTCTATGGTCGGCTCGAGCCAGACTGGCCGCCCGAGCGCGCCCTCATCGAAAGACGCTATGAATCGATCCCCTTTCCCTACGACGAACTGCCGGCCGAGGATTTCGAGATGACCGTGCGATGGCGCTGCGAGGACTACCTGGCCTACCTGGCCAGCTGGTCGGCGGTGCAGCGGAATCGCGAGCGAACCGGTACCGACCCGGTCGCGGCGCTCGCGCCCGAGCTGACCGACCGCTGGGGCGAGACCGCGCGGGAAGTGCGCTGGCCTCTCCATTTCCGGATCGGCCGACGGGCCGGGTAGGCAGCGCGCATGGCGGGATATTCGGGCACGCCCCTGGCAAAGAAACTCGGCATCAAGGTCGGGTCCCGGGTTGCTCTGCTCGGTGCGCCGGACCAGTTCGAGGCGACGCTGGCTCCACTGCCGAAAGGCGTCTATTTACTGCGGCGCGCGCGTTCCCGTGTCGACGTGATCGTGGCTTTTGTCCGGACGCCGGGCGAACTGGAGAATCGCCTGGCGCGCGGCCAGGCCCTGCTCGAGGCCGACGGCGGATTGTGGATGGCCTGGCCGAAGAATCATCGGGCATGAAGACATCCCTGGATTTCAACGCGGTGCAGACGGCCGGCCTGGAGGCAGGGCTGGTCGACAACAAGATCTGCGCCATCGACGAAACCTGGTCCGGGCTGCGGCTGGTGGTCAGGAAAGAAGACCGGGCGACATGGCCGGACGGCTGATCCGGTGTGTGCTGGCCGGCAGCTTCTGGTGGATTTCCGGGGCGGCCGCATCCGATGCGGTCCCGCTGGATGGCGATGACTTCGCCCACGGGCTGGAGCAGGTCGAGCGGCTGCTTGCGGATCGACCGGTGCTGAACGACATCCTGGTCGACGGCGATCCGCTGCGAACCTGGGCCGCGGCCCGCTTCGCCGGCTCCGGCAGCCGGGCCAGGATCTTCTGGGATCCCACGCCACCTCCGGAAGGAATCGACGCTCAGAGCCGGTTCGAACCCGAGCCGGTCGTTCGCGTCCATCCGGTTTTCCAGGATGGTCCTCACGCGGGCCGGGGCAAGCCGGCGTCCGATCTCTGGGCGGACCTGGTCTTCGAGCTTCATAACATGGCCCAGATGGACAGGGTCGGAGAGGCGTGGCTGAGGGTGGTCAAGGGGGAACTGGGCTACGCGGGGTGGCTTCAGGCCGTGACCGCAGCAGAACATCGGGCACTGCTTTTCACCCAGGCGTTCCACCGCACGCGCTGGCGACCGTGGATGCGGCAACGGGGACTGCCGGCTTCCAGCTACCGCTGGCGGCAGATCAATGCGGTTCCGGTCCAGTACGAGAACTGGATCGCGAGCTACGACGATCCCGGCGGCTATCCGTGGGAGGACTATTCGGTCGCTTATCGGGAGGTTCTGGCGGAACTCAGGCCTGCGGGGGAAGACTGGTCCATCAACCCCTTCGCGTTGCATGACCTGAAACCTTCACGCTGACGCCGGCCGACGGCGTTCCGGGCCGAAAGATATGCCGGGCGGGGCGGTCATATTTTACAGTGCCGCGCGCGAATCGAGCTTCCCCCTGCTTCCCCAATCCCCCGGTTCGCGTGCGGCATGCTCAATTTTTCGGCTATCCTGCCGGCGAAGTCGTAGCGAAGGATCGACTGAATGCTGAAGCGATTTGTCGTGCTGGCTGCCGTTGCCGTGCTCGTGGCCATAGCTCTCTGGGCCTACGTCTGGCGCCCCGCTCTGTGGCTGTTGTTGCTGGTCGGCCCCGCGGCGGGGGTGCTCATCCATGATCTCGTCCAGGTCCGCCATACGATCCTGCGCAACTTCCCGCTGCTGGGACACCTCCGCTACTTCTTCGAGGACTTCCGGCAGCATGTTCGGCAGTATTTCATCCAGGCCGACGACGAG
>JAWVZU010000090.1:0-13075 GCA_033722075.1 Lysobacterales bacterium
GACGCTGTCGATCACATGAATGACGCCGTTGCTGGCCATCACATCGGCCTGCACGACGGTCGCGTCGTCGACGTAGACTTTGCCGCCCATGGTCTTGATGTCGACCTTGGAGCCTTGAACAGTGGTGGCGTTGTCGAGACCTGCGACTTTGCTCGCCGGCACCTTACCCGGCACGACGTGGTAGGTCAGAACGGCGATGAGCTGGTCCTTGTTCTCGGGCTTGAGCAGCGATTCGACCGTTCCTTCGGGCAGCTTGGCAAAGGCCTCGTCGGTCGGTGCGAACACCGTGTACGGACCTTCGCCCTTCAGCGTCTCAACCAGGCCGGCCGCTTCCAGGGCGGTGGCCAGCGTGTTGAAAGACCCGGCTTCCACAGCCGTATCGACGATGTCCTTGCCCTTCTTATCGTATTGGCCCGCAAAGGCGACGCCGGCGACAAGAAAGACCAGCGCTACAGCGGAAGTGAACTTACGAAACATGTGAGAAACTCCTGTATTGGGTGTTACGCATAAGTTATGCGTAATGATATGTTAGGCATTCATTGTGCATTGGGTGTCTAGGATGTGCGTTTATTCCGTCAAGTCCGTCGTCTCGCTCACCGGTGTGCCGGCATCCACGCTGCGCTCATGGGAGCGGCGCCATGGAGTCGTCAGTCCCGGCCGCGAGGACGGCCGCCGGCGCTATTCGGAAGCCGACGTCGCGCGTTTGACACAGCTGCGCGAGCTCATCAAGGCGGGCCATCGCATCGGCGATCTGGCGAGCCTGGACCAGGCTCGCCTGGATGAGTTGAGCCGCCGCGCGGAGGGCGGCGATCGACCGACAGACGCGCTGATGGCCGCCCTTTCGAACTACGACGTGGATGCCCTGGATTTCGAGCTCGCGCGTCTGATGGTCGCAACGTCAGCCGAAGACCTGGTCACGACCGTGTTGCCGTCGATGCTGCAGGATGTCGGCGAACGGTGGCGACGCGGCGAATTGACCATCGCCCAGGAGCGCCTGCTTTCGAGCGCCATCCGCGGCCATTTGTTCAGCCTGGTCAACAGCCTGGGCCGAGGGCAGGGCGCCGAAATACTCACCACTACTCCGGCCGGCGAGCGGCACGAACTGGGACTCCTGCTGTTTTCGCTGATCGCAGCCAGGCATGGGGTGCCGGTACGTTACCTGGGTCCGGATCTGCCGCTGGAAGAGATCGCCCGCCTGGGCCGAGCCCTGCGTCCATCGGTAGTCGCCATCAGCATGCTGGTAACGGGCGACCCCGAAGCCGTGGTCGTGGCGCTAAGAGAAAACCTGCCTGAAGAGGTGGAGCTATGGGTCGGGGGCAGGGCGGCCGCCCAGGTTGCCGTCTCGATGTCGGGAGTCAGGCTGGCGACGGACGTTCGCCGGACCATGTTGCTGATCCGGGACTTTGCCCGGCGGAAGGGTTGATCGCGAAAGTCAGGACACCGTCCACCTCGACCCGGAGCTCCTGTCGACATACGGCGCCCTCAAGGACCACGAGGTGGGTGGGTGTGGCCAGGAGCGGTTCGATGATCGCCCGGATCGGCGACGCCAGTGCAGGATCTCGCACATAGACGCGTAGACAGGCGGAATCGCGCAACCGCGGCGCGCGCTCCAGCCGGGAAGTCCGGGCAGTGGCATCAAGCAGTGCTTCCAGGTTGGCCAGCGTCTCCTCGGTCTGGGCGGCGGCATCTTCCGGGTGCCGGGACTGGTGGCCCACGATCGCCGCCGTGCCGGAAATGAACAGGCAGCCGGAGCGGTTGTTGGTCAGCAGCGCCGCACGACTGAACAGCGGACTGCTCGGTCCGTATTCGCGGGGGTAGCAATAGGCGCTGACCTGGCGCGGGTTTTCGATGGCCTGAACCGGGTGTCGAGCCGCGAGGAGGATCAGCGTGAACGGCTCGTCGGCACGCGTCCCAATGGCTGTCGCTGCCGGTATCGAGTCGATCTCGGCCATTTGGGCCTCGAAGGCATCTGCGCGACCGAGGCAGAATTGCTTGTAGCGCTCCGAATCTCCGCCGCCCCGATTGATCTCGGGAAAGTAGTTCCAGGCCTTGATGATGTGTTCGTAGCCGCGTTCCCGCAGCGCCGACAGCACCTCGGCGTAGACGGCCCGGGCGGCGAGCTGCATGTCGTCAATCGGCCGGAATTCCGTGGCGACCAGGAGGTAGTCATCGCAGCCGATCAGGCGCAGATCGCCGTCCCGTTCGGTCCAGCTCGGGCCGGGGTACTGCCAGACCTCGACTCCCGCTTCCGCATCGAGACACCGCAGTGGTACGCGCAGGTCCCGCTCACCGGCGCCGGCATCGGAGCCGAAGGTGAAGCGCGCAAAGACCGGGCCTTCGGGTGGCCGATCGGGCGGATGCAGGCTGACGGAAAACGGTCGCATGGGCTCCCAGTATATATCCGCTCAGCGGAACACCGTCTCCAGCAGGCGGGCCAGGCGAATCGAAGCCAGGACCGCCTGGCGCTCGGCGACCATTCGGGCATTTGCAATATAATCCTCGGGCAGCTCGATCCCGTAATCGCTGCCGGGCCTGCAGGGGCTACCGTCGAGAGAGGTTCTCACCGCTTCGACCAACTCCGGGTTGTAGGCCCACTCACCGGCAACGGCCCGGCTTTCCGAAACCCATTGCGTCGTGTCCAGACCCGAGACCGCAGGCAGGACGTGATCGCGGTGGCGGATCAGCATTTCGAGCGCTTTCGTTTCGACAGCACCGTTCGAGATGGGCCCCGGCGCGAGCAGCGAATCCCAGAATGCATGGAGATTTTCCGGCTTGTCACGTCCGCGCAGACAGATGCGGTTGCCGCCTCGATCTCCGCTCTGCTCCATCCCGGGCAGGCCGAACATGGCAACCGCATGCAGGGGTTGGTGGAGGTCGGGAACCAGGTGCAGGAGCCAGCTCAGGGCAAGCGCCCGGTCTTCGGCGGGGATGGCCTCCGACTTGACGAGGGCCAGATTCGCCCGAATCGCCTGGACCACGTTCATGGTCTCGTCGCCCGGGTCCTGCGGCTCGAGCTTCGGATCGGGCCCGATTCCGTCGGCAAGGCGTTCCCGGCTGCCTTCGTCCGGCCAGAGTGGTTGATTGATGTAGTGCCAGCGCGGCCGCGAGAAGCGTCGATGGCGCTCGCTGTCGCCGGCACGATAAAGTTTGGCCAGGTCCGGCCACGCCGCCGCCTGCCGAAACCGCCAGCGGGGTTCCAGTTCAGCGGGATAGCTATTCGCGAGGTGCCGGGCAAAGCCCTGTTCGTAGTCCGGGTGCTCGCGCAGGAGCCGCGCAGCGGCGGACCGTGTCCGGGGCTCCAGCTGCAACCAGGTCATGTCGGCAATGATGCGCTGCCCGGATGTGTACCACGCCCCGGCCGCAGAGCAGCAAAGCAGTAACAGCGCGGCGGCCATGATCTTCTGCTTCATCATCGGTGGCTTGAATCGTCGAATACCGGGCGCGAAGCATACCCGATTCTTCAGCCGATGCGGTTGCGGCCTCGGCGTCTCGCTGCACGGCAGTAAGGAGCAAAAAGAGGATAAGCAGGCCCGCCGCTGCCTGCAGTAGCGCCGCCAGGATCCGCACCGTTCGAGCTGTCGTCGATTTCATGTTCCAATAATGTCGATGGGCCTGCTGGATACACGAACCGGAGCCGCAACAGGTTACGCAGCGAGCTTTGTCGCCGATGGATGAGCAGCTTCAGGCATGGCACGCCGCCGGGGACTGGTTCGACTTTCGGGGGTGGCGGATCTTCTGTCGCGCCGACGGCAGCAACGACCCGCCGCTGCTCCTCATCCATGGCTTTCCCACCGCCTCCTGGGATTGGCATGCCGTGTGGGAACAGCTCGCCGGTGAATATCGGCTGATCACCCTGGACCTGCTCGGCTTCGGCTTTTCGGCCAAGCCGCGCGGACACGCTTACTCGATCTTCGAACAGGCCGATCTCATCGAGGCGCTGCTGGATCGCTGCGGTGTCTCCAGGGTCGATGTCGTTGCCCACGATTACGGCGTGACCGTCGTCCAGGAACTGCTGGCCCGCCACAACGAGGGACAGTTGCCGGTGCAGCTCGAGTCGATCTGTTTCCTGAATGGAGGCTTGATTCCGGGCGCACATCGACCCCTTTTGATCCAGAAGCTGCTGGCGGGACCGTTGGGTCCACTGTTGGCGCGACTGGTCACCAAGGCTGCTTTTCGTCGCAACTTTGACCGGATTCTGGCCCGAGATCCGGGCAGTGCCGAAATCGATCGCCTCTGGACCCTGGTGAACCACAACGATGGGCGCGCCATCATGCACCGCCTGATCCGCTATATGGCCGAACGCGATACCCATGCGGAGCGTTGGGTCGGCGCCCTGGGTCGGACGGAAATCCCGCTCGCCTTGATCAACGGAACGCTGGATCCGATTTCCGGTGGCCATGTCGTCGAACCCTTCGTCGCGGCCGCGCCGGGCGCAAAAATCTTCGCTTTGGCGGATGTAGGCCATTATCCGCAGCTGGAGGCGCCGGCCGAGGTGCTGGCTGCACTCAGGAGTTTTCTTTCACCTTGAAGTCGATGAACAGGGGCAGGGTCAGCCTCGAATTGTGATCGTCGGTCCCGAAGTACCGGTCCGATTTGTGGGGCACCTGGGTATCGAACAGCACCAGGCGGTTGTAGCGGTTGGCGACCGTATCCGAGATTACATGCTCGCCGTCAGTCCCGAGCGCGTAAAACAGTGTTCCGCTCTGGGGCGGGGGTTCCGGGGTCAGGTAGATGATTCCGGCGATCAGGTAGGACTGATCATCGGTATGAACCCAGCTGTCCCCGTCCGCTTCGGAGGTCATCTGGAAGGAACAGTTCGCCCGAAAATCGCACGGCGGAAAGCGCAGGAGACTGGACAGGATGTGGTTCATCAGGTCCTGCACGAAGCCGGGGTTGAGCTCGTGAAGCGAGCGGGAACGTTTTCCGGGCCACGATTCTTCGGTGCCGTGGCGCGCATTGAAGGCCTTGACGTCCAGAAATTCCTGGCTGAGGGCCCAGCGACGAATCGGTTCGGGATCGCCGAAGAAATTGTCCTTGATGAGAATCGGGAATGGCCGCTGGATTTCCACGCCGGAAGCATAGCGTCGCCGCGGGGCTTGTTCCAATCGTCAACCCGGCCGCAGCAGGCCCCGAATCACGTGTCCGGCAATCGCCGGGTTTTCCCGCAGACGCCGCGACGAATAGGCAAACCAGTGTTCGCCGAAGGGGACATAGATGCGCACCGGGTGGCCTTCCCGGATGAGTTCGTCACGCAGCGGTTCGGCGACACCGAGGAGCATCTGGAACTCGTAGCGCTCCCGCGGGACGATCCTTTCGGCAATGAGCCGCTTCGCATGGCTCACCAAGGCTGGGTCGTGGGTGGCGATGCCGACTTTTTCGGCATGGTTGTCGATCAGCAACTTGAGCAACTCGTTGAATGACGCGTTGATTTCCTGCGGCGCCTTGAAGGCAATCTCAGCCGGTTCCACGTAGATGCCCTTGCACAGCCGCAGGTGCGCGATGTCGTTGGCCAGCAGGTCCTCGACATCGTCGCGACTGCGTCGCAGGTAGGCCTGGATGACCGCTCCGACATTGCCATGGGACTCGCGCAGGCGGCGATACAGATCCAGCGTCTGGTCGGTGACCGACGAGTCCTCCATATCGATCCGCACGAAATTGCCCCGCTCGGCCGCGGCATCGGCCAGCTGGGCCATGATCTCCAGGCAACGCTCCGGTTCGAAGCGCAGTCCCATCTCGGACAACTTGACCGAGATGTTGCAGTCGAGGCCCTGGTCCGCGATATCCCGCAGTGCCTGGAGATAGAGGTCTCGGTAGCCCGTCACCTGGTCCGGATCCGTGACGTCCTCGCCGAGCACGTCCAGGGTGGCCATCGCACCGAGCTGGTTGAGTTCCCGGATGACCCGGTACGCATCCTCTAGCGAGACCCCGGCGATGTAGCGTCGCGAGATCCGCCAGACCAGTGGCCGGGGGACATAGGGCAGAACCGCGGCGACGGAACGATTGATCAGCGATGTGGGGCTGTTGAGCATCCGCACTCCAGTTCCGCGCGTGGCTGGCGCCATCATAGGTTTTTGGCCGACAATGCCCTTGAGTGAGATCAAATCGCGGGAAGACGAGTGGAAACGATTCAAGAAGTTGCCGAGCGGCTGGGACTGGCGCCGCAATTCCTGGTGCCCTATGGCCACCAGATGGCCAAGGTGGAGCTCGAGGCTCGGGAGGCCGCTCCGGGGCGACCGGGCAAGCTGGTCCTGGTTTCGGCGATCACCCCGGCAGGCGGCGGCGAAGGCAAGACCACGGTCTCCATCGGCCTGGCCCAGGGCCTGGCAAAGCTCGGCATGTCGGTGGCCCTGGCGCTGCGTGAACCTTCCCTCGGTCCTACCTTCGGCATGAAGGGAGGCGCCACCGGCGGCGGTAAGTCGACCCTTGTACCGGCCCAGGAGATCAATCTGCATTTCACCGGCGACATGCACGCCGTCACATCGGCAAACAATCTGCTCGCGGCGTTGCTGGACAACCACATCCACCACAACAAGACGCCCCGGGTGGATCCGCGCCGGGTATTCTGGCGGCGGGTCCTGGACATGAATGACCGGTCGCTGCGTCACATCGTGATCGGGCTCGGCGGCGTGCTCCAGGGCGTTCCCAGGGAAACCGGTTTCGACATCACTTCCGCTTCCGAGATCATGGCCACCCTCTGTCTGGCCGAGGACCAGAACGACCTGCGGCAACGGCTTGGGCGAATCGTCCTCGCCGAGACCTTCGATGGCGAGCCGTTCACCGCCGCCGACCTGGACGCGGTCGGTGCGCTGATGGCGCTCCTCAAGGATGCACTGAAGCCGAACCTGGTCCAGACCTGCGAGGGGGTACCGACCTTCGTGCACGGCGGTCCATTTGCCAATATCGCCCACGGCTGCAACTCGGTCATCGCGACGAAGATGGCCATGGCCTATGCCGACTGGACCGTCACCGAGGCGGGCTTCGGATTTGCCCTGGGCGCGGAGAAGTTCTTCGACATCAAGTGCCGCGCGGCGGGCCTGGACACGGCGGCCGTGGTGCTGGTCGCAACGGTGGAATCATTGAAGCGCCACGGTGGTGTGAAGCCGGGTAGCGAACCGAAACCGAATCCGCAGGCGGTCTTCGACGGCCTCGACAATCTGCGCAAGCACATCGAGTCGATCCAGCATTTCGGCGAACCGCCGGTGGTGGCGGTCAATCGCTTCGCCGGCGATACCGACGAGGAGATCGCGGTGATCGAAAGCGCCTGCGCACAGCTCGGGGTTCCCTGTGCGGTCGCCGCGGTCCACAGCGAGGGCGGTGCCGGCGGCGTTGAACTGGCCAAGGCGGTCGTGAGCCATGCCGAGCAGGTTTCCGTCCCGTTCAAGCCGCTCTACGAACCGCACCATCCGTTTACGGTCAAACTCGAGCGAATCGCGGTGGCCATGTACGGCGCGGGGAAGGTGACTTTCACCCCCCAGGCGAAGAAGGACCTGGAGCAGATCGAGCGTTTCGGTTACGGCGATCTGCCGCTTTGTGTGGCCAAGACCCCGCGTTCGCTTTCCGGCGATCCGCATCTCGCGGGACGGCCTCGTTCCTTCGAGTTGCTGGTCAGCCGCGTGCTGTTGAGTGCCGGGGCCGGATACCTTGTCCCGTTGATCGGCGATATTCTGAGAATGCCCGGATTCCCGGCTGATCCCCAGGCGGCGCGAATCGACCTGACCGAGGGGGGGCGCGTTGTGGGACTGATGGCCGGCGAGACTGAATGAGGTCTCCCGCTGCCTTCATGACTTGACCCGCGACGGGTCCCTATTTCAGGCTTTGACCATCGACAGATTTTTTGAGGAGAAATGACCGTGGCCGACGACACCATCCGCAACGAGCTGGGTCGCAATGAGTTCTTTCGACGTTTTCCCGATGAATATCTCGACTTTCTCGCCGAGCAGGCTTCCGAATGCGAGTTCAAGCAGGGCGAGATGGTCTTCCGCCAGGGGGATCGTGCCGACCGCTTCTTCCTGCTGCTCTCGGGCAACGTCAATGTCTCGGTTCCTGCGATCCTCGGTCCGACCTTGGTGATCCAGGAACTGGGCCCGGGGAAGATCCTGGGCTGGTCGTGGCTGATTTCTCCCTACCAGTGGGATTTCCAGGCGGAGGCCATGAGTGACGCCAAGCTCATCCAGTTCGAAGGCGGCCCGGTCCTGAAGCACTGCGAGGAGGACAATGAGTTCGGGTATGCGCTTTTGAAGCGTTTCACCGAACTGATGTCCGAACGTCTCCACGCCGGGCGACGGCGCATGATGGAACAGTGGAATCCGGCCGGATTTGCCTGACCCCGTGTCCCGGTTCAAGGGATGTTGAGTTCTTCCGGCAGCGGTTCGATAGTCGCTTGCCGCAGCTGACTCCCCGGGGCAAACGCGCACAACCAGCCCAGGCTCAGCGGAAACCAGATCCCGGTCCCGGCACCGGTTACAGCGGGCTGTCCGATCGGCTGGGGCTCGAGGGCGGCAAGCATTTCATCGAAGGTGGAATCCGGGCCGCGAAACACGCCCCGGCCTAGACTCTTTCCGGTTGCTTCCCACAGGGACCAGCGGCGCAGGAATTCCTCCTGGCCGGCAGCCCCCCATCCGAGACGACGCGCCAGATTTGCCAGGTCATGGCGCCGTGGTGTCAATTCAAGGTCGACGCCGACTGCGCGGCTCGTCGCTACGGCGACCGCAAGCCAGCCCCAGGAGTGCGAGATGGAAACGGATCGATAAGGACCGGTACCTTCGACTCGAGGCTGGGAGCCGGGTTCTCCCACCAACCGTTGGCCGCTCGGCTCGAACAGCTTCCTGGCCAATTGCCTCCCGGCAAGAAACCCGGCGCGCCGCACCGGCGATCTCATCCGGGCGGCCCGGGCCAGGTCTTCTTGTGGGGACGCGTCTGCCAGCGCCTTCTCGCAGGGTATCCGAAGCAACGCAACGGTCAGCCGTCCCGCCGCCCCCGAGACGCGGAGCAGCGCCGGAGCCTCCAGGCGCGCACAGGGGTAACCTGGCCGGGGTTCGGCGATGGTCAGATCGCCTGCACCGTCTCGGCGCGAATCAGGTTGGTCGTTCCCGCCACGCCGAAGGGTACGCCGGCGGTGATCACGTAGTTGTCGCCCGGCTCGCCGAGTTTGGACTTGAGGATCCACGCGTTTGCTTCGCTGACCATTTCATCCGAGTTGCTGATGTCGCGGGGCGCGAGGACCGCGCTTATGCCCCAGGACATGGCCAGCTGGCGATAGGCGAGCTCACTCGGAGTGATGGCGAGCACCGCATTCGCCACGCGATGGCGGGCCACGCGCAGCGCTGTAGAGCCGCTGGACGAAAACGTGACGATGACTTCGGCGCCGATCTCCTGGGCCATCTGGCAGGCGGCATGGGCCACCGAGTCGGCAATGGTCTGGTCGGACTGGACGACTTTTTCCTGCATCGCGCGCTGGTAGGCCTCGTCGCTTTCCACGGCCAGGGCCAGCCGATTCATGAACTCGACGGCGGCGACGGGATATTCGCCAACGGCGGTCTCGGCGGAGAGCATGACTGCGTCACTGCCATCGAAGATCGCATTGGCGACATCGCTGGCCTCCGCCCGGGTCGGGATCGGGCTGCCGGTCATGGATTCAAGCATCTGTGTCGCCGTGACCACCGGTTTGCCTGCCTCGCGACAGGCCCGGATCAAACGCTTCTGCACGATGGGCACCTGTTCGGGCGAGAGTTCCACACCGAGATCCCCCCGCGCTATCATGATGCCGTCCGCAGCGTCGAGGATGTCGTCGAAGCGGGCGATCGCGGAGGGTTTCTCGATCTTGGCCATCAGGCGGGCATCGGAACCGAAGCGCTCGAGGTAATGGCGCGCGAGAAAGACGTCATCACGAGAACGGACGAAACTCATCGCAACCCAGTCCACGCCGAGCTCTGCCCCGAGCTTGATGTCCTCCACGTCCTTGTCCGAAAGCGCGGGGATACGCAGATCGGATCCGGGCAGGTTGATGCCCTTGTTGCTGCCCAGCTTGCCGCCGCGGGTCACCCGGGTCTTGATCTTGCGCCCGGCGATCTCCACGATCTCCAGCGCCAGGCGCCCGTCGTCCAGAAGCAACTCCTCACCCCGGGAAACATCCTGGCTGAGGCCCCGGTAGGACACCCCGACCGATTCCGCGTTGCCCGGTTCTGACTGGTCGCAGTCAAGAATGAATGTCGCACCGGGCTCGAGGTGGACCGATCCGTCGTCGAAGCGTCCGATGCGGATCTTGGGCCCCTGCAGATCCTGCAGGATGCCCACCGGCTTCAGGCGTTCGGCCGAAGCCTTGCGGATTGCCTCGAAACGTCCTGCATGCGAATCTCGATCGCCGTGCGAGAAATTCAGGCGGAACACGTTCGTGCCGGCGTCAATCAGTTCGGCAATTCGTTCCGGACTGTCGCTGGCCGGGCCGAGGGTCGCTATGACGCAGGTTCGCGCTGATGTTCTTTTCATGACCGGAAGGAATAGTTCTTGGTGACGTCGAAGATACCGCGTCGCGCGCTTCAGCAACAGACCTGGTGTGCTGGGGGGCGTGCACGAGTTTCGCTTTCCGGTGTCGAAAACCTTGATAGCCGAACGGGTTGTGGCAGACTCTGGCTACTCCGGTAGCTCGACCGCCGCGAAAGCTGCGATATTCGCTGGAACTCGCGGGCCACAACTATCGATCTCCATTGTGCGTCGCCACGACGACGTTCTTGCGGATGACCGACCAGGCGAGCCTGACCCGAGATGGGTCAACCGAATCCATGAAATCTTGACGACCATATGATTATTGATTGCCCCAATTGTGGAAAGCGCATTTCAAGCAAATACAAGGCCTGCCCCGGTTGCGGGCTTGGGCTTGGCGAGTCGGACGAGGGCCTGGACATGGACGCGGCAGCAAAGCGCCTGCAGGTCCAGCGGACCTATCGCCTCCAGGCCCAGATGTATTTGTCCATCCTGCTCTTCGTCATTGGGTGCGCCTGGCTGTGGAGCAGTTCCGATGGACTGGCAAGCCGGCTGTCAACCTGGCCCATTGTCGTCACCGTGGCCGGGGCCATGTGGTACATCGGCATCCGCATCTACATGATCATCAGCCGGTTTCGGCGCTGAAAAAGGAAGCTCATGAATAGGGAAACGGACGCGGCAATCGAAACGGACGTGCTGATCATCGGGGCAGGCCCGTGCGGCCTGTTCCAGGTTTTCGAACTGGGCCTGCTCGATATCCGGGCCCACGTGGTGGACTCGATGCCCCACGTCGGTGGGCAATGCTCGGAACTCTATCCGGACAAGCCGATTTACGACATTCCGGCGTACCCGGTCATTGGCGCCCAGGAACTGGTGGATCGGCTGATGGAGCAGATCGAACCGTTCGATCCGCAGTTTCATCTGGGCCACGAGGTGCGCAGCCTGGAGCGGCAGCCCGACGGGCGTTTCCTGGCAACAACCAGCCGGGATCAATCGTTCCTGGCCAAGGCCATCATCATTGCCGGTGGAGTCGGTTCCTTCCAGCCGCGAAAGCTGCGCCTGGCCGGGGCCGAAGCACTCGAGGGCATCCAGATCCACTACAAGATCAAGGACCCGAACCGTTTCAGCGGGCGCCGGGTTGCGGTGCTTGGGGGCGGCGATTCAGCCCTGGACTGGGCGCTGGAACTGCACGAGCGGGTCGCGGAGATGACCGTGGTGCACCGGCGCGCTGAATACCGCGCACAGCCGGCTTCCGTATCGAAGCTCGAGGCGCTGGCGGAGGCGGGGAAGTTGTCGATCCGTCAGGCCAACCTGACCGGCCTGCACCTCGAAGAGGGCACGCTGACAGGGATTGACCTGATGGCCGCCGACCGGAGCGTCGAGCGACTGGATCTGGATGATCTGCTGATTTTCTGGGGGTTGTCCCCCAAGCTCGGTCCGATCGCCCAATGGGGGTTGGGAATGGAAAAAAACCAGCTTGAGGTGGATACGGCAGCCTTCCAGACTTCCGAACCCGGGATCTACGCGGTCGGAGACATCAACACCTATCCGGGCAAGAAGAAGCTGATCCTGAGCGGATTTCACGAGGCGGCGCTGGCGGCGTTCGCCATCCGCCACCAGCTCTACCCGGAAGAAAAGCTGCGCCTGCAATACACCACCACATCACCGGTCATGCACGAACGCCTGGGGGTGAAGGGATAGTCCCTAGGAAGCTTGCTCGTACTCCTGCTCCCATTGGTACTTGCGATCGGTCACGATGGCTTCCAGGGTTTCCACCCGCCGGCGCAGTGCGGCAAGCTCGGCATCACGCTCCGCGTCGCGCTCCGTTTCACGCTGGCGGTGACGCCGTCCGTGCTGGTGCAAGTCGCCTCCGAAAGTCCCATGATCATCGCCCATCTCGGGCGCAAAACGGCGCTGCAACGCGGACATGGCGATGCACAGCCCCCACACGGCCATCCCGAAAATGACCCATCCAAAGGCATTGAGCATTCAGATTCCTCCTGCAAAGTTTGTTCTGTGAATCCTTAGCTTAGCGAATTCGGATGCCCTGCGTAATTGACAAAAGTAACTCTCGCACTGTTGAGGCTCGCTGGCGTCGGCTGTTGCCGGTTGTGCGGGTTAGGTCGTCGGCGCAGCGCCAACTGGCCACGGAAAAGCGGGCAAGGTACCCTGACGAACCTTCGACGTGGCCTGCGGTCCATTACCGTGGGTACAATCATGGTGCCAACCCACTGAAGAGTCAGATGCGCAGCGGTATGTCGCGACTGTTATCCGGATTGATCATGATGTTGGGCGTCAGCAGCGTGGTCGCCCAGGACTTGCAGGAAAGTCAGAATGAAGCGGTTGAACCGCTGGGCCCCGCTGTGGGGCAGGAACTTGTCAATCCTGCGGGCGCGCTGGTCGATGCGGCGCCAAGCGAATTGGCCGTCGATCGGTTTGAAGCGTCGATGCTCTACGACACCTACCTGGAGAACCGGGACTTCGGCCAGGCCTTCGAAGCGGCCCGGATCCAGCTGGAACTGACCGAGCAGGAATTCGGGCTGACCGATCCACGGCTGGTGCCGGCCTTGAACGACATGGGCGAGGCGCTGCTCTA
>JAWVZU010000091.1:0-12878 GCA_033722075.1 Lysobacterales bacterium
CATTGCCCGCCGGGTGAGTGCCGGCAAACAGGTCCTGCTCGCCGACCTGCAGGAAGACTCCGCCAAAGCCACGGCGGAAATCATGAACGATGCCGGGTTTGAAGCCCGGGCAGCCGTCGTCGACGTGACCTCGCGTGAATCAGTGGAAGCGCTGGTCGACACGGCCCGGGCATTTGGCGAAGTCACCGGGCTGATTCACACCGCCGGCGTTTCTCCTTCCAGTGCGCCCCCGGCGGTGATCTTCAAGGTGGACCTGTATGGGGCGGCCGTGGTGCTCGAAACCTTCGGCGATTGCATCGCGGAAGGTGGATCCGGCCTGCTCGTCTCCTCGCAGGCGGGCCATCGCCTGGACTCCCTGACGCCGGAACAGACCCTAACGCTGGCGACCACGCCGACAGACGAGCTGCTCGATCTCGAGATGCTTCAGCCCGACCAGGTCACCGATTCGCTGCAGGCCTATGAGATCGCAAAGCGCGGCGCCTCGCTGCGGATGGCCGCCGAATCGGTCCGATGGGCCAAGCGCGGCGCGCGACTCAATGCCATCAGCCCTGGCATCGTCGGCACGCCACTTTCCAGGAAGGAATTGAGCGGCGCCCACAGTTCGGGCTACCGGCGGATGATCGAGCAATCTGCTGCCGGCCGCGTCGCCACGCCCGATGAAATCGGAGCCGTTGGCGCCCTCCTGATGGGACCGCAAGGCGCTTTCATCTCCGGCAGCGACTTGCTGATGGACGGCGGCGTGACCGCCGCCTACCGCTACGGCACTCTCGAGTTGTAACCGCAGCAATCGGGCTCCAGGGCGGCGCGGGTTGCGTTGCATGGACCGTTTCTTTTGCCCCGCTTTTGATTAAGCTGGGGGCGTCCGATCGGGAAGCGACACATGCCTGGGCTGATCTCTGAACTCAAGCGCCGCAATGTCTTCAAGGTAGCTGCCGTCTATATCGTCGGAGGATGGCTCATACTGCAGGTCGCCGAGGTTCTTCTGGGCGCCATGGAAGTGCCCGGCTGGGGGATGCGCCTGATCCTCGCTATCCTCATCATCGGCTTCATTCCTGCATTGATCTTTTCCTGGGTATACGAACTCACGCCGGAAGGCATTGTCCGCGAATCCGAGATCGATCGTGAGCGGTCGGTCACCGATCGCACCGGTCGGCGGCTGAACCTGGTCATCACGGGTCTTCTGGCCGCTACCGTTGCGCTGCTGGCCGCCGATCGTTTCTGGCCCCGCGATGCCGGAAGGCCGACATCGGCTGCCCAGCCGGAACCCACGACCGGCACGCCGGTGGTTAGGGACCAGTCGATTGCCGTGCTGCCCTTCGACAATCGGAGCGCCGAAGAGTCGGATGCCTATTTCGTCGAAGGCATTCATGACGACATCCTCACCTTTCTCGCCAAGATCAAGGACCTGAAGGTCATTTCGCGCACGTCCGTGATGGCCTACGAGGAGACGACCAAGCGGATCGGCACCATCGCCGCGGAGCTTGGGGTCGCCCATGTGGTTGAAGGGGCCGTGCAGCGGGCCGGCGAACGTGTCCGGGTCACCGTCCAGCTCATCGATGCGGGCACCGATCAGCACTTGTGGGCGGAAAGCTATGACCGGCAGCTCACCGCCAGCAATCTGTGTGCGATCCAGAGCGAGGTCGCCAGTTCGATCGCCGCCGCACTGGAGGCCACTTTGTCGCCGCAGGAGAAGCAACGCATCTCCCGCCAGGGGACCGACAGCCTGGAGGCCTACCAGCTCTATCTCCAGGGCCGCTACCTGTTCCATCGGCGAAACCCGGACAACATCGACCAGGCGGTGGAACTGCTGGAGGCGGCGGTCGAGCTTGACCCGGCGTTCGCCGAGGGGTGGACGGCGCTGGCCTCGGCCTACGTCGTCCGGCCGGGCTATTCCGACGTGTCCCGAGACGATGCTTATGCGAAGGGCATTGCAGCAGCGCGCCGAGCGATCGAGCTGGACCCCAGCCAGGGCCAGGCCCACGCGACGATCGCGGGAACGCACGAGGAGTCCGGGCGCATGAGCGAAGCCGAAATCGGCTTTGCCGAAGCGCTGAAGCTGGAACCGAACAACCCGACCATCCACCTCTGGTACGGCGAACTGCTGTCCAATGCCGGTCGATCACGGGACGCGGATGACCGCTTCCTCCGCGCGCTCGAGCTTGACCCGACTTCGCAGGTTGCGACCATACACCGCGCCTTTGAACTCCTCGCCCAGGACCTCGGCGAGAAAGCAATCGACGTCGCCACATCCATTTCGGATCCATCGCTACAGGGCTGGGTGGCCTACGTCCGAGCGCTGGAACGGCTGCAGGCCGGCGACCATGAAACCATCGAAGATCTGGTTGCACCTCACCGCGAGAGAATTCCCGGATTCTGGTCGCGAGAGCTCGTGGCAGCGCTCGAAACACCGGACGCGCTGCCGGCGGCAATCGAACGGCTCACCGACCCTGCCTACCCTGACCCTGCCCTGGCTGCCGTCGGAATGGCCGCTCTCGGCGCCACCGACCGTTTCTTCGTGTGGCTTGATGAGGCCTACGACCGTCAACCCTCATTCAGCAACATACTCTGGCATCCGCAATTGGCCGACTTTCGACGCGATCCCCGGTTCATCGACTTCCTCGAGCGTCGGGGTTTCGTCGACTACTGGAGAGCGTACGGATGGTCGGATTGGTGCCGTCCCGTCGGCGAAACAGTGGAGTGCCAGTAAGGACGTCGACACGATTCAAAGATAGGGTGACTCATCAAGATCGTAGTCGACGCCGAAGCTTGCGCTGGCCGGCAGTTTGGCCATTTCCTCTTGCAGCATCCGGACGTGCTCGGTTTCCTCGTCCCTCAGTTCCTCGAACAGGGCACGCACTTGTGGATCTGTGATCCCCGGTAGCGCCGCGTCGTAGAAATCATGGGCCTTCTGCTCCGCGGCCAGTCCGATCTGCAGCGCCTCGAGCGTGGACATGCCACGTCGCGGCGCGCCCATGTCGGGCGCCTCCACATCGAACAGGTCGTCCAGCGTCGGCCGCGCGGGAGTCTCCCCGAACAACTCCTTTCGCCGCGCCAGCAGGTCGCGGCCGTGCTTGGCTTCGTTCTCGGCCATATCACTGAAGAACGCGCCGGCGTCATAGCCGCCGCTGTCACCGAGTTGCCTGGCGAACAGCCGATAGCGATCCCGCGCCTCGATTTCAATGAGTATCGCGAGGTCGAGGGCATCCATCAGGGTGAGTGAGGGTAGTTCTAGTCGAGTAGACATGAAACCGACTCCTGGATCCGACTGCTCGAGCATAGCAGCGCCGAATCCCGCGCCCTTGATCCGGATCAGCCAGACGCCGTTCCCCGCTACTCAATCGGTGTTCAGTCCCTCAAACAACTTCAGTTCGCCGACGTTGGTGGCCTCACCGCGCTGGTTGATCGCGTGATCGATGCCGCCATAGCCACCTGCGAAGGTGGATATGTGGGTAAAGCGGATGCCGCTGCTTTCCGGGGTTTCGATGGCGGCGCCCAGGCGCACACCGGGGTCGCGGTCCTGGCGGACACCGAAGAAACTGTAGATGCCCAGGCCCCAGGCCTCGTGCGACTTCACGCCATCGGCGACCTTGTAGGACGCAAACCCCTTCCTGTCGCCGGTCCGCCATGCCGCCTGGCCCGGCGGGTCGTAAGGGATCTCCGACTGATAGAAATACACCCGGCCGCGCTCCCCGTTCCACACGGTCTGGTACTCCTGGAAGTGCTCGTTGAACAGACCGTAGATGGTCACGTCATCGCCGTTGACGACTAGCCCGTTTTTCGCCCGGTTGACGTTCCATTCCGCGCCGGCCCCATGATCCGCACGCCATAGCCAGGTGTGATCGACGACGACGTGGTTGGAATTGATGACCAGGCACGCATCGGCACTGCCGGGGATGGCGCCGCCGACGCGACAGAAGACATCGTGGAGTGAGATCGGGTTTTCGGCATGGTCGCCGTCTGCACCCTCACCGCCGATTTCAATCAGCACGTCTGAGCGCTCCAGCCCCGCATCCACCATGACCCCGGCTATGGCGATGCCGGAGACGTCGTCGACCTTCAGCGCGGCATTTCCGGATGTGGGCACCAGGGTTGCCAGCCCGAGGCCGAGGACAACCGTGCCGGCATGCCGCACCCGGATCGCCTCGTCGATCGGGTAGATGCCCGGTGTCAGCAGGAGATGCCGGCCTTGGTCCAGGGCCTTGTTGATGGACGCGGCCGTGTCCTTCTCGGGAAACGCCACGTGGAAATTGTCGATCGGCACGTGGACACCGTCCTCGGCGCCGCCCCGCCAACTGACACCCCGGGTTTCTTTCCTCAGCGCGGGGACGAACACCGAAAACGCCTCGCTGTCGTCCAGGACCAGAAACGGCTTGTCACGAATCACCGGCGTCCGGTCCACCACGGTATTGGGTGCTGCCGGCCACGGCTCCGTCGGCGCGCCCGTCGTCCCCACGAAAGTCCGATTCCAGTTGCCGCCAACCCAGCGGCCCAGTTCCGAGTTTCGGGTGAACCACTGCTGCCCGGTGGTCAGGCCGGCGGTTCCCTCGATGATCGAGTTGGCCAGGTAGCCGCCGCTGGCCCAACCCCCCAGGTCCAGACGCAAGTCGCCTTTGATGTGCATCCGCCGATAGGGCGCGGCCTGTGACACCGCCCAGTAGACCGGCGTTTCCGAAGACCCGGGAACGACCAGGAAGTTCTCGGCTGCACGCCAGAACATGATGGTCACGCGGTTCTGGTTTGTGGTCGCAATGGACTGCACCGTGCCGTTGATCTGCACATCGCCCGGCTTTTGCCCGAGCCCCGCTGCCTGAACGTAATAGTCCACGGTGACATCCAGATCATAGGTCCCGGGCTTGAACAGGAGCGCATAGCGCTCCTTGCTGAACTCCTCATTGGCCTGTTGCCGGTGGAGATCCTCCAACGTGCCCTGAATGGCCGCCGTGTCCATGTCCGGATCGAACAGCAGGACGCGCTCACCGAAGGGGGAAGGATAAGGCCGTGGATCGAACATCGTTTCTGCTCCTGAGTCGACCGGGCCGAGCAAGCCGATGACGGCCGCCAGACCGATGCATCGAACCACCTCAGCGCTCAAGGGACGCCCCCAGGGTCTTTGTGACTGCTTCGGACTCGTAGAACGGCGCCAGGCGGCGCCTCAGCAGTTCGCTGAGATACCCTGACGCCCGCAGCCGCTTCAGCAGCGGCGGCGCAAAGGCAAGCAGCTCCTTGCTCACCATGCTCCGGGTGATTCCGAGGTCATCGAGAAGGACTGAAACCGGCTCGTTCCCGTAGAGCTCGTACATGTGCGCGATCAGGGTTTCGCCCATCTCGCTGAAATGATCGGACCGGCGCAGCTCATCCCAGTAACCCTGGCCCCAATCGGCAAAGCGTTCGACGTCCTTCGGGTCCACACCCTCGGCCATGCCGGCAAACTCCCTGGACGCAATGTCCGGCCAGGCTTCCGAGAGCCTGTCTGTCAGTTCGGGATCGGTCACGATGCGCTCCACGTACTGCTCGGAAGACTTGATGAGCGAGGGCAGATAGCGCTTGATGTAGCTGTTGAGCTGTCTTTCCAGGGTTGCATCCAGGCCAGGAACGGCGCGGGTCGCAGCCTTGCGTCCCAGCTTCAACATCGAGCCCACGCCCGGCACCTTCTGACTGATCAGGTTGTCCTCGACCAGGTAATTCACCAGCGCCTTGTAGATCAGGCTGGAGATCAGGTCGCCGTAGAGCGGCTGATTGAACAGCTCCGCGAACAACCGGCGGCGAGGCTCGTGAAGGGTCGCGGCGAGCTCGACGAGCTCGAGAAATCGATCCCGCCGGATGGCCGCCTGCACATCCAACCCGGCGTCTTCGACGTGCCGGGCGAAACGCAGCACCAGAGACACGACGAGTTCGCCGGCAGACTGCGGGATCTCCGCCTTCACCAGCAACCGTTTGAATGCCGCCACGCAGCGGCGCTGCGTAGCCAAATCATTAAGGGTCAACTGCTCGGCCAGCTCGAACCCGCGCCCCACCTCCGCGCGAAGGGCCGGCTGCAGGTCTTTACCCGTGAGCGCGTCGAGTTCGAACT
Source organism: Lysobacterales bacterium (assembly GCA_033722075.1). GTDB lineage: Bacteria > Pseudomonadota > Gammaproteobacteria > Xanthomonadales > SZUA-38 > JAWVZU01. Next base: position 6,071 of record JAWVZU010000091.1, read on the forward strand.
CGATGTGCTCCTCGAGCAGTTTCGTGGCGACTGGATGCATGCGCTTGAGACCAGGGATTCCTAACGGGGTTCACGCCGGAAACCTCACCGGCACGCGTCAGCGGAGCTTAGGGCAGATTGTTTGCAACCTCAAAATGGATGAATGGCGTGACCGAGGCCGGAGGGTTAGACTCGGGGGTAACCATCGAGGGGAAAAGTTCGATGAACCACCGACGACACTTCGCTTCAATCACGCTGTTTCTGGCTCTGTGCTTTTCGCCCCTGAATGGTGCCTGGGCACAGACGCCCATGACCGTTGGCCTGATGGTGCCTGCCACCGAGGACAACGTGTTCTGGCGTCAACTGGTGACCTTCATGGAGGCCGTCGCCGAGGACCTCGAAGTCGAGCTTCGGGTCGAGTTCATGAAGCCCGAGGCGGACGGCCGTCTGACCCAAAGCGTCGTTCAGTTCCGTCTGCAAAGCCAGGAGTTCATCAACACGTTCGACACCATCGACTATTTCATCAGCTACCACCAGGACGAGATCACGCGCGGCCTGCTCCGTTCCGTGGACCGAAAGGGCGGGAAGTTATTCCTCATCAACACCGCCATCTCGCCGCAGGAGCGCGAATTTTTCGACGCGCCTCGGGGCAGATTCAAGAGCTGGATCGGACACATGTATCCGGACGAGCGAGAAGCAGGATTCCAGCTGGCCGACGCCTTGCTGGCCCGGGCCTTTGAGGTCAAGGGAAGCCAGGCCAGGCTGGAGACAGTGGGTATCGGTGGCACGCTCGTCGAGGGAGAAGAGGTGACCGGGGCCGCCGCCCAGCGAAATCTGGGGCTGCGGGAGAAAGTCAACGCCGAACCGCGGGCACAGCTGAAGGAGATCGTCTCGGCCGGCTGGCAACCGGACCTTGCCCGGCAAGCCACCAGTGGCCTGCTGAAGAAGTATCCGGGACTGGATGTCATCTGGTCGGCCAGCGATGCCATGGCGCTGGCTGCTGTCGAAGTCATCGAGGAATCAGGCAAGACGCCCAACCGCGATCTCTTCGTCGGCGGCATCGACTGGACCGAAGATGCACTGCAGGCTGTCGCGGAAGGTCGCCTCACCGCGTCCGTGGGCGGCCATTTCATGGAGGGCGGCTGGGCGTTGATCGTGCTCTACGACTACCACCATGGCATCGACTTCGCCGACGAACTGGGCGTGCAGATCTCCACGCGCATGCAGGTCTTGACGCAAGACAACGTCGGAGACTATCTCGAGCGCTTCGGCAGCGAAGACTGGGGCCAGGTGGACTTCAAGCGCTTTTCGAAGCACCTCAACAAGGACCTGGAGAACTACGACTTCTCCATCGAAAATCTGCTTCAGTAACTCGAGAACGGACCGCGGTCAATCGAACAGGCGCCTCAGCCGCCTGATCCCTTCGCGGATGTCGTCTTCCCGGTAGTGTGCAAAGCTGAGTCGCATGCAGTTGCGAAGGCGTCCTTCGGTCGAGAACACTTTTCCGGGTTGAAACCCCGCCTGGAACTGTGCGGCGCGCTTCCGTAGCGGTCCCGTATCGACCGACTCGTCGAAACTCAGCCAGAAGAAATAGCCCCCATCCGGCCGGCGCCAACGGGCCCGGCCGGCAAAGTGCTCCTGCAGGGCCTCGTCCATGACAGCGACTCGGGAGCGGTAGGCATGGCGGAGCTTCTCGACATGGGCGTCCAGGGAGCCGTTGCCCATGGCGGCGCGGGCTACATGGGACGCAAAGTGGTTGATCGAGCCGCCGCTGCTCACGAAACCTGATCCAAGCAGGCGTTCACGCAGCGCAGGACAGGTCTGGATCCAGCCCAGGCGCAAGCCGGGCGCCAGGATCTTGGAGAACGAGCCCAGCGAAAGGACCGTCTCACTCCCGATCATCGTGCCCAGGGCCGGCGGCGGGGGCTCCCCGTAATAGAGAAGCTGATAGACCTCGTCGGCCACGATGAGAAATCCGTGCTCGCGACTCAGCGCCACCAGTTCGTCACGTCGCGCGCCGCTGAGACATTGCCCACCAGGATTGTGATAGCTGGGGATGGTGTAAAGAAACGCGGGTCGATGCTCTTGGAGTTGTCGTCGCAGGGCATGCAGGTCGAGTCCCTCCTCGTCCAGCGGAACACTCACGATGTTCAGGCCGTGGTCGCGGAAGATCTCGAAGGCCAGGAAATAGGTCGGTTCCTCGACGAAAATGGTGTCGCCCGGCCTCGCAAACAGGCATGAAACCAGGTCCAGTGCCTGCGAGTTGCCCCCGGTGAGAAACAGGCTTTCCGCATCGACCTCTGCGCCGTAGCCCTGAGCCAGGAAGCGACTGAGGGCGTCCAGGAATCGCGGATCACCCGCCTTGACACCGTAGTTCAGATCGTTGGGCTCGGCCCGATCGAAAAACAGGTTGCCCGCGTCGCGAACCAGCTCGACGGGCAGCAGGTCCGGTGAGGGCTGGCCGATCCCGAAGTTGATGGTCCCCGCCGGGGCGGCCGAATCGAAGGACACCTTGTCGGTCATAGGGCGCCAATCCTACAAGATCCGCCGCTGAGTTGAGCATATTCCCGGACAACCCAACAGAAGTAAACATCTATTTGAAACAGTCGTTTTGTTTAGACTTGCCCATCGGCAAGGATCGCTGGGGAACCCCATGGTGCATATTTTTGTTAATTAAAACAATAGATTGGAATATCAATTTAAGCTGGGTTTCGTTCAGGTCTTCCAGCCCGGAGATCCCATAGGTGAGCAGAATTCATGTTCATTTTAGCTTGACTTGTCTATACGGGTGGTGGTCTAATTCGCTCCGTTTTCGGATCCTGACCATGACTTCCGGACTAGTCCCGGGCATCGAACGGAGCCACCCAAGCGCACATTGTTTTTTGCCAACGATTTTTTGGTTATTCAGATCCCCTGGGGAGGAGTTATCAAGTGAACAAGTCAAGCATTCTCAAAGTGGGCGCCCTCGCGGTCGCCATTTCCGGCGCCCTGGCAACGACCGCTACAGCCCAGACCGATCAGGGGATGGAGCGCGTCATCGTCACCTTTGCCCCCGGCAAGGGTCCCCAGGGCCGACAGTTCGTCGCCTCCCAGGGCGCCGAAGTCAATGTCGATCTGTCCCGGTACAATGCGGTCGCGGTCACGATGCCGGCGGCAGCGGTGAACGGGCTCACCAATAATCCGCACGTGGTCTCCGTGGAAGTGGACCAGCCGAGATACCTCATGGGGCTGTACAACGATGACGCGGGTGATCCGACGACTACCCAGCTGACGCCCTATGCCATCTACCAGTCGCAGGCCGACCAGGTCATCCTGGACACGGCCAACGCGAAGCGCGTCTGCGTGATCGATTCCGGTCTGGCCTATTCGGGTCAGGGCGAGACGGGCGGTCCGAACATGGATTTCCACGACAGCAACATCACCGGCGACAACGACAGCGGCACCGGCAACTGGTTCGAAGACGGTGGCCCGCACGGCACGCACGTCGCCGGGACCATTGCCGCGGTGGACAACGGATTTGGCGTAGTCGGCATGGCGCCGGGCAACCCGCTCCACATCATCAAGGTCTTCAATGAAGCCGGTTGGGGCTACTCCTCCGACCTGGCCTATGCGGCGGGCAAATGTCAGGATGCCGGCTCGCAGATCATCTCCATGAGCCTGGGTGGCGGCGGCGCCAACAGCACCGAAGAAAGTGCCTTCGATCAGTTCACCGCAGCCGGTGGTCTGGTTGTTGCCGCAGCAGGCAACGACGGCAACACCACACGTTCGTATCCGGCCGGCTACAAGTCCGTGATGATGATCGGTGCAAACGACAATAACAACGCTATCGCCAGCTTCTCGCAGCACCCGAGCTGCACCGTCACGAGTGGTCGCGGCAAGCACGCGACGACGGAAACCGACGACGGGTACTGCGTGGAGGCGACTGCCGGTGGCGTGGACACCCTGTCGACCTATCCCGCCGGTGGCGCAACTTTGGCCTCGCTTGAGGCTGATGGCGTCGGCTATGCGGCTTCCGCCATGGAAAACCAGGGTTTCGCTTCCGGCGCAACCTATTTCATGGGACTCGGGGATGCAGTTGACTCTGGAGCCAACGGAAGCATCTGCGTGATCGACCGGGGCAACATCTCCTTCCACGACAAGGTCGCAAACTGCGAAAACTCGGGCGGGATCGGCGCGATCATCATCAACAATGAATCCGGCATGTTGTACGGGACGCTTGGAACTTCGAACACCACGACGATTCCTGCGGTTGGTACGGCACTGGAAGATCGCACCGCGCTGGTGGGCGCCTCGAGCGCGACCATCAACATTGCCGCCGGCGACTACGGCTATATGAGCGGTACCTCCATGGCGACCCCGGGCGTCTCCGGTGTGGCTGCTCTGGTCTGGTCGAATCATCCGACCTGCACGGGCACCGAGATTCGCAATGCGCTGAAGGCGACCGCCGAGGACGCGGGCGCTGCCGGCAAGGATGACTATTTCGGCTACGGCATCGTGAAGGCGAAGGCCGCCAGCGACTATCTTGCGGCCAACGGCTGTGAGGGTGGTGGCACCGAGCCCCCGCCGCCGAGCGGCGAAATGACCGCCAGCGGTAGCCGTTCGAAGGGTGGCCGCCAGCTGGATATCACCTGGGACGGCTTCTCCTCCATCAGCGTGGACATCAACTTCGAGTGGTCGACCGGTTCGCAATCCTTCACGGTCGCCAACGACGGCTCCGAGAGCTTCAACGGCGACAAGAACACGACCTACACCGTGACCGTCTGTGAAGCGGGTTCCACGACGGCGTGTGCGTCCTCGTTCACGTTCTGATTAGTTACCCTGCGTAAGACCAGAGACCCCGGCGCAATGCCGGGGTCTTTTTTTGCCAATTGAAAAACGGGCGCGCGCCGCCTTCGCTCAGAAAGGCCCGATCAGGCGCTCCGACTCGGCCCACGGGGAACTGAAGAATTCGCCCCGCAGGAAAAAATAGACATGGTCGCCGGTCAGGATCGCCCTCGCCGCCGTGGGATTGGCGTCCTGCCAGGGTCCGTGGTCCGGGTCGGTTTCCGGCGTGTGGGTCACCAGCAGGTCGGCGAGCACCAGGTCGGCAGCGGTGCCGTCCGTGCCGAACACCTCGAAAGCCGCCAGCCCGGTGGCCTGCCACCGATAGAAATGACTGGGATCCTCGCTGATCGGTTCACCCGGCGCCGCGTCGTGAAGAACCACAGGAATCGCCACGCGGGCGGGCCGGCCGGACTCCGCGTCGGCTGGCAGGTAAGTGAAGGCGTGGTGGTCGAAGAGCGCTGACGAATCGCTCCCCCGCCGACCCAGCTCCACGCTGTTCACCAGGCGGGGCGAAAGCGGTTCGGTGACGTCGAAAAGCGAGAGTTGCAACCCCTGGTACCAGGCGAAATTGCCGTCGGCGACAGTCTCGGCGGGGACCGCCTCCTTGCCGAAGCCCAGCAGCAGTTTCCCCGGCAGGGGGTGCAGATAGTTCGAAAATCCGGTCACTTCCAGCTCGCCGAGAACCTTTGGATCGCCGGGCCGGGCCAGGTCGACCACATACAGCGGATCGATGCTCTTGAAGGTCACCGCATAGAGGCGATCCTCGACGAACCGGACACCATAGAGCAGCTCTCCGGGCTTGCCGATCCGCTCCGGCCGTTGCGCGTTGGGGACAAAGCCCCGGACCGCCAGAGCGCCGTCTTCGCGGCCCAGTTCCAGCACCGAGACCCGATGCTCGCCATGCTCGAACGGTCCGCTGGTCACGACCCGCAGGTGCCCTTCGTATTCGCTGAAGGAAAATGACGGGCTGGTTCCGCCCCAGGCCAGGTATCCCGAAACGGCGCCCGACCCCGTGTAGCTAGGCTGCCCGTCGGCGAGCGCAAACTGGTGGATGTCGGTGAAACTCTCGGACGGCGCGGTCAACGCGTCGAAGCCCGGGTCGATGCTGGAAGCAAAGCGGCTGGTTGCGACGAACAGGTTCTGGCGGGAGACGTGCACGGTTTCCGCCAGACCGGCCATGGTCACCGACCGGGGAAACGCATCGGGCTGCCCCAGGTCAAAAGCGCTCACGGTCAGCAGCTCCGGATAGCGAAAACCCGGCGGCTGGGGCGGCAGCAAGGTCGTGTCCGCAGTCACCAGCAACGTCTCCGCCCCATTGACGCGAACGCTCGGAAGCAGGTCCTCGGCACCCAGGGATTGCGCCAGGTCGGCGCGGACTTCCGGCGCGGCATTGGCCACGTCGGGATCATGGACGTGGACGCGGGACACGATATAGAGCGTCTCGCCGATGCGGCGCGTCTCCACCGTTCCACCATCGAAGACCACGTCCGCAACGTGCTGCGGGTTGGCCGGATCGCTCACGTCGTAGGCGCGAAATCCGCTCTCCGAGGCCACCCAGGGATAAGGCGAAAACCAGGAACTGAAGACGGCATAGTCCCAACGACCGAAGGTGACGATGAGCAGATCCGGCCGGTCATCCGGTCGCTCATTGACCAGATAGAGGCCATTGGGGTAGCGGCCTTCCGGCACTTCCAGGCGGTTGATCTCGCTGAGCTCGCCGCCGCCATCCATGGCGAGCACGCGAATCGTGGCAGGTTCGTCCCCATAGTGGTCCAGGGCATAGACATGGCCCCCGTCGGTCTTGACCACGTCCGCCTCGTCGACTCCGGCGACCTGCAGGTTGGTCGAGCTGACCTCCGCGGCGACCGGAGCCGGGGAGAAGGCAACGTCGGCAAGCGCATAGGCGTAGGGGCCCGGGTCCACCAGGCCGGTACGCAGGTAGCTCAGCAACGTCTCCTCGTTGGTGAAGGGTGCCAGCCGGAAGGCCTGCTCCCGGCCCGAAGCG
>JAWVZU010000092.1:0-12795 GCA_033722075.1 Lysobacterales bacterium
GCCGGATGTCTTTTGCGGCAACCTCTCCCGATAGCGCAGCCCGGCTACAGCGGCGTCGACGGAATGCCGGACATCCAAATGGGATATTCGTTGGGTGTCCGAGATTTGTAAGGCTCGGCCCATTTCAGGGTGTCCAAGATTTGTAAACGGCGGGGAAAGCGCGGGGATTCTCCTGCCCCTGTCGCGAGCTGAGCAAGAATCGGCACACCTCCAGCCGAGTGAAAGCACTAATGATCGGCGCCACAATCCGACATCCCCTTTTACAAAACGGATTCGCCGAGACCGCTGGAGGTGTCACATGGATCTCCGAAAATGGCTTGGCCGCGGCCTGGTGGCAATCGGCCTGAGTCTCTATGCAAGTGCCTCGCCGGCGCCCGACTGCCGGGAGGCAATAGAGGTCGCAGTCTACGAGAACAGCGTCAACGAATATGGCCACCTGATCACCAGTCGTGTCGGGCTCCGGCTCCAGTGTCTGAGCAACGGCTGAGTGATCGCACAACATCCCGGTTTCCGGATGTCGTCGGGATAGCGAAAGCTCATCGCGCCAGTTGACGCGTAACCATCTTGTTACCATAATAATCCGTAACCTATCTATTACCAATAGATGCCCACCCAGGAACAACAGGTCTTTGCTGCCCTGGCCGATAAAACCCGACGGGACCTCCTTCGCTTGCTGGCGCGCGAGGAACTGCCGGTGCATGCCCTGGCCGCGCGCTTCGAGATCAGCCGTCCGGCCATCTCGCGTCACCTGAAACTGCTGCAGAATGCCGGCCTGGTCGAGTGCCATCCGCAGGGACGGGAAAACGTCTATCGCTTCAACCCGCTGCCGCTCAAGCTGGTTCAGGACTGGAGCGAACTGCTCTCCGGTTATTGGGCCGAACGCCTGGGCGCCCTCCAAGAACTCGCACGAGAGGAACAACCATGACCAAACTTCCCGATCTCCAGGAGACCGTGGTCCTCGCCGCCAGTCAGGCGACGGCCTGGAAGCTTCTGACCGACGAGAGTTACGTCCCGCGCTGGCTCGGCTGCATGCAATACGAGGCGCGGGTCGGTCATGTGTTCTTCATGCAGCCCGATCCGGACAAACGGGCTGCCGCCAGTATCGAGGGCGCGACCCACTGCGAAATACTCGCGCTGAATGAACCCGATGAGTTCCGCTTCAGCTGGTTTCTTCCCGGAACACCCAGGACCTGGGTGCGTTTTCGCCTCGAGGCCGCCGGCGCATCCGAGACGCGGGTGCACTTTTCCCACGGTGGCTGGGACCGGTTCGATGCGGAACAGATCCGCCAGATCTACGACGCGCTCGCCCAGGGTTGGACCAGTGCCGTTCTGCCCAATCTCGTACGCCTTGCGGAGGCCGAGGGCGGCAAGGTTTCCTGAGGCGCTCGCCCAACGGGACCGGCGGGACGGCTGGGGGCCGGCGCGGTTCTGCTTGATCGGTTTCGGGACGAGGCGATACGCTTGACGGTCTGCAATCCGAATCGTGATCAAGGAAGTCATCGCCATGGCCAAACAGAGTACGCTGGAGCGGGTCGCCATTCTCGGCGGCGCGCGGATTCCCTTCTGCCGCAACAACACGGCTTATGCCGACATCGGCAACAAGGAGATGGGGGTCAAGGCCGTCGGTGCGGCGGTCGAGCAATTCGGGCTGCACAAACAGCGTCTTGGCGAGGTCGCCTACGGCGCGGTCATCAAGCATTCGCGTGACTGGAATCTGGCTCGCGAGATCACCTTGAGTTCCGGCCTGGATGAGCACACACCGGGCATCACGCTTCAGCGTGCCTGCGGGACGAGCCTGGATGCCGCGATCATCATCGCCAACAAGATTGCCGTCGGTCAGATCGATTCCGGCATCGCCGGTGGCTCCGATACCACCTCGGACGTGCCGATCGTGTTCCGCGACAGCTTCGCCAAGCGGATTCTCGAGACGGCCCGTGCGCGAACCATGATGGACCGGCTCAAGGCCTGGAGCGGCTTCGGCCCGGACGAGCTCAAACCCTCCTTCCCCGGCGTTGCAGAGCCGCGGACCGGGATGTCGATGGGCGAACATTGCGAGCTCATGGCAAAGGAATGGGAGATCAGTCGCGAAGACCAGGATGAGCTGGCCCTGGCCAGCCACCATAACCTGGCCAAGTCCTACGAATCCGGCTTTCAGGATGATCTCGTGGTGCGCTTCCGGGGCGTCGAGCGGGACAACATCCTGCGCGGGGACAGCAGCCTTGAGAAGCTCGCTTCGCTGAAGCCGGCCTTCGACAAGAAATCGGGCCGGGGGACCCTGACCGCAGGCAACTCCACGCCCCTCACCGACGGTGCAAGCTGCGCGCTGCTGGCCAGCGAAGGGTGGGCCAAGGAGCAGGGGCACGAGCCGATGGCGTACCTGGTTGACGCGCAGGTTTCCGCGGTGGATTTCGTCGCCGGGGAAGGCCTGCTCATGGCCCCGACCTATGCCGTGGCGGAACTGCTCAGGAAGCACAAGCTGAAGTTCAGCGATTTTGATTTCTTCGAAATCCACGAGGCGTTCGCCGCGCAGGTGTTGTGCACTCTGGCGGCCTGGGAATCCAAGGAATACTGCAAGGAGAAACTCGGCCTGCGTTCGGCCCTGGGTGCGATCGACCGCAGCAAGCTCAACGTGAACGGCTCCTCTCTCGCTGCCGGTCATCCGTTTGCGGCCACCGGAACCCGAATTCTCCCGGTAGCCGCCAAGTTGCTGAAGGAGAATGGCGGTGGCCGCTGCCTGATCTCGGTGTGCACGGCCGGCGGCATGGGCGTCGCGGCGATCGTCGAGCGGCCGAAAGACGCCTGACCGGGAAGGATTCATGCAGCGGGCCGCAAGCGCAGTGCAGTGACGGCCTGAATGGAAACGGACCGCAGAACTCCCCTTCGACCAGGCCGCTTCCATGGTGGCCTGGTCCTGGACGGGCACAAGATTGCCCCCCACCCGGATGGTCTGCTCGTTGCACCGATCCCGGATCAGCTGGTCATCCCGGTCACCCAGCATCTGGGCGAGGCAGCCTCCCCCTGCGTTTCCGTGGGAGACCAGGTCAAGCGCGGACAACCCATCACCCAGGGCGGGTCTCTGGTCAGCGCACCCGTGCACGCGTCGACGTCGGGGGAGGTAGTGGCAATCGAGGATCGCCCGGTTCCCGGCGTACCGACGGTCAGCCCGCTCTCGATCGTGATCGAGCCCGATGGGCGTGACGAGCCCTTCCCGGGGATGGAAGGCGTAGCCGACTATCGAGAAGAGCCGCCCCACGATCTGCTGGACCGGGTTCGCCGGGCGGGCATCGTGGGGCTCGGTGGTGCGGCATTTCCCTCCCATGTGAAGCTCAATGTACCGCCGTCCTTTTCCTGTGACGTGCTGGTGCTCAATGGCGCCGAGTGCGAACCGTATATCAGCTGTGACATGGGGCTGATGTGCGATCGCGCGGAAGAAGTGATTACCGGTGCCCAGATCATGATGTTCATGTTGGGCGTGACCCGGTGCCTGATCGCCATCGAGCGGGACAAGACGGATGCCCTCTCGGCAATGAAGAAAGTCCTCGAGGAGGAAGGCGATGATCGCCTCGAACTGATCGCGATTGATCCCGTGTATCCGACTGGTGGGGAGAAGCAGCTGATCAAGGTGCTGCTCGATCGGGAAGTGCCCTCGGGCGGTCTGCCCATCGACGTAGGGTGCGTCTGTCACAACGTGGGAACGGCTTATGCAGTGAAGCAGGCCATCGTGGACGGCTTGCCGCTGGTTCAGCGGGTCGTGACGGTCAATGGTCCCGGTGTCCGGCAACCGCGCAATCTGCTGGTTCGCCTCGGCACGCCGGTACGCGTGCTCATCGAACAGTGCGGCGGCTATGCTGACGACGTGGGCCGTTTGCTCATGGGTGGGTCGATGATGGGGATTGCTCTGAGCAGCGACGAGGTGCCGGTGGTCAAGGGCTGCAACTGCATCCTCGCGCTGCCCTCGCAGGAACTCCGAACCCTGGACGACGAGCTGCCCTGCATCCGCTGCAGCAATTGTGCCCTGGTCTGCCCGGCGAGCCTGTTGCCGCAGCAACTTCACTGGTATGCCAAGGCAGACAAACTCGACCGCGTGCAGGACTACAGCATCTTCGACTGTATCGAGTGCGGCTGCTGCGACCTGGTTTGCCCGAGCCATATTCCGCTCGCCCAGACCTTTCGCGATGCCAAGGCGGACATCTGGAGGCGGGAATGGGAGCGTCAGAAGTCGGAGCGGGCCCGGGAACGCTTCGAGCAGCGCGAACGCCGTCTGGCCCAGGAGCGGGAAGAGCTGGCTGCCCGCCACCGGCGCCGCGAAGAGCGTCGCAAACGCCGCAAGTGATATATTGCCGGTTCGGGAGATAGCGGGTATGCCAGTCTACAAGCTCGAAAGGCGCATCAAGGCCCATCCGGAACTGGTGTGGGACATCATTTCCGATGTCGCCGGCTTGGCCAAAGTCGCTCCACACATCAGCAAGGTCGAGATTCTCGAGGGCGAAGGCGAAGGCGTTGGCCTCAAGCGTCGGGTTTACGATCGCCGGGGCGACTCCTGGATCGAGGAGTGCATTGCCTGGGAAGACGGCAAGTCCTACACCATGCGGGTGGATACCAGCCACTATCCCTTTACCTTTTCCTCCATGGAGTTCACCTGGAGCGTCGAGGCCGGAGAACGCAACACCACCATCATCCGGACCCGCTACGAATACCAGTATCGCTATGGGCTGCTGGGGCGTATTCGAGACCGCTTCCGCTTTCGCAAGCGATTCCGGGAAACCTGCACCGAGCTCATGGACAACTGGGTTCGGCGCATTCACGCCCGGGAGTGGATCTACGAGGTCACCGTCGAGAACATCCTCAAGCACAAGGGCTTTGACATCATCTCCGTGCGGCCGGAAACGACCGTTATTGAAACGGCCAACCTGCTGCGAAAGAACCGGATCGGCAGCGTACTGGCCCTCACCGAAGACGGGGAAATTGCCGGAGTGGTCTCGGAGCGCGATATCGTCACCGGTCTGTCGGAAGTCGGCCCGGAGATTCTCGATGAGCCGGTCACCGAGATCATGACCAGTAACGTCCTCGTCTGCCATCCGGACGACAACATGGAGCAGATCCTGGCCTGCATGACCGATCGCCGGGTGCGCCATCTGCCGGTCGTCGACCACGGGAAACTCGTTGGCATCATCAGTATCGGCGACGTGGTCAAGACTCGTATCCAGGAACTCGAAGTCGAGTCCGACGCGCTCAAGTCATTCATCTCCGGCCGCGAGTGGCTGGAGCGTTACAAGCGCTTCGGCCCCACCGCCAGACCGGAAGAGAGCTAGCAAGCGCTTCCAGCAACCTGCCGGATGAACCTCCGTACGGGCTAGCCTCGAACCAGGAACCAGGCGAGCAGCGCGGCCACTATAAAGACCGCCGCGATGACCATTGGGCCTGCGCGCGAGCGGGGATTGAGGCGACGAATCTCGGGGTGCCGGTCGAGGTAGGCCTGCACCTCGTCATGGGCGTCCTTGAGACCCATGCCGCGTTCCTCCCGGAGCGCCTTCACCGCGTCCACTGTCTGACCCTGCCGGAGCAATCCCTGAACCCGTGCGCTCAGGCCCTTGCCCGGACCGGCGGTCGGTACGTGACGACTGCGCAGATCGGGATCTTCAGCAAGCGCCTTGGCGTCGGCCAGGCTCATGCCGGTAGCTTCTCGCAGCCGCTTGATGGCGTCGATCGTGCGACCCTCGAGGAGAAGACGCCGAACTTCGTCTTCCAGTTCGGGTTCAAGGTCGGACACTGCGCTCCCCCATGGCGGCCAGAGCTTCAGGATACCGGTTCCGGGCGCCTGAGCGAACCGCGGTCTTCGGCTATGATGCGTCCTGAACCTGAAACTGGGGGATCCTGATGACAACACTCCGCGCCTTTGATCCTTCCGCCGAGACGGTTGGGATGTCCCGGGATCTGGTCGCCAGCGTGATGCCGGCCGCGGCAGATCCCGGCATCCCGGTGAACGGCCTGACGATCGGTATCGCAAGCATGAGCGAGAGCGCGCCGCACGGTGGTGAAATGCACCCTGACGGTGACGAGGTCCTTTATTTGATTTCCGGTAAGGCCCGGGTGGTGTTGGAATCAGAACCGGTGGAGGAGACCATCATGTACCCGGGCGATGGCCTCGTCGTCCCGCAGGGCGTCTGGCACCGCGTCGAGATCCTGGAGCCCGCCCAGATCGTCTATGCCACCCCGGGTCCGAACAACCAGGTGCGGCCGCTATGACCGACGAGATCAACTTCGACGACTTTCTGCGAGTTGAATTGCGGGTCGGGCGAATCGTGGCAGCCGAACCCTTTCCCGAGGCGCGCAAACCGGCCTATATTCTCAAGGTCGATTTCGGAGAAGAGCTTGGCGTCCTGAAGTCCAGCGCCCAGATCACCGATCACTATGAGCCCGATGACCTCGTCGGCCGGCAGGTCGTCGCCGTGGTCAATTTCCCGCCCAAGCAGATCGGTCCGATTCGATCGCAATGCCTGGTGACCGGCTTCCATGACGAGAACGACCAGGTCGTATTGTGCGTTCCCGACAAACGGGTTCCACTGGGCACCAGGCTGTTGTAGGGCCGATGCCCACCAGTGAAACCAACATCATCGAAATCGGCTGTACGCCGAAGGCGCTCTACGAATATGTTTCCCAGCCGTGGCACTGGCATGAGTGGCATCCCAGCTCCCGCTCGGCAGGTTCCGAAGCGAGCAAGCTGGAAGTCGGAGATACGTTTACCGAGGTGATCGAGCTGCAGCCCTTCTCGCCGTTGCCGTTTCGGATGCGGCGCCAGACCACTTATCGGGTGCTCGTGGCCGAACCGGAAGAGTCCTGGCAGGTTCGTGGCGAGACCCGCGACGGCTGGCTCATGATCCAGTATGCGTTCGAGCCCATCGAGCAGGGAACGCGCTTTACCCGCACCCTGACCTACGAGGCGACGGGCCCCACTGCGCTGCTGATGCCGTTCCTGAAGAAGCGGATGGCCGAGAAGTCGCGGATCGCGCTTGCCAATCTGAAGCGCCGGATGGAACGGACTCCGGATGTTTGAGTTCGAGCTGCAACCGCGGCTGTCCGAGACCGATGGGCTGGGACACATCAACAACACCGTGCTCCCTGCCTGGTTCGAGGAAGCCCGACGCGAACTGTTTCGAATCTTCAACGCCGATGAATCGCTGGCGGCCTGGAACCTGATCCTGAAGAAGTATGAAATCGAGCTGCACGGGCAGATTCGACACGACGCGCCGGTCCGAATCGAAACCGCGGTCGCCGGCGTGGGCACGACTTCCCTGGTCGTCGTTCAGGAGGCGTTCCAGGCAGGCCTGCCCGTAGCCTCCGCCAACACCGTACTGGTGCATTTCGACTATGCCGGCCAGCAGCCCGCGCCCATTCCACCGGAGATCCGCTCGCAGCTGGAGGAACATCTGAGAGCAAAAGCGGAACCATGAAGGCCTGAAGTCATTAAGACAAACGCGGAAGGCGGCTTCGCCGTGCTACAACGGGAACCATGAAACCAGGAAATCCCTGAAAATGACGCATCAAACTGAAAGGTGCTGTGACCCTGGATAGGACTGCACGACGAGCCAGCTCAAGCGTGCGTCAGTCCCTTCCCCCTCAAACTTCAAGCCTTCAAGTCTTCATGGTTACTGCTCAAAGCTTTCGCGAGCGCGCTCTACCAGCCACCGCCACCACCACCGCCTCCGCCGCCGCCGGAGGAGCCCCCGCCGCCGGATCCCGACGATGAGCCGGGTGGGCTGGAAGACGAGGCGATGGAGCCGGTGAAGCCCGAGGCGAGTCCGTCCACACTCTTCGTGATATCGCTTGCCGTGACCCGCCCCGTGCCGCTCATCCAGTTGCGACGTTCCAGCTCCCCGGCGGCTTCCAGTGCTTCAAGCACGTCCTCGAACTGGTCCACCCAGGTGCTGGCGCAATCCAGGGCGACCGCGTAGGGCAGCAGGCGCTCGAACTCTTCCAGGGTCTTTGGCCGGTCCATATTGGCAAACGTGTCCTTCTCGGCGACACCGAGGTATAGCCTGAGCCCCTCGATCTGGTCCATCCTTTCGCGTCCGGCGGCGGTCGGTGCCTTGAGCAGCCACATGAACAGCAGGTTGACCAGCAACAGGGGAACGGCTGCGGCGACCGCGAACAGGATTCCGCCGAGGAAGAACAGGAAAACAACGACGAGGACCGAGATCAGAGCACCAATGCCGACCTCGTTCTCGTTGAACTTGAAATTGCGTTTCTGGTGCTCCCGCTCCAGGGACTTTTCATGGGCCCGCAAGGCGGCCTGCACGGTGCGGTAGTTGTCGTCGTCGAACTCGAAGGTATGGTCGCTTCCCAGCAACTTGTCATAGACCGCGCGTTCCCCGGGTGCAAAGTCGATGCCTGCATGATTGATCCGCGTGATGGAGAACTTGCGGCTGAAGAACCAGCGCTTCTGCTGAATGGTGAGGGCACCCTTGACGGCGAGATTGACCAGTGCCGCCGCCATGCAGGTCGCGTCGTACTTCATCCGGCGGATGTAGCGAAGTGCCGCCGGTGAAAGTCCGTCGGGTGCCTCATAACGAGGGATGATCACGCCCGGCTTGGGATCCACGCCGACGCGGCGCCAGGCTCTGAAGTAGTAGGCGATAACGCCCAGCACCGCGAACAGCAGCGCCCACGGAGCCACCGCATAGCGCCAGGGAGCGGGCCCGGCTGGTTCCTGATAGGCGCGCGGCGCTTCCACCGGCTGAGCCGGTTTCTCCACCAGCCCCTTGGGGAAACCAACCGCCACGGTGAGTCCTTCGCGGGGGCCCAGCCGGTCGGTCGTTGCAAAGCGCACCACGCCCGGTTCCACGACATCAACCTCGAAGGCCTGGCCCCGGCTGCCCTGCGGTCCGGTGTAGGCGGCGATCCTCAGCTGATCTTCGGGAACGGCGCCGGGAAGACGGACCGTCGCGACGGCCTCGAGAATCGGGAAGATCCAGCCGTTGCCGGTGGCGTTCCAGTAGATCTCGTCGTAGCCCTCGAAGAATCCCATCTGCCCCATGGAGCGGTAGACGATTTCATAGGTGTAGGTTCCTGAGTCGAGGTAGACGTTCCGGGAACCCAGGTAAAGCCGCACACCGTTGCCCTGGCGCTGCTGGAAATTCGGCTCCGGATTGCCGTCGCGTTTGGTGCTGATCACGTCGAAGCTGACTCGAACCTGCCGACCGTTGGCGTCCTGGTAATCGGTCGGAAAATCACGGTAGATGCCGCGCTTGATCTCGCGTCCCTCGGCCCTGACCGTGATGGTTTCGGTCACCGTCACGGAAGCGTCGGCGTTGACCTGGATGTCGCTGACGAAGCGAAGGATCTCTTCCGCACCGAAAGCATTCTGGGCGACGAGCAGCAGGCCGACGAGGAGAATGCGAATCATGGTTGATCTCCAAGTCGGGGTGCGCTGCGGGCCTGGTCTTCGGCCTGGAAGAAATCCGCCTGCTCGAACTGAAATGCCTGGGCTGCGAGGAGATCGGGGAACCGCTCGACCCGGATGTTGTAGTCGCGGACGGCGCCGTTGTAGAAGCGCCGCGCGTACTGCAGGTCGTCTTCAATCTCCACCAGGTCCTGCTGGAGACGCTCGAAGTTCTCGCCGGCCTTGAGATCCGGGTAGGCCTCAGCAAGGGCGATGAGGCGATGGATGGATTGATCCAGTTCGGCTTCACGGCGGGATTTCTCGGCGATTTCCTGCGCCTTGATCGCCTCGTTACGCTGGGCGGTTACGGCTTCCAGCGTTTCCTTTTCATGGTCGGCGTAGGCCGCGACGACCTTGACCAGTCGGGGCACCAGATCATGGCGGCGCTGCAGTTGGACGTCGACATCGGCCCAGCCCGCCGACACGAGGTTGCGGGCCCGCACCAGTCCGTTGAAGACCACGACCATATAGAGCGCCGCGGCGGCGATGATCGCAAAAAACACCCATTCCACGTTGCGCTAGCTCCCCGAATCAACGCAGGAAGAATAGCAGAGGCCGCGCTGAGGAGGACCCACAAAAAAGCCCCGATCGGGGGATCGGGGCCAAAAGAGCCTGAGAGGCTCATTGCGTTGCCGGGTTTTGCTTATGAGGTATCTGAGTCATCGTGGGACAGCTCGATGACCGACTCGGCCATGAGGGTCCGCTGGTCGAAGAATGCCTCGGTCATGTCGCCGCTGACACTGACACGGTCACCGACATCAATCTTCTGAAAGCCGGTATCGTCGAGTGGGTCATAGGACATCGTGGATACGTCCACGACAAAATCCTTGATGCCCGCATCAACCGTGAACTGATCATCGGACACGTCCGTCACCGTACCTTGGGCCACGGTGGAAGCGTGGACCACCGGCGTGGTGATGGTAACAAAGGCGTCTTCTTCATCAGCGGCGCTGGCGTAGAAATAGGTATTCAAACCATCCACGTAAACGCTGCTTGCTTCGATTGTCGTGGTCTCGAAGAGATCATCGTCAATCGCACCGTAGACGGTCACCTCGTCGCCCTTCACGACCTTGTAGGCATCGGCGTCATTGTCCCAGTCGTCCATTTCGACCGTGATGACGCCCTCGCCATAGTCCAGAACGAAGCGATCAGGCATGACCGTATCCACCGTTCCGCTGATGCTGATCCAGCTGTCGTCCGCCTTCAGGTACGGGTTATCGACATCCGTTGCCTGCACGGCGGCCGGCGCGGCCAGCAGGCCGGCGATGGCCAGAGTCAATAACTTTTTGCTTGTCCTAAGCTGCATAGCTCCTCGTTGGTTTTGACGGAACAGGAAGCCGCTGCGCAATGCGTTGCATTCGCAGCAATCACTTCCCGGGTAACACTTTTTTATATTGGGTGTTTTATATATTTTTCAAGGAGTTGCGTACAATGATCTCGCTTGGAGGGGTCCGGCGGTGGCAAGGTGCACACACCTGCCCGGCCCCATCTCAGTGACAGGTGACCCGTACCGGAAAGCGATCCTCTCCGGTTTTTCGTTCATGCGGGAACCACCGGCGAACGGGAATTGGCAAGCAACCTGCCCAAGTCTTGTTGCCCATCTTGCTCTTCTCAACGAAATCTTTCGTAAATGACAACTTTTGCCACGCCTGCGGGCAGTTTCCGCACCTTCCGGTTAACGAATATTTAATAACTTCTTGTCGGCGCAATGTAGCGCACAAAAAACTCGCAAGAGGACAAGCAAGACAATGAAACGCCAATCGTTAGCAAGAGCAATTCACTACTCTCTGCTGGCGTCGGCATCCGCGATGCTCGGGCTGGGCGCAACAAGCGTCCTGGCCCAGGATCAGGATGAAGACACGGCAGAACTGGATCGCATCGAGGTAACCGGCTCGCGCATCAAGCGCGCCGATATCGAAAGTGCGTCTCCGGTATTCGTGATTCAGCGTGAGGAGATCGAGCGGACCGGGTTGACCTCGGTCGGTGATCTGCTCCAGGACCTGCCTATCGCAGGTTCCGCACTGAACACTCAGTTCAACAACGGTGGTAACGGGGAGACCCGTCTCGACCTCAGGAACCTGGGCACCAACCGCCTGCTGGTTCTCCTGAACGGCCGCCGCTTCACCTCCAACCTGACCGGCCAGGTCGACCTGAACAACTTCCCGGTCGCCGTGGTCAAGCGGATCGAGATCCTGAAGGACGGTGCGTCCTCGATCTACGGTTCGGACGCCATCTCGGGCGTGGTCAACATCATCACCCGGGACGACTTCGAAGGGCTGCAGGCGAATGCCTACATCGGCCAGTTCGAGTCGGAGAACGACGGCGAGATCCAGGCGTACGACTTCTCGGTCGGTACGACTTCGGATCGCGGTTCCGTTTTCTTCTCGGCTTCCTACGTCAAGAACGAAGCCGTGTTTGCCGGCGACCGTCGGATTTCGGCCGAGCCGCAGTTCGGCACCGGTACCGCCTTCGGTTCCTCGGGTCCGCCCCAGGGTCGTTTCGGCGCCGCCGTGCTGGGCAGCTTCGCGCTGACCACCGATCCGGGCGCGCAGGTGTGCAGTGGCCCCAACGGCCAGCAGCCGCCCTGTGATCCTTCGGCATTCCGTCCGGGGGATTACTCGTTCGGCGCGCCGGGTGACGGCGATGACCGGTTCAACTTTGCCCCGGACAACTACCTGTTGACCCCGCAGACGCGGACCAACTTTTTCACCCAGGGCACCTACGACGTCACCGACGACGTCCGCATGGCAGTGGAGGCTTCCTACAACCGTCGCGAGTCGGACCAGCTGCTGGCCCCGACCCCGCTGTTCCTCGGTCTGTTTGGCTCCAACCTGGCCGCCAATGTTGGCGTCGGTGCCCAGAACCCGTTCAACCCGTTTGGCGTCGACCTGCTGGCTTCCAGCTGGCTGCTCGGCCGTCGGATGATCGAGAACGGTCCGCGGGTGTTCAACCAGGACGTCGACAGCTACCGCTTCGGCCTCGGCTTCGAGGGCAGCTTCGAGCTGTGGGACCGGTACTTCGACTGGGATATGAACTACGTCTACGGTGAGATCGAGCGGGAAGACACGAACTTCGGCCTGATCAATGTCGCTCGCGTTCGTGACGCGCTGTCCAATGACTGCGTGAACGGCACGATTGCCGGTTGCGTACCGCTGAACGTCTTCGGCGGCATTCCCGGCAATCCGAACCCGGATGCCGGCGATCCGGGTTCCATGACCCAGGCGATGCTGGACTACATCACCTTCGTTTCGAAGGACACCTTCGGCAACGAGCTGACCAACTACACCGCCAACCTGACCGGTGAGCTGTTCGAGCTGCCCGCAGGCCCGCTGGGCTTCGCAGTCGGCTACGAGTAC
>JAWVZU010000093.1:0-12780 GCA_033722075.1 Lysobacterales bacterium
CGATTCCGACCGCGTCGTTGCGCTGTCACGCCATGTCGCCCGACAGTTCAACCTGGATGAATGCTTCACCTCGGCGGGCATGCTCACCTATGCGACGCTGCTGTCGCTGGTGCCTCTCACTACGGTCATCGTCTCCATGGTCGCGGCGCTACCGGGGGCCGAGAGCTGGAACGAGCAGATCCAGGATTTCCTGTTTCGCAATTTCGTACCTGCAGCCCGCGACACGATCCAGGACAAGATCAACGAGCTGATCGCCAACGCCAAGGGCCTGACCGCGGCAATGGGAATCTTCCTGGTGGCCACGTCGATCATCCTGATGCACAACATCGAGGCCACAATCAATCGGATCTTCGGCGTACGCACCGAGCGCAGCTGGGTCAGCCGCTTTCTCATCTACTGGGCGTCGCTCACCCTGGGCCCCATCCTTCTGGGGGCGAGCCTCGCGCTGAGTTCCTATTTCTTCTCGCTGAGGTTCATCGCGGACGTTCGCACCGTCGGGTTCATGGCCGGGGTACTCCAGAGCATCACGCCGTTTCTGGTGGCCGGGCTGGCTTTCTTCCTCACCTACGCGGCGATCCCGAATCGCAAGGTGCCTCTGCGGCACGCGCTGATCGGCGCCGTCGTGGCGGCCCTGATGTTCGAGATAGCCAAGAAGCTGTTCGGCCTGTTCGTCGCCGGAACCGGCAGCTACACCGCCATCTACGGGGCGCTGGCCGCGATTCCGATCTTCCTGGTGTGGATCTACCTGTCCTGGTCGATCATCCTGCTGGGCGCCTCCCTGTGCGCTGCCCTGAGCACCTTCGACCGGGACGCGGCGGCTGGCGACGTATGGCCCGCACGCGAGCGGTTCGTGCTCCTCTACCGCCTGGTCGGGCGCCTCTGGGAGGCGCAGAAGACCGGGGCAAGTCTCGAGGAAGGGCAGCTCGTACAGTCCGAGCCGGCAACCTCGCAGGAAATCATGGACCTCCTTGAAAACCTGCGCGGTGCCGACATCGTGCGGCGTGACGAGGATGGGGATTGGGTGCTGGTGCGCGATCTGTCCCAGTTGTCACTGGCTGACCTCTATCGCACCGGTCGCTACGTGTGGCCGCGCAGCGACGCCCGCAGTCTGGCCGACGAGGACGATCCCTGGATCAGGCGTCTGCACGAGGCTCTACAGGACGTCGACGAGGCCATGGGCAAGCTGGACAACCGCTCGCTCGCGACGTTCTACGCCGGCGGCATCGGCGAGGAACGCAAGCAACCGGAGGACGAGCCGGTCTCATCGGACCAGCGTGCATGAACAAGGAGCAGGGACTTGGTTGAATTCTTCAGGCGGTTGCCGGGCGCGATGGTGCTGCTGCTCGCAACGGCGGCGGGTGCCGAGGAGTCGCCGGCGGAACCGATCGAGTTCTCGATCGGCGACATCAACGGGATGGTGATCGATATGGCCGATTACCGGAACCAGTGGGTTGTGGTGAACTTCTGGGCGACCTGGTGCAAGCCGTGCCGCAAGGAGATTCCCTTCTTGGACGCGATCCATCGTGAGCGCGACGACGTGACGGTAATCGGCCTGGCCTTCGAAGAGGTCGGACCGGAAGAAATCAAGGCCTTCCTGGTCGATTACCCGGCGACCTATCCGATCGCGCTCATCGATGTCTATGAGCCGCCGGATACCTTCGGCGTGCCTCGCGTGCTGCCGACCACCGTCATCGTCGATCCGTCCGGACGCAGGGCCGAGACTTTCCTGGGGCCGGTCGAGCGCCATGACATAGAGAACTTCATCGACGGCGAGCCGACCGATGACTGAATGCCGCAAGTTCCTCGTATCCGGCCGGGTCCAGGGCGTGTTCTTTCGCGCTTCCACCCAGAAGCAGGCGCGTTCCCTGGGCCTGACGGGCCACGCTATCAACCTGCCTGACGGACGCGTCGAGGTGCTTGCCTGCGGGGATGCCGGAGCCCTCGATCAAATAGAGCAATGGCTCTGGCAGGGATCGCCGGCCGCATCGGTCAGCGACGTCAGCGCAGAGCCGGCCGAGCCGGACCCGCGACCCGAGCGGTTCACCACCGGCTAGCATCTGGGCGCAGCAATCACCGGTGGTCTGCCGAGCTCTGCGAAGCCGACCGTCCGCGTGCGTTCAGGCGGGAAGCAACCCGTCGAGGACGATTCGCAAGGCCTGTTCGGGACCTCGAGCACGGGCTTCCGAAGAAATGGACTTCTGCTGCAGGAGGTGGTCGCTCGCGGACAGGACGGTCAAGGCCTGAAAACCCTCCCTCATGGCTAATCCATAAAGGCCCGCCGATTCCATCTCCACCCCGAGGTAACCAAACTCGTTCAGCAACTCGACCAGGTCCGGGTCTGCGGAATAGAAGAGGTCGGTTGAAAACACATTGCCGACCTGGATGGGAATCCCCTGCCGGCCAGCTTCCTCGTAAGCTCGGTGGAGCAGGTCGAAGCTTGCGGTTGCTCCCAGGTCGTAACCCTTGAAACGGATTCGATTGACACTGGAATCGGTGCCCGCTCCGCAGGCCAGAAAAAGATCGCCGATGTCCAGACGGGCGGAGACCGACCCGCAGGTTCCGACCCGGACAATCCGCTTGACGTCGAACTCTCGAACCAGCTCGGTGACGTAGATCAGGAGCGATGGGATGCCCATGCCGGAGCCAATGACGGATACGCGATGGCCCTTGTAGGTCCCGGTAAACCCGTACATGTTGCGGACCGCATTGACCTGGACCGGATCGTCGAAAAACCGCTTGGCAATATCCTCCGCGCGCAGCGGGTCGCCGGGCAATAGCACCAGCTCCGCAAAATCCCCTCGTTCGGCTTTGATATGTGGTGTCGACATAGTTCGGCTCTGTGTCTTGTCAGGCCTCTTCGGTTTGATGCACGGCGGTTCACAGAGACCCGCGATCGATGCCGACAACCTCTACCGCTCCCGTCGCAAAGCCGTAGGCGTCAATTTGGCTGACGAAATAGCGCATATCCGCCGGGGCAACGGCCTGCCCATCCTGTGATGTTGGACCGGGGTCAGGGGGCGCTGGGATGCCAGATCGTCTTGTATTCGACAAATGGTTCGATCCAGTAAGGCGAATGGCACTCGGAATCGTCATACCAATCCTTGCCGGAGAGGTTTCTGACCGTCACGCGCTTCATGTTCTCGCCGGCGCCGGCCTCCAGCGTAGCCCGCGCTTCCGTTCCCATGCCCGCCGCGTGAATCCCCTGCACGTCACGGTGCCTGGCCAGCACTTCCACCAGTTCTTGCCGCTCACCGGACAGCAGGTTGACGACCCCGGATGGGACATCCGACGTTGCGCAGACCTCGCCAAGTACCGCTGTCGCCAGGGGGCTCTCGTCCGATCCGAGGGCGACGACCGCGTTCCCCGAGCACAGAACCGGCGCCAGCAGGGAGATCAGCCCCAGCAACGGCTGCTCGTCCGGCGCAATGATCCCGATGACTCCGGTCGGCTCTGGAATCGTGAAGTTGTAGAATGGCCCGGCCACCGGATTGTGGCCACCAAGGACCTGAGTGTACTTGTCGGACCAGCCGGCAAAACACACCAACCGCTCGATGGCACGTTCGACCTCTTCGACCGCGGACTTCTTCCCGCTGCCCGTCGTCGCACCCAGGAGCCCGGAGAACTCGGCAGCCTTGCCCTCCAGCATCTCGGCCATGCGGTACAAAACCTGCCCACGATTGTAGGCCGTGCGTGCCGCCCAGCCGGGTTGCGCCGCCTGCGCGGCCCCCACCGCATCTCGAAGATCCTTGCGCGAGGCCTTGCAGACGTGGGCCACGAGTTCGCCGTCGCTGTCCCGGACCTTGAGGGTGCGCCCGGACTCGGTCCGGGGAAACTTTCCTCCGATATAAAGCTTGTAGGTCTTCAGGACCCGCAGACGATTCGCCATCAGCTCAACTCCACGTAAGCGCGCAGCCCCTGCCGACCGCCTTCCCGACCAAACCCGGATTCACGAAATCCTCCGAATGGAGATGTCGCATCGAATTGATTGTAGGTATTGCACCAGATGACACCGGCCTTCAGGCCCGCGGCGATCTCGAAGATCTTCGAGCCCTTGTCGGTCCACACCCCCGCGGCCAGGCCGTAGGGCGTATTGTTGGCTCGGGACAGGGCTTCCTCGGGGGTGCGGAAACTCATTACTGCCAGCACCGGGCCGAAGATTTCCTCGCGTGCCAGTCGGTGGGCAGGCTGGACGTCAGAGAAATAGCACGGTCGGGACCAGTATCCGCGCTCGGGGAGTGCCCCGGAGTGCGGATCGTGCAAGGTGGCGCCTTCCTCCGCGCCGATCTTCCGGTACGCCTCGATCTTTTCCAGCTGCATGGCGGAATTGATCGCGCCCAGATCCGTATTCTTGTCCAGCGGATCGCCGACCCGAAGGGATGCCAGGCGGATGTCCAGCTTCGCCAGGACCTGGTCGAGGATCGATTCCTGGACGAACAGGCGCGACCCGGCGCAGCACACATGCCCCTGATTGAAATAGATGCCGCTGATGATCCCTTCCACGGCCTGGTCGATGCTGGCATCGTCAAAAATGATATGCGGTGATTTTCCGCCCAGCTCCAGGGTCAGTTTCTTGCCCGTGCCTGCCAGCTGTCGCGCCAGGAGCTTGCCCACTTCCGTACTGCCCGTGAAAGCCAGCTTGTCGATATCGCTTCCGGCCAGCGCCGTGCCCGTATCGCCGGCCCCGGTGACGATGTTGGCTACCCCGGGCGGCAGGCCGACTTCTTCGAAAATCTCCGCCAGCCGCAAGGCTGTCAGGGAAGTCGTCTCGGCCGGTTTGAGGACCACCGTGTTCCCGCAGGCCAGCGCGGGCGCAATCTTCCAGGCCGCCATGAGCAGAGGGAAATTCCAGGGAATGATCTGGCCGCAAACGCCAACCGGCCTCGCCCGGCGGCCGGCAAACGCGTATTCCAGCTTGTCCGCCCAGCCCGCGTGATAGAAGTAATGCTTGGCGACCTCCGGGAGGTCCGCGTCCCGGGATTCCTTGATCGGCTTGCCCCCGTCCATGGTCTCCAGGATCGCCAGTTCACGGGAGCGTTCCTGGATCCGACGCGCAATCCGAAACAGGTACTTGGCTCGTTCGGAACCCGCCAAGCTCGCCCAGCCCGGCAACGCCTTGCGAGCCGCGGCGACAGCCTTTTCGACATCGGTCTGGTCGGCCACGGCAATCTCGGCCAACGGCTCTTCGGTGGCTGGGTTGATGGTGGCTTCCCATTTCCCGCTCGCCGGCTCCACGAAAGCGCCATCGATGAACAGCCCATAACGGTCGGCAATTTCCACCGGCGCGCGTTCGGGCGCCGGCGCATAGTCCCATTTGTGGTCAAACTTCAGAGATTCAGCCATTCGCTTATCCGATTGAAACGTCGTAGTTTGCGGTATAACTCCCGGTTCGCTTCCAGCGAATCTGGCGGACCAGATCGTTGACCAGGGAAGAGGCCCCAAAACGAAACAGGTCCGGTGTCAGCCAGTCGTCGCCCAGCGTCTCCTTCACCATGACCAGGTAGTGCAGCGCGAGTTTTGCGGTACTGATTCCCCCGGCCGGCTTCATACCGATCTTGCGCCCCGTGGCCAGATAATGGTCTCGGATCGACTCCAGCATGACCAGCACAACCGGCATGGTCGCAGCAGGCTGGATCTTGCCCGTGCTGGTCTTGATGAAATCGGCCCCGGCTTCGATCGCCAGGTCGCTGGCCAGGCGGATCTTGTCGAAGGTCTCCAGTTCGCCGGTTTCCAGGATCACCTTGAGGTGCGCGTCTCCGCAAGCCTCCTTGATGGCTTCGATCTCCCGCTGCACGGTGGCGTAATCCCCGGCCAGGAAGGCACCACGATTGATGACCATATCGACTTCGTCGGCACCGAACTCCACGACATCGCGTACCTCCTCGAGCCGCAGCTCGAGAGGCGACTGGCCGCTGGGGAACGAGGTGGCCACGCTCGCGATGTGTATCCCGCTGCCCGCCAGCAGCTCCGCGGCAAGCGAGACATGGTTCGGGTATACACAGACCGCGGCAACGTGGGGCAAGTCGCGCATGTCGGCCGCCGGCAGCCGCGCCTTACGGCACAGGGCTGCGATACGCTGCCGGGAATCCTTGCCCTCCAGGGTCGTCAGGTCCGTCATGGACAGCGCCATGCACAACCCCTGCAGCTTTGCCTCTTCCTTGATGGACCTGCGGGTAAAGGAGGCGGCTCGGGCCTCCGCCATCACGCGGTCAACGGTCACGCTACGCATGGTTTGGGATCGGCATTCGAAAAGTTCCGGACATTATAGGCCATCGACCGGCTGGCGACATCGTGGGATTCACAGGAAAGATACACCGTAATCCATTGATTTCAGGACAAAATGTTCTGCGATACTTTGGCCGATGTCCGCAAAGGTACGCCGCTTGCCGAGGGAGCGCGGGGCGATCCCGTCGCCATAGGCCAGGATCGGTACGTGTTCCCGCGTGTGATCCGACCCCGGCCAGGTCGGGTCGCAACCGTGGTCTGCGGTCAGGATGAGCAGGTCGCCCGGTCCCAGCGCTGCCAGCAGCTCCGGAATTCTTCGGTCAAGCCGCTCGAGGGCCCGGCCGTAGCCGACGGTGTCGCGACGATGTCCGTAATGCGAATCGAAGTCGACGAAGTTGGTAAACACGAGAGACCGATTTCCTGCAGACTTCAGAGCGCCCATGGTGGCGTTGAAAAGCCCATCGATGCCGTCGGCCTTCAGTTTCCGACCAATACCCCGGTGGGCGAAGATGTCGGCGATCTTGCCCACTGAAATGACTTCGCCACCGGCTTCCGTCAGGCGATCGAGGATGGTGTCGGCCGGTGGTTCGACGGCCAGGTCGCGCCGATTGCCCGTGCGTTGAAAGGCGCCTTTGCACTCGCCGATGAATGGCCTGGCAATGACCCTCCCGATGTTGAGCTCGTCGACCAGTTCGCGCGCGATCTCGCAGACCTGATACAGGCGATCCAGGCCGAAAGCATCCTCGTGTGCCGCGATCTGAAAGACGCTGTCGGCGGACGTGTAGACAATCGGCTTGCCGGTGCGCATGTGTTCCTCGCCCAGCGCATCCAGAATCACGGTGCCGGAGCTGTGGCGATTGCCCAGCACGCCGGGCAGGTTTGCCCGATGAATCAGTGCTTCCAGCAGTTCCGGCGGAAAGCAGCCCTCGCCTTGCCGGAAATAGCCCCAGTCGAACAGCACCGGCACCCCGGCCATCTCCCAGTGGCCGCTGGGCGTGTCCTTGCCGCTGGAAAGCTCCTCGGCATGGCCCCAGGCACCGACCGGGGGTTTGTCCGAACCTCTGATCGGGGCCCGCGTGCCTGAGCTTTCCGCATGGGCGCGAAGCAGGCCCAGACGGTCCAGATTGGGCAGGCTCAATTCCGGATACCGGTCATCTTCGGCGAAGAACTCGGCGATGTGGCCTAGGGTATCAGCCCCCGAATCGCCAAAGCGCCCGGCGTCCGCGGTTGCCCCGATTCCCAGCGAGTCCGCGACCAGAACGACCGCCCGCTTGCGTGATGATTCCGACATCCGTTCATTCTAAGCCGCACAGCCTATGGAAACGACAGATCTCCCCGGTGGTTTCAGTAATGGTCAGTCCGCCAGTTCCGCCAGCAGATCCGCCTGGTGCTCCTGGATCAGCGGGTCGATCACCTGATCCAATCCACCAGTGATGATTTCGTCGAGCTTGTAGAGCGTCAGATTGATCCGGTGGTCGGTCACCCGGCCCTGGGGGAAGTTGTAGGTCCGGATCCGTTGCGAGCGGTCACCGCTGCCGACCAGTTCGCGCCGTTCGGCCGATTGCTGGGCCTGTTGATCGGCGCGTTCCTGATCCACCAGCCGGGCCTGCAGCAGGCTCATGGCCCGCGCCTTGTTCTTGTGTTGGGAGCGCTCGTCCTGGCACTCCACGACGATGCCCGTGGGCAGGTGGGTGATGCGCACCGCCGAATCGGTCGTGTTCACGTGCTGCCCGCCGGCGCCGGAAGAGCGAAACGTATCGATGCGCAACTCGGCCGGATTCAGGTCGACGGCCTCCACGTCATCGAGCTCGGGCAGGACCGCGACGGTGCAGGCGGAGGTGTGGATACGCCCCTGGGACTCGGTCTCCGGGACTCGCTGGACCCGATGGACCCCGGACTCGAACTTGAGCCGCGAGTAGGCGCGGGATCCGACGATCCGGCAGATGATCTCCTTGTACCCGCCGTGCTCGCCGGATTGGGCACTCAGGACCTCCAGCTGCCAGCCCGTCGTTTCCGCATACCTTGCATACATGCGGAACAGGTCGCCGGCAAAGATCGCCGCCTCGTCGCCGCCGGTGCCGGCGCGGATCTCCAGGAAGATGTTGCTGTCGTCACGGGGATCCCGCGGCAGTAGCAGGACCTTGAGTTTCTCTTCCAGCGTCTCCAGCAGCGAGCGGTTGGCGGCGATTTCCTCCTCGGCGAGTTGGCGCAACTCGGGATCAGATTCCTTGAGCATCTCCTCGGCGTCGTCGACCGCGGACTCCGCCTCGGAAAAACTCGCCAGGGTCTTCACGACGGGTTCCAGCTGGGCGTATTCCTGGGACAATGCGCGGTAGCGGTCCTGGTCGGAGATGATCTCGGGATCCGACATGAGCGCCCCCACTTCCTCGTGCCGCTCGGCAAGCCGATGCAGCTTCTCGCGCATGGAGGATTTCATTCCTTGGGGAGTTTCAGGATTTCCCGGGCCGCTTCGAGGAGGTCCGAGCGGCCCGCTTCGCCGGCGGCGCGCAGGGACGAACTGGTGGGATGGAGGAGCCGCTGTGTCAGGCGGTGGGCGAGCTGTTCGACCACCTGTTCGGCTGCCTTGCCGGCGGCGAGGTCGTTGCGCGCCTTCTGCAGCACGTCTTCCCGGGTCGCATCCGCTTCGCGTCGGAAGTCGCGGATCAGTGACAGGGCGCTCTGGGCCTTGAGCCAGCGCATGTATTGGGTGACCTGGAGGTCGATCAGGTCGCTCGCCTGGTCGGCTGCCGCCTGGCGATGCCGCTCGCCGGCCTCGACCACGTCCTTGAGATCGTCGACCGTGTAGAGATAGATATCCTCCAGCTCCGCGATCGCCTCATCGAAATCGCGCGGCACGGCCAGGTCCACGATGAAGACCGGCTTGCGGCGCCGACCCTTCAGTGCCGTCTGCATCATGTCCAGGGTCACGATCCGTTCCTGGGCCCCGGTCGAAGAGAAGATCAGGTCGGCCTTGCCGAGCTGGTCCGGGAGCGCATCCAGGGACACCGCGGTCCCGACGAAGCGACGGGCGAGTTCCTGGGCCCGGCCATCGGAACGGTTGGCGACAATCAGGTGGTCCACGCCCCGGTCGGCACAGAGGTGCCGGGCTGCCAGCTCGATGGTCTCTCCGGCGCCGATCAGCAGGACGGTCTTGTTGTGGAAAGTACCGAAGAGCCGGCGGGCGAGGGTGACGGCGGCGAAAGCCACCGAGACGGGTTCCCGGCCGATCGCCGTATCGGTGCGGACCTGCTTGGCGGTGGCAAAGCTGTGCTGGAACAATCGTTCCAGCACGGCGTCCAGGCTGGCCGCTTCCCGGGCAAGCTGATAGGCGCTCTTCATCTGCCCGAGGATCTCGGGCTCGCCCAGGATCATCGAGTCCAGTCCCGAGGCGACCCTAAGGACGTGGCGAACTGCATCGGCCTGCTGGTGTCGATAGATAAACGGCTCCAGTCGCCCGTTGTCCAGGGAGCGGTACTCGTGCAGCCAGTCGATGGGCTTTGTGGACGCCGCCTGGTCAACCCGGCAATAGAGTTCGGTTCGATTGCAGGTGCTGAGGATCGCCGCTTCCTCCACGCCTGCGCATGACTTCAGGTCCCGCAGGGCATACAGCGTCTCGTCGGGCCCGATGGAGATCTGCTCCCGAAGCCCGACCGGCGCGGTATTATGATTGAGTCCAGCGGCCAGTAGCTGCATATTTTTGACTGTTGAACCTGCAGACTGTGTTCAATGACCGGCAGGTGTTGTAAAACGGCCTGCTGGCGCGATACATGGACCTATCGCCAACGATCCGGCGCTGCAAACGCCCGATCGCCGTATACCGGGTAGGGCCATTTGCCGGACCCGACGCGTTGAAAAGTGACCGGAGTCTTTTTTCAACAATCCAACTAAACCAAGTATAACTGATGGTGCATCATATCAACCCAAGAACCCGGGAATTTGACCTGAATTCAAAGTTGTTCGTACGGGCGATCGTGTCGTCGGTCGCGCTGTTTGCCTTGCTCGGCTGTGCGGCGGGACCGGTAGCCGACGATCCCCCGGAGGACGTGGTGGCCGAAGTGCCCCAGACCCCGGCGGAAGAAACCCTGGCTCACATCGATCCGGACGTCATCTACTACGTGGGCGCCGCGGAGATCCTCGGCCAGCGTGAGCAGTACCGGGAGTCGGCCCACTATTACCGCAAGGCCGCCGAGCTGTCGGCTGACCCGGAAGTCGCAGCGCGCGCGGTGAAGGTTGCGGCCTTCGTTGACGACGAGGCCCTGACGCTGGCGGGTGTGGAGCGCTGGATCGAACTGGATCCGGACGATGCGGAACCGCACCGCTATGCGGCGATCCTGTTTCTGCGCAAGGGCGATGCGGAGCGCGCGTGGACCCACGTGCAGCCGCTGATCGGCGACGGCAGCGACCCTGCGCGCTGGCAGGCGGTCGGGAAGATGCTCGACAATGCGCCGGACCGCGGCGCGGCTGCGGCAATCTTGCAGCGCCTCGTTGAAGTCCATGACATGCCGATTTCCCCGGCGCTCTACGAGCAGTTCGGGGACCTCGCGGTGAAGCTGGGGGAGATCGAAGTTGCCGAAGCGCTGGCCAGCCGGCAGATCCAGCTGAACCCGGAGCAGGCCGAGCTGTATCACTGGCGCGGGCGGTTGCGTCACTCGCTGGGTCGCGTGGACGCTGCGGCCGAAGATCTGAAGCGGGCAACCGAGCTGGCGCCGGAAGACCAGCAGATCCGACAATCCTACGCCGCGCTCCTCGCCGAGGAAGGAGAGTATGCGGCAGCACTTGCCCAGCTCGAACAGGTGGAGCCGACCGCGGTCAACCTGTACAGCAAGGCGCTCTATGCGGAAGCCGCGGAAGACCGCGAACGGGCCATCGAGCTGCTCGAGGAACTGGTCGCGTTTCCGGCCGAGGACGGTGCCCAGAAGTACTATCTGCTGGGCCAGCTGGCGGAATTGCTGGAATTGCCGACGGAGCGCATCCTCGAGTTCTACGGCAACGTGCAGGACGGGAAGAACCTGGACGATGCGAAGCTGCGCAGTGCCATCGTGCTCGCCCGCGCGGGGGAGCGCGACCGGGCCCGGTTCATGCTGCAGAAGCTCCAGAACGGGAACGCCGCGACCGCGGGCCGGGCCTTTCTTGCCGAGGCGGCGGTCCTGCGGGATGCGGATGAGCCCGAGGCGGCGCTCTCCGTGTACGGGCGCGGCATCGAACTGTTGCCGGAGAACGTGGATCTCCTGTTCGCGCGCGCCCTGCACGCCGAATCGATGGACCTGGTGGATCTGGCCGAGCAGGACCTGCGCCGGGTTCTGGAGCTCAGGCCCGACGATCCCAACGCGCTGAATGCACTGGGCTATACCCTGGCAGACCGCACCGATCGTTTCGAGGAAGCGCTGGACCTGATCGAGCAGGCCTACGCCCAGCTCCCGGAAGAGCCGGCCATCGTCGACTCCCTGGGTTGGGTGCATTTCAAGCTCGGCAATCTGGATCTCGCCCTGGAATACCTGCGTGCCGCGCTCGACCTGCAGTTCGATCCGGAAATCGCCGCGCACCTCGGAGAAGTGCTTTGGGCCATGGGGCGCGAGGAAGAGGCTCGCTCGATCTGGGCCGACGCCCTGGAGCGGGATCCCGAGGCCGAGCCGGTGCTATCCACCCGGGAACGGCTGCTCGCTGAATGAGCGCCCGCCTCCCGTGGCTCGCGCTGGTGCTGTCACTGGCCGGCTGCGCGGCGCTGCCGCCCGAAGGCGGCCCGGAGACTTTCCGCGCCCCGGATCAGTGGCAGCTATCCGGGCGCCTGGCGCTCTCCAACGGTCGGGACGGGGGCAGCGGCGAACTCGAATGGGATCATGGGCTGGCCGTCCCCGGGCACGATGAGCTTCGATTCCACGGTGCGTTGGGACGCGGCAGCTGGCGTCTGAAGGTCACACCCGACGTGGCCGTTCTCAAGACCGGCGATGGGCAGGTGCAAAGCGCCGGGGATGTCTCCGAGCTGGTGGAACATCGCACCGGCTGGCGCATCCCGGTTCGCGCACTGGCCCACTGGGTCACGGGAAACCCCCAGCCGGACGTGGCTCACGTTCCCGTCGATGACTCGTCTTCCCGGAGCGAGAGTTTTCGCCAGCACGACTGGCTGGTCACGATCGAGGGTTACCATCAGCTCGGCGACCGGTGGCTGCCGCGCAAGATCATTGCCCGGCGGGATGGGGACGAGGTGCGCCTGCTGATCCGGTCCTGGCAGCTGCCGGAGCGCGGCTGAGCCGGATCCTGCCCGGCTTCCGGTTTCGTTTGACTCCCGACGCTCAGCGGCTACAATACGCGCCCTCGCGATCCGTCGGGCGGGGCATGTCCCTGCACGCGTGCGTTTTTCAGGTGCTTGGCCGTAGCCAAGTTGGTAAGGCACCGGGTTTTGATCCCGGCATCCGCAGGTTCGAGTCCTGCCGGCCCAGCCATTATTTTACGCGCGTATACGACTGATCCGAGGGTCGGCGGTCGAATCTTGGGCGGTATAGCATGATGTCCATCAGCGGGGTCATGATCTTCAGCGGTCAGGCCCATCCCGAGCTGGCG
>JAWVZU010000094.1:0-12766 GCA_033722075.1 Lysobacterales bacterium
GGCGCAGCGGCCGCCGATGGCTGCTCGCCGGCGTCTATGGACTGTTGCTGGCGGCAATCATCCTCATCGGCACCCGGGCGGCCTGGATCATGTTCGGCGTCGTGACTGCGATCTACCTGCTGGTCGAGGTTCGCGAGGGCCGCGGCGGCGGCCGCCTGATCGCTGCGATCCTGGCGGTGACCACGCTGTTTGCGACGGTCGCCTACCAGGGCTCAGACGCCTTTCGCCAGCGAATCGACCGGTCCATGCTGATCCTTGAGGGCGATGCGAAGGCCATGGACACCGCGCTCTCGCAGCGCCTGCCGATCTGGGAAACCGCCCTGGCCATGGGCTCCGACCACTGGTTGAACGGCGTCGGCGTGCGGGGCTTCCGCTACGCCTATCCCGACTACGCGGCGAGTGACGATCCGTGGCTCAACGCAGAGGACGATACGGGCGCCTACCATGCCCACCAGGTGATCCTCGAACTCTGGACCGAAACCGGCCTGATCGGGTTGCTGGCATGGCTGATCGGTGCTGCCGTGGCCGTTCGGGCCTGGCTCCGGGCCGATCGGACCGCGCGCCGCGCGGCCCTCCCCTACGCCGCAGGCCTGGCAGCGATGCTGTTCCCGATCAACAGCCACCTGGCATTCTATTCGACCTTCTGGTCCATAGTATTCTGGTGGCTGCTGGCCCTTTATGCCGGCAGTCTTGGTCAATCCGGTGACGAGAGCCCGCCTTCATGAGTCATCAGCAGCTATCGGTCTTCATCACCACGTACAACAATGGGAGCACCCTGCGGCGGTGCATCGAGAGTGTCGGCTTTGCGGACGAGGTGGTGGTCCTCGATTCGTTCAGCACGGACGAAACTGTCGAACTGGCGCGCTCCCTGGGCTGCCGGGTGGAGCAGCAGGCCTTTGCGGGCTATGGCCCCCAGAAGCAGGCGGCCCTGGAAATGACCACGCATCGCTGGGTGCTGCTTCTGGATGCGGACGAGGCGCTGACCGAGTCCGCCCAGCAGCGCATTGCGAACCTGCTTTCCTCGGAACCGGACGCAGCCGGCTATCGCCTGCCCCGAATCGAACAGATGTTCTGGCGCATGCAATCCCGGAAGTCGCGCCTCAATGACTATCTCCGGCTGTTCGACAAGACGCGCGGCCGAATTTCGAAGATGCCGGTGCATGCCGCACCGGAAGTCGACG
The DNA here is from genome assembly GCA_033722075.1 of Lysobacterales bacterium. Lineage (GTDB taxonomy): Bacteria > Pseudomonadota > Gammaproteobacteria > Xanthomonadales > SZUA-38 > JAWVZU01. The sequence goes on from JAWVZU010000094.1 coordinate 1,182, forward strand.
GCCCGGTCCGCTTTCTGGACGCGCCGTTCCACCATTACGGTGAAGCCGACATCCACACCAAGGTGGCCAAGATCAACGGCTATTCCTCGGGCCTGGTCAGGGACAAAGTTGCCCGCGGTGTCCGGGGTGCTCGCCTGCGCATGGTGTTCTACCCGGGCTTCTTCTTCCTGAAAACCTACCTGGGCAAGCGCCAGTTCGTGAATGGATGGGCTGGATTCATCGCCTCGGTCATCGGTGCCGGCTACGTGTTCCTGAAGTACGCCAAGCTGTACGAGCACCGGCGCCGCGCCGAACTGGGCCTGCCCCCCATCGACCATCCGCTGAGCTGAGCTCGGCCATGCGCCGCAGGAAGACCCGGATGATCCTTTTCCTGGGGCGGATGCTGTCCCGATTGCCCGCGTCCCTGGCGCTGGCCGCCGGGCGATTTCTGGGCCGAGGCGCCCACGTGCTCATGAAGCAGCGACGTCTGATCACCCGGATCAACCTTGCCGCCTGTTTTCCGGAACTCACCCCGCAACAACGCCGGGAGCTCGAACGGAACACCTTCGAGGCCGTGGGCATGGGATTGGTGGAAACCGCCCTGGCGTTGTGGGCGCCAAAGGGCCGGCTTGGCGCGCAGGCCGAGATCCAGGGCCTGGAACACCTCGATCCGGACCGGGGATCGCTGCTGCTCATGGCCCATTTCACGCCGGTCGAACTGATTGCCAGGCTGCTCAACGAGGCACTGGATCCGCCGGCGGCAATGCTGGTCCGCCGCAATGCCGACGCCGGCCTGGAGGCGGCCCTGGACCAGGGTCGCTGCAGCCACGCGGCGGCAACCATCGAGAAGAAGGACATGCGCTCGGTGATGCGGCGCCTCAAGGCGGGCGGGCGGGTCATGTATGGGCCCGATCTGAATTTCACTTATGGCACGGTCTATGCGCCGTTTTTCGGCATTCAGACGGCGACCCTGACCGCCACCGCCGACCTTGTCGGGCGGACCGGTGCGGCGCTTGTTCCGGTGTGGGGTTGGCGGGTAGGCCCGGGACGCTACCGGATCGTGGTCGAGGAACCCTGGTCGGATTTTCCGAGCGGCGATGCCGTCGCCGACGCAACGCGGGTCAATGCCTGGATGGAATCACGGATCCGGGAACATCCGGAGCAATACCTGTGGCTGCACCGCCGCTTCAGAAATCGCCCGGAAGGTGAGCCGCCGTTCTACCCCGAGCGGGCCCGGCGTGCGAAACATCGCTGAACTCAGCGCTTCATCGCGCTGAAGAATTGATCGTTGGTCTTGGTGGCCTTGAGCTTGTCGAGCACGAACTCGATGGAGGCGAGCTCGTCCATAGGATGAATCAGCTTGCGCAGGATCCAGGTCTTCTGCAGCTGCTCCTCGTCGGTGAGCAGTTCCTCCCGGCGAGTGCCCGAGCGATTGATGTTGATAGCCGGATAGATCCGCTTCTCGGCGATGCGCCGATCGAGGTGGCACTCCATGTTGCCGGTGCCCTTGAACTCCTCGTAGATGACCTCGTCCATTTTCGATCCGGTGTCGATCAGCGCCGTGGCGATGATCGTCAGGCTGCCGCCCTCTTCCACGTTCCGCGCCGCTCCGAAGAAGCGCTTCGGCTTCTGCAGCGCATTGGCGTCGACGCCACCGGTCAGCACCTTGCCCGAGGAGGGAACAACCGTGTTGTAGGCGCGAGCCAGACGGGTGATCGAATCCAGCAGGATCACGACGTCCTTCTTGTGCTCGACCAGGCGCTTGGCCCGTTCGATCACCATCTCGGCCACCTGGACGTGCCGGGACGCCGGCTCGTCGAAGGTCGATGAGATCACCTCGGCGGAGACGGAGCGCGCCATTTCGGTGACTTCTTCCGGCCGTTCGTCGATGAGCAGGATGATCAGGTGCGCATCGGGCGTGTTCGATACGATCGACGTGGCGATGTTCTGCAACATCATGGTCTTGCCTGCCTTGGGCGGCGAGACGATGAGACCGCGCTGCCCCTTGCCGATCGGCGAGATCAGGTCGAGCAGGCGGGCGGTAAGATCTTCCGTGCTGCCGTTGCCCCGCTCCAGCTTGAAACGCTCGCGGGGAAACAGGGGCGTCAGGTTTTCGAAAAGGACCTTGTTCTTGGCCGCTTCGGGCGGCTCGTAGTTGATTTCCTGGACCTTCAGCAGGGCGAAATAGCGTTCGCCGTCCTTCGGCGGCCGGATCTTGCCCGCCACCGTGTCGCCGGTACGCAGTCCAAAGCGGCGAATCTGGCTCGGGGAAACATAGATGTCGTCGGGACCGGCCAGGTAGGAGGCATCCGCGGATCGCAGGAAGCCGAAGCCGTCCTGAAGGATCTCCAGCACCCCGTCTCCGAAGATGTCCTCACCCTTCTTGGCATGCGCCTTGAGGATGGCAAAGATGAGTTCCTGCTTGCGTGCTCGGGAGACGTTGTTGACGCCCATTTCCTGGGCCAGCTCGAGCAGAGCCGTGGCACTGCGCTGCTTCAGTTCGGTCAGATTCATGTTCGCCCTTCAGGCTGAAGATTGAGGAAAGAAAAGTTCGCTATCACAAGGTCGTAAAACACGACGCGCACGGCATCGAGTTGGGTTTAGTTCGGGTCGGGGCGCAGCCAATGGAGGGCGGCTGCGTCATCTGGATGGCGCGAAGTTAGCATGATCCGCGGGGGCAGTCTAGCCCGAATGTCGCACGAGTTGCGCGCGAATCAGGCAGGCTTGACAAGCTGAATCAATGAGTTGCATTGGAATATGGTTGTTGAGCCGACATCCGGGCAAGCCCAACCCGCGGGGGCTTTTCAGCCAATCAAGGGGTTAGCTCAAACCGCGCTGTCGATGAACTGGGCCAGCTGCGACTTGTTCACCGCACCGACCTTGGTGGCCTCGACGCTTCCGCCCTTGAAGATCATCAACGTCGGAATGCCGCGGATCCCGTATTTCATGGGTGTCTGCTTGTTGGCTTCCACGTCCATCTTCGCAATGGTGAGCTTTTCGCCGTACTCCTCGGCAACCTGGTCGAGCACCGGCGCAATCATCTTGCAGGGCCCGCACCATTCAGCCCAGAAATCGACCAGGACCGGCCGGTCCGAGTTCAGAACCTGCGCTTCGAAATCCTCGTCGTTGACGTGTACGATCTTGTCACTCACTGACTTTGCTCCATTTATTCCTTTCTGTGGAAACGGCCCATGCGTTACACTGCGCGGCCAGCAGCCCCAGGTAAGGGACTGGATAACCACTCATTGGATTAGAAATCACCCTGCAATGCAAGCCCGATGACTGCCGATAGCACGGCACCCCCACAAACTGTCTTCAGCGAAAGGCGCTTCGACGAACTGGAACTGCACCCCAAGGTGCTTGCCGGATTGCGTAGCGCCGGGTTCGAGAAGCTCACCCCCATTCAGGCCCAGAGTCTGCCTCTCGCGCTTGCCGGCACGGATGTGGCAGGTCAGGCTCAGACCGGCACCGGAAAGACGGCTGCCTTCCTGATCGCCCTGTTCAATCGACTCTTGACCAGCAAGCCGCTGATTCCGGACGACACCCACAATCCCCGTGCCGCGGTCATCGCGCCGACCCGGGAACTGGCCATCCAGATTCATCGCGACGCCGAACTCCTGGGCAAGGAAACGGGTCTCAGGTTTGCCTTGGCCTACGGTGGCATCGACTACGAGAAGCAGCGCAATCAGCTGCAGTCCGGATGCGATCTCCTCATCGGCACGCCCGGTCGCATCATCGACTACTTCAAGCAGAAGGTGTTCAACTTCAAGAACGTCCAGGTGTGCGTGCTGGACGAGGCGGACCGGATGTTCGACCTCGGCTTCATCAAGGACATCCGGTTCATGCTGCGCCGCATGCCGCCCCCGCAGCAGCGCCTGAACCTGCTGTTTTCGGCCACCCTGTCCTACCGGGTGACCGAACTGGCCTACGAGCACATGAACGATCCGACCCGGGTGGAGATCGAGTCGGAGACGATGACCGCCGACAAGGTCGCCCAGCGCATCTACTTCCCGGCCAATGCCGAGAAGATCCGCCTCCTGGTCGGCCTCCTGCGCAAGATGGAGATCTACCGAACGATGGTGTTCTGCAACACCAAGGTCGTGACCGAGCGCGTGGCCGACGCCCTGAATGCCAACGGGTTCAAGGCGGCCGTCCTTTCCGGCGACGTGCGCCAGAACAAGCGCCAGACGCTGCTGAAACAGTTCCACGACGGCGAACTGCCGATCCTGGTCGCCACCGACGTGGCTGCCCGCGGCCTGCACATTCCCGACGTGGGCCACGTGATCAACTACGATCTTCCGCAGGATGCCGAGGACTATGTGCACCGCATCGGACGGACCGCCCGGCTGGGCCAGTCCGGAGAGGCGATCAGCTTTGCCTGCGAGAACTATGCGATGACGCTGCCGGACATCGAGGACTACGTGGGCGAGAAGATCCCGGTGGAAGACGTTGCCGGGAACCTGGCGGATGATCTGAACAAGCCGGAACGCCGACGCCGGCGATCGCGTCACGGCAAGCCCGGCGGCAAGCACGGCGGGGGCGGCGGACGAGGGAAGGGCCGGCGCAGGAAGCCGCGCTCCGGAAATCGCAAGCCCCAGTCCTGAGACCGGTCCCGCAACGGGCATCGGCAGGCGAAACTTGCGCGGGGTTGGGTTAAAGTCGGCAGGGCGAAAGCGGAGCAGATCGAACCGGCCATGCTTGGAGCCTTGAACCAACAATCGAACCCTGCGACGGCAGCCGCTCGCTGGACGGGCTGGCTGGTTCTGGCGCTCACCCTGGTCTGGCTCGTGTGGGCATCGGCCAAGCTGTTCTGGGCCGTGTTGCCCGCCCCCGAGAGCATCGATCCGGCAGCGGCCCCGACGGCGCTCCGCAACGCATCGCCCACATCGGGTGTCGACGTTGCCGCCCTGCACCTGTTCGGGCAACCGCTCTCGGAATCCGCGCCGGTGGCTCAGACCGCGCCGGAGACGGAACTCAACCTGGCGTTGCTGGGAACCTTCGCCGCTGAGGATCCGCAGGGTGGAATTGCCATCATCGCCGACGATCAGTCCAACCAGGGATCCTACCGGGTCGGCGACGAACTGCCGGGAAACGCGACCCTCAAAGAGGTACATGTCGACCGGATCGTCCTCGAGCGGCTGGGTCGACGGGAAAGCCTGCACCTGACGCGCGCCGAGCCCGGCGCAAGCGGTCGCTCCGCAAGTCGCGGGGCAGCCGCTTCGGGCCCCACGCAAAGCACACCCCGCGCGACCAACCTCGGCAGCGTGGACTGGCAGGCAGCCCAGAACAACGCGCGCATCGATCCGGCCATGATGCGCCAGCTGGGCCAGCAGATCCGCGCGCTGCCGTTCACCGAGAACGGTCAGCCCGTCGGCGTTCGCCTGATGGCCGGCAGCAACTCGGAAATCCTGAGCAAGCTGGGTCTGCGCAGTTCGGACATCATCCTCTCGGTCAACGGCATTCCGCTGACCGACCCGGCCCGGCAGTTCGAACTCCTGGAGCTGCTGAACAAGCAGACCCAGTTCCAGGTCCGCCTGCGCCGCAGCGGGCGGGAGATGACCCTCAACATCGACTCTAGCCAGATTCAAACACCATGAGAGTGCCGACCATGCGCCGAACCCTGATCGCCTGCCTGCTGTTCTTCGTCACCACCATCTCGGGCGCTCAGCAGAACCATAGCCTGAATCTCCAGGACGCGGACATCCAGGCGTTGATCGCCACCGTTTCCGAGATCACGGGCAAGAGCTTCATCGTCGATCCGCGGGTCGGCGACACCAAGGTCACCGTCATTTCCAGCAAGTCCATGACGCCGGAGGAGATCTACGCGGTCTTCGAATCGGTCCTGCGGGTCCACGGCTATGCCGCCGTCCCGGCCGGCGACTTCACCAAGATCGTGCCCGATGCGGTCGGTCACCAAGACACCATCCCGACCCGAACCAACGGTGGCTACAACGACGATGCTCTGGTCACCCAGATCGTCGAAGTCCAGCACGTCCCGGCCACCGAACTGGTTACCCTGCTGCGGCCGCTGATCCCCCAGAACGGGCACATCGTGGCGCACTCCGGCAGCAACGTCCTGGTCATTTCCGACCGGGCCGGCAACGTGGACCGCCTGCTCAAGATCATTCGCCGGATCGACACGGCCGGCGGCGAGGACATCGAAGTGATTCCGCTGCAGCACGCGCGGGCTACCGAAGTGGTCCGGACGCTGAACATGTTGAACGCGGAAACCCCGCAGGGCGGCGGCGCCAAGGTGATCTCGGATGAACGCACCAACAGCGTGCTATTGTCCGGCGACCCCGGATCCCGCCTGCGATTCAAGACCCTGATCACCCACCTGGACACGCCGCTGGAAAGCGGGGCGACGCAGGTCATCTATCTTCGCTACGCGGATGCGGACAGCCTGGTGCCCCTGCTGCAGAACGTCGGCAAGCTGGCCGGCGGCGATGGCGCAGCGGATGATTCGTCGGTCACCATCCAGGCCCACGCGGACACCAATGCGCTGGTCGTGTCCGCTCCGCCGGCGGTGTTCCGGGAGATTGCCGGGATCGTTCGCCAGCTCGACATCCGGCGCCAGCAGGTCCTGGTGGAGGCGATCATCGCGGAAGTCTCCAGCGACCTGTCCAAGGAACTGGGGGTGCAATGGCAGGCCACGGAACTCAACTCGCTGAATGACTCCGGGGTGATCGGCGGAAGCAACTTCCCGACCAATTTCGGTGCGGGCCCGGGTATCCTCGGCATCACTCCAACGGAAGACGGGCTGGTCAGCCTCGGCGGCCTGGCGCCCGGCCTCAACCTGGGCTACCTGTCCGGAACCGTGCGTATCCAGACCGGTACCGACGGAAGCGGCAACCCCGTTTTTCGGGAAGTACCGCAGCTGGGCGCTCTGGTGAGCGCCCTCGACGCCGATGCCGGCACGAATGTCCTGTCGACCCCCTCCATCGTCACCCTGGATCACCAGGAGGCGATCATCAATGTCGGCCAGGAAGTGCCGTTCATTACCGGCCAGTTCACCAACACCGGCGCCAACAATGCCTCGGTCAACCCCTTCCAGACCATCGAACGGCGCGACGTCGGCCTGACCTTGACCGTGACGCCGCACATCAACGAGGGGGATACGGTGGTCATGGATATCGCCCAGGAGGTCTCCAGCCTCTCGCCGCAGGGCGGCGCGGTGGACCTGATCACCAACACCCGGGAAGTTTCCACCACGGTCATGGTGCCCGACCAGGGCATCCTGGTGCTGGGCGGGTTGATGGACGAGGACCTGAAGGAAACGGTCCGGAAGGTTCCGGGCCTGGGCGACATCCCGGTGGTCGGCAACCTGTTCAAGTTCCGCTCGGCAACCAAGGTGAAACGCAATCTGATGATCTTCATCCGCCCGCGCATCCTGCGGGACCGGGCCAGCACCGATGCCATCACCGGGGCCAAGTACAATTACATGCGCGCCCAGCAGCTCGACGCCCGGGACAATTACGAGGGCTTGATGGAGCGGGAACAGCTGCCCATCCTGCCCGACCTGGACGATTACCTTAACAAGGACGCGGAACAGGGCGCGCGCGACGAACCGTAGCGCGATGGCAACCGGCATGAAAGCGCGCGTCGAGCGACCCAGCTTCAGCTTTGCGAAGCGCAACGGCGCCACCCTCATCGGGTGGGACAACGACATTGCCGAAGTGGCCTTCCGGCGCGGCGCATCGCCACGGGCGCTGGCGGAATTGAAACGCTACCTCGGCGCCGAACTTCGGGTCCGGCGGATGGAGCCGGGCGAATTCGACGCGCTGCTGCAGCGGCTCTACGAGCATGGCGGCGAAGATGCGCGTCAGATGGCGGCGGACATCGGCGACGAGCTCGACCTGGGCCAGATCGCCGACGAGCTGTCCGAACCCGAAGACCTGCTCGAGGCCGACGACGACGCCCCGATCATCCGCCTCATCAACGCCCTGCTGACCGAGGCCATCAAGGAGAAGGCCTCGGATATCCACATCGAACCGCTGGAGACGCGGCTGATGGTCCGCTTCCGGGTGGACGGCGTGCTCAAGGAAGTGCTCTCCCCCCCGCGGAACCTGGCCGGTCTGATCGTCTCGCGGATCAAGGTCATGGCCAAGCTGGACATCGCGGAAAAGCGCGTTCCCCAGGACGGGCGGATCTCGCTGCGCATCGCCGGTCGGCCGGTGGATGTGCGGGTCTCGACGATCCCGGCCAGCCACGGCGAGCGCGTGGTGCTGCGGCTCCTCGACAAGCAGGCCGGACGCCTGGACCTGCGCCAGCTCGGCATGGAGGAATCGACGCTGGAGCGCATGGCGGAGCTGATCGGCCGTCCCCATGGCATCCTGCTGGTCACGGGGCCAACCGGCTCGGGCAAGACCACCACCTTGTACGCGGCGCTTGGGCGACTCAATGATCGCAGCCGCAACATCATGACCGTCGAAGATCCCATCGAGTACGACATCGACGGCATCGGCCAGACCCAGGTCAACGCCAAGGTCGACATGAGCTTCGCGCGCGGGTTGCGGGCGATCCTCCGCCAGGACCCTGACGTGGTGATGGTGGGGGAGATCCGCGACCTGGAAACCGCTCAGATCGCGGTCCAGGCCAGTCTCACCGGCCATCTCGTGCTGTCCACCCTGCATACCAACAGCGCGATCGGCGCGATCACGCGTCTGCGGGACATGGGGGTCGAGCCCTTTCTGCTGTCATCCAGCCTGATCGGCGTGCTGGCCCAGCGCCTGGTGCGGGTGCTGGACCCGGAGCGCCGCGAAGCCTACGAGGCATCCGAAGCGGAATGCCGTGCCTTTGGCCAGCCCACCGAGCCACGCCCCACGCTGTACCGCCCGCGCTCGGACCTGACCGATCGATCGGCCGGTTACAGCGGACGCACCGGCATCTACGAGCTGGTGACGGTAGACGAAGCGCTGCGCCAGCTGATCCACGACGGAGCCGGTGAGCCGGCGATGGTCCGCCATGTACGCAAGGACACGCCCAGCATCGCGGAAGACGGCTGGCAGAAGGTCCTGGCCGGCGTGACCTCCGTCGAGGAGGTGTTGCGGGTGACCCGGCAGGAATGATGCCGGGAAGGGCCAACGGGGAGCGCTGATGGGCGCCTACGAATTTCGGGCACTGGACGATCGGGGCCGCGAACAGAAGGGGGTCCTGCAAGGCGATACGGCGCGCCAGGTGCGCCAGGTGCTCCGGGACCGGGGGCTCAGTCCGCTGCAGGTCGAAGCCGTCTCGGGCTCCGGAGCGCGCGCGGGACTACTGGGCGGACAGGGCATATCGAGCGCCGAGCGGGCGCTGATCATTCGTCAGCTGGCCGGATTGCTGGGGGCCGGTCTACCGCTCGAAGAATCATTGGCCACAGTGGCCGACCAGGCCGAGAAGGCGAGCGCGCGGAAGATCCTGGTCGGTCTGCGCTCGCGGGTGATGGAGGGCCACTCCCTGTCTGCGGCGATGGGTGACTTTCCGCGCGCCTTCCCAGACCTCTACCAGGCCACCATCGCCGCCGGCGAGCAGAGCGGGCGTCTCGACGCCGTGCTCCTGCGCCTCGCCGATTATGCAGAGCAGCGCGAGGCTTTCGGGCGCAAGACCGCCCTTGCCCTGCTCTACCCGGTGCTGCTCACGATCGTCGCGCTGGCCGTGGTCACCGGCCTGCTCGCCTATGTCGTGCCGCAGATCACCGGCGTTTTTGAGGGTTTCGGGGCCGAGCTGCCGCTGCTGACGCGCGCCCTGCTCGCGATCAGCGGCTTCCTGAGCCGTTACGCCTGGCTGCTGGCCCTCGCGATCGCCCTCGTCGTCGCGGCCGGCTGGCTGGCCTTGCGAGTGCCTGCCATCCGCTTCGAACGCGACGGGATGCTGCTGAGGCTTCCGGTGATCGGTCGCCTTTACCGCAGCGCGGAGACCGCCCGCTTCGTCCGCACCCTGAGCATCCTGGTGGGCTCCGCAGTGCCGCTGCTGGACGCGTTGACCATCGCCTCCCGGGTGGCCCGGAATCGGGTCATCCAGGCTGCCGTCGAAGAGGCTGCCGGCCGGGTACGCGAAGGCTCCAGCCTGAACCGCGCGCTGGCCAATACCGGGCGCTTCCCCCCGCTGGTCGTGCGCCTCATCGCCGGGGGCGAGAAGAGCGGCAGTCTCGACGAAGTCCTGGATCGCGCAGCGGATATCGAGGAGCGTGAAGTGGAAACGGCCATGGCTGTCTTCATGGCGGTCCTGGAGCCGGCTTTGATTCTCGTGGTCGGCGCCATCGTGCTGCTGATCGTCCTGGCGATTCTCCTTCCCATTTTCCAGCTCAACCAGCTGGTCCGATGATTCGCTTCGATCGGGTCTACAAGCGCTACCCGGGCTCCGACGCCCTGTCGGAACTCAGCTTCGAAATCGAAGCCGGAGAAATGGTCTACCTGACCGGCCACTCCGGGGCCGGCAAGTCCACCGTGCTGCGCCTGGCCGGGGCGCTGGAGCGACCGTCCCGCGGCTCCGTGCTGGTCGACGGAATCAACGCCGGCAAGCTCAGCAGCCGCAGGATTCCTCGCCTGCGCCGGAAGATCGGGATGGTGTTCCAGGATCATCGCCTCCTCGCGGACCGGACGATCTTCGACAACGTCGCGCTGCCGCTGGTCATCGCCGGACTCCCGCGGAGGGATCTCGGTCGCCGCGTGCGTGCGGCCCTGGACCTGGTGGGCCTGCGCGACCGGGAGAAAGCCTTCCCCGCGGCCCTGTCCAGCGGTGAACAGCAGCGGGTGGGCATTGCTCGCGCCTTTGTCGGCCGACCTCCGGTGTTGTTGGCCGACGAACCCACCGGAAACCTGGACCCGGAGCTTTCCCGCGACATCATGCGGCTTTTCGCCAAGCTGAACGAGGCAGGCCTGAGCCTGCTCATCGCCAGCCACGACCTGCCCCTGGTACGAGCCATGGGCAAGCGCGTCCTGGTGCTGCAGGAAGGGCGCCTCATCGACGACTTCCGACCCGATGGCCGGTCCGAGCGACAGAGCGCCTAAGTCGGGCGGCAGGCGTCGCCGGATGCGCATCCGCCTGGGCGCATGGATGGAGAACCATGGGTATACCATCGTGTCCAGCTTCGGCCGCCTTGCGCGCCGTCCGGTTACCACCCTGATGACCCTGATCGTGATCGCGATCGCCCTGGCCATGCCTGCCGGCCTGTACCTGCTGCTTGAGAATGCCGCGGAAATGAGCGCGGGCTGGCAGGGGGCGGGACAGGTCAATGTGTTTCTCACCCAGGAGACCGATCAGGCCGGCGCGGACGAGGCCGCCGCGGCAATCGCCGCGCTGGAGGAAATCGCTGCCGTCGAAACCGTCTCGCCAGCGCAGGCCCTGGCCGAATTCAAAGCCGCAAGCGACTTCTCGGATGCCCTGGATGCGCTGGCGGAAAACCCCCTCCCATACGTCCTGCTCGCGGACCTGCAACCCGGCCTGGAAGCGGCCAGAATCGGCCCCCTGACAAGCGCCATCGAAGCACGATCGGAGGTCGACTTTGCGCAATTTGATATGCAATGGCTAATCCGCTTTAATGCCATTTTGAGCAGCGTTGAGCGTCTCATCCACGTCATTGCCGCACTTCTCGTTACCGGCGTTTTACTGATCGTGGGCAACAC
>JAWVZU010000095.1:0-12562 GCA_033722075.1 Lysobacterales bacterium
CAAGCTGGAGGGGCTCACCCGCAATGCCGGCAAGCACGCCGGCGGCGTGGTGATCGCTCCGGGCCCGTTGACCGATTTCGCGCCGCTCTACTGTGAACCGGGCGGCGACGGTGTGGTGACCCAGTTCGACAAGGACGATGTCGAATCGATCGGGCTCGTCAAGTTCGACTTCCTGGGCTTGCGTACCTTGACGATCATCGACTGGGCGGTGACGTCGATCAACCGCAAGCGCCGCAAGGCCGGCGAACCGGAACTCGATATCGCCACCATTCCCATGGACGACGAGGCGAGCTTCAAGCTGCTCCAGTCGACCCACACGACGGCGGTGTTCCAGCTCGAATCGCGGGGGATGAAAGACCTGATCGGGCGGCTCAAACCGGAGACCTTCGAGGACATCATCGCCCTGGTCGCGTTGTATCGTCCGGGCCCGCTGGATTCGGGCATGGTCGATACCTATGTGAACTGCAAGCACGGCCGTCAGGCAGTGACCTTTCCGCACCCCAAGCTGGAGCCGATTCTCAAGACCACCTATGGGGTGATCCTCTACCAGGAACAGGTCATGCAGATTGCCCAGATCCTGGCGGGGTATACGCTGGGCGGCGCCGACATCCTGCGCCGCGCCATGGGTAAGAAGAAGCCGGCCGAAATGGCCAAGCAGCGGACGATCTTCGTCGACGGGGCGACCGACGCCGGAATCGAAGCCCAGCTGGCCGAGTCCATCTTCGACCTGATGGAGAAATTCGCCGGCTACGGTTTCAACAAGTCGCACTCCGCGGCCTACGCGCTGCTGGCGTACCAGACGGCCTATCTCAAGGCCCACTACCCGGCCGATTTCATGGCTGCCGTGATGTCCTCGGACATGGACAGCACGGACAAGGTGGTGAATTTCATCGACGACGCCGAATCCCAGGGGCTGACGCTGCGCCCACCGGACGTCAACGCTTCACGCTATCCGTTCATCGCCAGTGACGAAGCGACCATCGTCTATGGGCTGGGTGCGATCAAGGGTGTCGGTCACGGCGCGATCGATGCGATCGTCACCGAGCGGGAAGCCAATGGCGAGTATGCCGATCTCCACGATTTCTGCCGCCGCGTGGATCTCGCGAAGATCAACAAACGGGTGCTGGAAGCACTGATCCTGGCCGGCGCGATGGACCGCCTCGGACCAAACCGGGCCAGTCTCATGAACGCCTTGCCGAATGCGCTGAAAGCCGCCGAGCAGGAGTCCCGTGACCGGGCCGCGGGACAGAGTGACATGTTCGGAAGGCCTCAGCCTGCGGAGGCTGCACGTCCGACGGACCAACCCCACCTGGAAGAGTGGCCGGAGGCAGAGCGGCTGGCCGGGGAGCGCAGCACCCTGGGACTGTACCTCACGGGACACCCGATCAACCCGTACCTGGAGGATCTGCAACAGTTTACGAGCTGTCGGCTGGGTGAAGTCGGGGCTCAGTTCAAGGGGCCTCCCAGCGTCGACGAACGAGGGCGGGCCAAGCCGTTGCCGGTGGTCCTGGCGGGGTTGATCCTGAGCGTCCGTCGCCGCGACAACGGGGCTTTCTTCGTCCTCGACGACCAGACCGGCAGACTCGAGGTCGCCGCGTTCCGAGAGGCTTTCAGTACTTTTGCGGATCTCATCCAGCCGGATGAAATCGTGGTCATCGAAGGCGGGCTCGTTCCCGATGACTACACCGGCAGTTTTTCACTGCGCGCCAACCGGATCCTCGGTGTCGATGCGGCGGTGGCCGAGTACGCGCGGGGCGTACAGGTGAGAATCGGTGGTCGGCTAGGGCTGGAACTGATGAAGAACGCACTGGCTTCCAATCGCGGCTCCGCACCGGTCTGGGTGCGCTACAGCAATCGCGAGGCGTCCGCCACGATGCGCCTGGGAGAAACCTGGCAGGTATCGGCGTCGCGGCGGCTGGTCGAAGAACTGGGTGCCATCGAGGGCGTCGAAGAGGCGCGCATTCTCTTCGCGCGCGATCTGCACTAGGGCCCCAAGCTACTCGTCGATGAGCTTGCGCTTGGCCTGTTCGAGGCGGTCCTTGAAGCGGTCTGCGAGGCTCTCGGCCTGGCGCATCCGGTCGCGCTCCCGCTCGGCGACCTCCACGACTTCATGGTCGGCTGCGGTCAACTCCTTGACCGTCTGGCGGCGTTCGCCGTCGAGCTGGCGTCGCAGTTGCTCGCGGATCTCGTCGGACAGGTCTTCCTTCAGGAACTCGTCATCGACCCGCGCGACGAAGCGCCCGACCTTGTCCATGAGGTCGTCGTCGAGGTGTTCCGGCGGAATCAGACGGACCAGTCGGCCGAAATCGTGCAGGTTCGTGAACTCCATGCGCAATTCGGGTTCCGCGATCGAGCAGTGAATGAGGACCCGGACGTTGATCGTTCCGCTGGGCCGATAGGTCCCGGCCACGACCCCGCCCTTGGAGTTTCGCCGCAACCGTTCGCCGCCCTGCAGTCCATGCTCACGCAGGAAAGTCTGCATGCGCTTGACCTCGACGTCGCCGACGAGCTCCAGTTCCGGTTGCTTGGGTAGCTCGGCGGTCCCGACGATATCGATCTGGCGATGCTCGTCGCTGGCCGAAAAGCGCACCATCAGCTCCTTCAGGTTGCCGCTGACCTCCCCATAGCCGGGCAGGCGATAGATGATCTCGCGCTTGTCGCCAAGATGGTTAAGATGGCTGGCGAGCTTCTTGAGATACTCGAAGAGCTTGCGAATCGTCGGATCCGCGACTTCGTTGAAGAAGACCTCCCGCTCTTCCCGGGCGAGCTGCTGCTCCTGCTCCTTCTGCCGCTGTTCGGCGGCCTTCTTTTCGAGTTGCTCGAGAAAACTCATCGGTGCTGGGTCATCGGCATACGGAAAGGGGACTTCGTACGGATCGTACCACGCGTTTCAGCGAGGCTCTATATCTCCGGAAAGCTCTTTGCGCAGCGCCTCCGGGACCGGGTCGGCAGCAGACTCATAATGCGGATGATCCACGCCGACCGAGATGGGTTGTCCCTGCCGGACTGCCTCGCAGTCGTCGTCGCCCAGGGCAAAACGCAGGAAATGGACTGCGGAGGTCTTGTCCTCATTGGCCCGCTCCAGGTCCTCGTCGGCGATGGCAAAGATCTTCTCCGCGTTGCCCACTCGCACCCAGATTCGGTCCTCGATGCCGCGCAGCCGCTGCAGCTGTTCGCGGCGCACCTGCTCATCCTGGTATTCGATCATGCAGGTGGCTTTCCAGTTGGCGCCGTCGGGAATCAGCGGGTTGTAGGCGTCCAGTTCCTCCTGGATGCCGGCCGCTTCAAAGATGCGTTCGATCCGCAGCATCTCCTGGACCTGGTACTGGATGGTCAGCCGGTTCTCGAAAAACAGGGTGAGGTGGTCACCGAGCCGCAGCATGCGGGCGCGCTTGGCCACGACCGCCCGGGCCCGGAATTCGTCGCGGCCGGCGGCGTAGCTTTCAAGGCTGAGGAGATCTTCTCGCGTCAGGGGATTCGCCATGGTCTCCGGTTCTCCTTCAGATGCCGTAGGCGTAGCGAAGCAATGATATCGGATGGCGCGCTTCGCCGGAGCCGTTCAGGTGGGCCAGATGATCGCCCGCCAGCGGGCAGTCGCTGCTCACGTGCTGCGCTTCGTGGCGGTTCAACTGCCGCACCACGGGGCGACCGATCCTGGCTGCGTTTTCGAAGGTTTCGACCCGGACGCCATAGCTGCCATCGTGCCCGGAACAGCGTTCGACGGTCTTGATTTCCGTATCCGGGACCAGCGCCAGTATGTCGCGCGTCTTGGGTCCGATGTTCTGCACCCGCTGGTG
Source organism: Lysobacterales bacterium (assembly GCA_033722075.1). Lineage (GTDB taxonomy): Bacteria > Pseudomonadota > Gammaproteobacteria > Xanthomonadales > SZUA-38 > JAWVZU01. Next base: position 3,798 of record JAWVZU010000095.1, read on the forward strand.
GCATGGAACGTGGTAACTGACGACGCCCAGCGGATTCTTGAAGGTCGTGGACAGCAGGCCTTCCTTGTGCCGGGCCGCCAGGTATTCGAAGGGATCGAAGGTATGGGCCCTGAGCCGCGCGACGTCCGCATCCTCGGGAAACAGGAGCGGCCACTCCTGCTTGAACATCAGCGTGCATGACGGAATGGGCGTGATGATGTCGTAGCCTCCATCGACCAGTTCCAGCAAGCCGGGCAGCTGTTCGTTCTTCAGGCGTTCCACCGCCGCCAGGTCGCCGAGTTCCATCTTCGGCATCCCGCAGCATCCGGTGGACGGCGCAAGCCGGGTGTGGATGCCGTTGTGGCGAAACACGCTGAGCATGTCCTCGACCATCTCCGGCCGGTTGTAGTGCCCGAAGCAGGTGCCGAAAACGGCGACCTTGCCGCGCGTGCGGCCGGCTTCGCGGGCTTCCGAAGCTGGTTCGTCTTCGGTGCCGACACGTTTGGCCAGCGGCGGGTCGGCAACCGGCGGCACGTGTGCATCGGGATGGATACGCAGCGTGCTCTTCAGCAGCTTGCGGCCGCCGGTGCTGCGATTGACCTTGTTGACCAGCTTGACGATTCCGGGCTTGCTCGACCAGCGGCCCAGCTTGTCGGGCGCGGAAAGGACCTTACGGCTGGCCGACGCGCCGCTCGCGCGAAACTGGTGTGCCTTGGCACGCAGCATGAGGTGAGGAAAGTCGACCTCCCACTCGTGCGGCGGCACATAGGGGCACTTGGTCTGGTAGCACAGATCGCACAGGTAACACTGGTCGACGACCTTGAAGTAGTCGTCCCGGGCGACCCCGTCGACTTCCAGTGTCTCGGATTCGTCGACCAGATCGAACAGGGTAGGGAATGCCTGGCAGAGGCTGACGCAGCGCCGGCACCCATGGCAGATATCGTAGACGCGCTCGAGTTCCTTGTGGAGCGCCTCGGTGTCCCAGAATTCCGGCTCCTTCCATGGAACCGGATAGCGGGTCGGGGCTTCGATACCCCCTTCGCGGGTCATTCCATCTCGTCGAGTGCTTTCTGGAAGCGATTCGCGTGGGACCGTTCGGCTTTGGCCAGCGTCTCGAACCAGTCGGCGACCTCGTCGAAGCCTTCGTCACGGGCAGCCGACGCCATGCCCGGATACATGTCGGTGTATTCGTGAGTTTCGCCGGCAATGGCGGAGTGAAGATTGGCCCGCGTATCGCCGAACGGCTCGCCGGTCGCCGGATCGCCGCATTCCTCAAGATATTCGAGGTGACCATGGGCATGGCCGGTCTCGCCCTCTGCGGTCGATCGAAACACCGCCGCGATATCGTTATAGCCTTCGATATCGGCCTTCTGAGCGAAATAGAGGTAGCGCCGATTGGCCTGGGATTCCCCGGCAAACGCCGCTTTCAGATTGTCTTCGGTTTTCGAACCTTTGAGTTCCATCGGACCCTCCCAGATCACATTGGTGGAAGAAGAATGTTAAGCCATTGTGGAAAGCGGGTGAAATCGCTTGTTCCTATGCGGATGATAGTAGGACGCTATGATTTTTCCGGCGGCTCGCGATCGTAGTCCACGGGCTGCTCCGCGGAAGTTTCCTTGTCCTGATCGCTGTCGGACTCCGACTTCTCACCGGCATCCTCGCCGCGGTAGCCCAGGCGGGTCAGGGTGATGGTCTCGCCCGATTCGTCCTGGAGGCGCGCTCGAAGCTGCTCCTCGTCCAGCAGCCCGTGGGCTCCGTCCTGGAGATGCTCGAATACGTCCTTGTAGCTGTCGGTCAGCCGATTCACCAGTGAGGCCGTCTTGGCAAAGTGGTCCGCCACCTCCTCGCGGTAGGCGTCGAATTCCTTGCGCAACTCTTGGTCCCCGCCGGTCGTGGCGCCCGCCGAAAGGAAGAAGTACATGCCTACGGCGCCAACCAGCAGGCCGCCAAATGCGGTCAGAACGATGATCAGGCCAGTGTCCATGGATTGCGTCTCCGTTTTTGAATACCTCAAAGCGTATATGATGGTGGAGACAGCAGGATTACAACTCAGCCAATCAACTCCAGGATCTTCGGGGGAAGCAATGGGGAAGCTATTCAAGTGGCTGGCCGGTCTGGTCGGTATCGCCCTGCTGCTGGGCAGCGCGGTGCTGGTCAACGTCATCTGGTTCCGTCCGTTCAGCATCGACATCTTTTTCGAGCGCGTGTTTCTCGAATACGCGCTGGACGACCCGGAACTGCTGACCAGCATTCGCCTGCTCGAGCAGTTCGGCCTGGACGGACACAACGAGAAACTGACCGACGTTTCGCTGGCGCGCACGTTGCAACTGAACGAGCAACTCCGGGACAACCTCGCCACACTTCGTGAATACGACCGGGGTGGTCTCGACCCGGGGCAGCAGCTTTCCTATGACGTGCTGGAATCGTTTCTGGCGGTACAGGTCGACGGGGAACCTTACACATTCCACGATTACCTCGTGACCCAGCTCTCCGGTGTGCACATCAATCTCCCCGAGTTCATGCTCAATCAGCACCAGGTGGCGAGTGAAATCGAGGCTGAGCAGTACCTGCTTCGGCTCAACGCTTTCGATACCAAGTTCGATCAGGTGCTGGAGCAGCTGCGCCATCGCAGGGAAATCGGCATCCTCCCGCCCCGCTTCGTGGTCGAAAAGGTGCTGGGCCAGCTGGAGGCGTTCGTCGCTCCGCCCGCGGAGGACAACCCACTGGTATCCGGCCTGGCCGAAAAGCTTGATGCAATCGAAGACCTCAACCCGATCCGACGCCGGGCGATCCTCAACGAGGCTGAACGGGCGGTGGTCGACGTCGTCTATCCGAAGTATCGGGAGATGATCGCTTTCTTCGAGCAACTGGCGCCCCAGGTCCGGGGCAATCCCGGCGTCTGGGCCTTGCCGGATGGGGACGCCTACTATGCGCACCAGGTTCGCCTGCACACCACCACCGATCTCACCCCGGACGAGATCCATGCGGTCGGATTGCAGGAAGTGGCGCGGATCGAAGCCGCCATGGATGGGCTGCTGGTCGAACAGGGCTATCCCGACGGAAGCGTCGGCGAGCGCATGCTGGAGCTGGCTTCGGAGCCGCGCTTTCTCTATCCCGACAACGCCGAGGGCAAGAGCACAATCCTGGCCGATTTCCAGGCCATCATCGACGAGATCAATGCCGGCCTCGATCCCTATTTCAACCGGCGCCCCGCGTCGGGCGTGGAGGTGCGTCCGATACCCGAGTTTCGAGAAGACGGCGCACCGGGCGCCTACTATCAGCCCCCCGCCCTGGACGGGAGCCGGCCTGGGGTCTTCTATCTGAATACCCGGGATCTGTCCGAAATTCCGGAATTCGGGATGCGCACGCTGGCCTACCACGAAGCGATTCCGGGACATCATTTCCAGATTGCCCTGAAGCAGGAGCTGACCGGCGTGCCGACCTTTCGCAAGCTGGTGCCTTTCACCGCGTTTTCCGAAGGTTGGGCCCTGTATGCAGAGCGACTGGCCAAGGAGCTGGGGTTTCTGGCAGACCCGTTTGATGATCTCGGTCGCTTGCAGGCCGAGATGTTCCGGGCGGTGCGGCTCGTGGTCGACACGGGAATCCACGCCAAGCAGTGGAGCCGCGAGGACGCCATTGCCTACATGCTGGACAAGACCGGCATGCCCGAGGGCGATGTCATCGCGGAGATCGAACGTTACTTTGTGAACCCGGGGCAGGCGTTGGCCTACAAGGTCGGGATGCTCACGCTGCTGGAACTGCGCGCAGATGCTCGCGCGGCGCTGGGAGAGCACTTCGACATGGGCGAATTCCACGATGTGGTTCTCGGCCAGGGCTCACTGCCGCTGATGCTTCTCGAGCGCGAAGTCCAACAATACATCGCGGCCAGGCAATGAGCGGGCGAGCCAGCGCGGTGCCATAGTTGCAGATGCGCTTCAGCGGGAGCCTGGCCAGCGCCGTTCGAGGCGCGTGCGGGGCGTCGACCCGAACCCGCCGCCGAGGATCACTTTTCCGTAGTCCCAGGGTGCCACGGTCGGGTAGTAGCGCCGGATTCGATAGTCTCGCCGCTCGACCGGTTTGCCGTCGACGATCGCCGGGCGGAACTTGCCGAGGCGCAGGAAGCCGATGGCCCGAGACCGGGTGAGCGTGCTGAGGTTACTGTCCCTGACTTTCACGTGGGAGGGTCGGCCGTCCTCCCGAATTCGGAATTCGAAATCGTAATAGACCTCCTCGCCGATGACCTGGTAACCCATGAAATCGACCGTGAGGTTGGGGCCCGCGTAGATCAGTCGGGGCTCCGCGAAGTATTCGTTCCAGTCCCGCGTCGGGTCGGACTGGCCCAGGGCCCAGGCCTTGCCGTAGGCATCCCACGCCTCCTCCTCGCGCTCGAAAAGGATCAGCCAGTCGCCCAGGTCGGCGTAGGCCTGGATCCGGTCGGTTGCGCTGAAAGCCTCGGGGCGAGCCTCCATGAGTTCGACGATGCGCCGGTGCAGGGTCAGTCCGCGATCGACCTCGACATCCTGTTCGAGAAGAAAGGTCGCCGCCATTCCGCGCATCGCCGGCACCATGGCCGGCGTATCTTCGCCGTCCGGCCCCGCCAGCATGAGCATGGCGTCGCGATAGAGCGACAGGGCCGGTCGAAACGCTCCGGTCGCCCGCAGCCATTCAGCGAGATAATACAGTGCAGGGAGGGACTCCAGAGCCTCCTCACCATGCTGCTCACGGCTCAGTTTGAGGCCGAGACGCAGCTGGTCCTCTGCTTCATGCAACTCGTTGAGCGATTCCAGCGAGGCGGCCTTGGCGTAGACCAGCTTGAGCTGATACGGATTCATCGCACCCCAGTGGCGGTGGGTGATGTGCTGGGCGCGGGTCAGAGCGTCCAGCGCCGGCTCGTGGCGCTCCAGCCCCTGAAATGCCATGCCGAGATAGGCCATGGGGCCGATCAGGACCGGGCTGTATAGTCCGTTGGCAGCGCCGATGAGGCTGATGCTTTCCTGAAGCGGTGCCAGCGCCTCCTCGTTACGACCGGCGTGGTGCAAGGCCGCGCCCAGGTCGCTGAGCGCATAGGCGTACTCGACGTGATCGCTGCCCAGTTCCTCGGCTATCACATCGAGCAGCAGTCGGGCGCTGTCGACGGCCTGCTCGAAGTCACGGTTCTCCAGGTGGGCCTCGTAGGCGGCGATGGCCGCCGCCATGGCCGGTGTGATGGTGCGCTCGTAGTCGATTGGCAGAGGCGGCGAGGGAATCACTTGCGTCGGCGGGTCGTCAACGAGGGTGCCGAAGCTCTCCTCCCCGGGGCGGCCGCGCTCCAGGTGGGCCGAATAGTCCAGGTGGGGAAAAATCATTGCTGCCGCGTCGGCAGCGAAGACCAGCCCCGCGATGATCGTTGCCGCTCTGCCGTTCATCCACGCCCCCCGGCGTCTCGAATCCAAGCTATTCCTAGTGTACCGCTTAGAGACCGCCGGGCCGGCGGAAGCGTTGCGGATCAGGCATTTTCCAGCACCAGGCGGTAACGGGCCTCGCCGCTGCGCAGGCGCTCGAGTGCGTCATTGACCCGGTTCATGGGGTAGTGCTGGGTGATCGGCGCGATCGCGTGGCGGGCGCAGAAATCGAGCATGTCGGCGATCATGGCCGGACTGCCGACCGGCGAACCGCCGATCGACTTCTCGCCGCCGATGAGCGGAAACACGGCCGTCTCGATCGACGGCGCCGCGCCGACCAGGTGGATCCGGCCGCGCGGGGCCAGCGCCGCGATGTACTTTTCCCAGGGCAGGGCGGCGTTGACCGTCACCAGGATGAAGTCGAGCTTGCCGGCCTGGTTCTCGAGCTGGCTCGAGTCCCGGCTGTCGACGAAGTGGTGCGCACCCATGGTCAGCGCTTCCGACTCCTTTTCCGGCGTGGTGGAAAAGGCGGTCACCTCGCAGCCCCAGCTGGAAAGAAATTGCAGCGCCAGGTGGCCCAGCCCGCCGATGCCGACCACGCCCACCCGGTGGGTCGGAAGGACGCCGCAACGGACGATCGGGTTGAAGACCGTGATACCGCCACAAAAAAGCGGGCCGGCCGTCGACGCGTCGAGGCCGTCGGGTAGCGGAAGGGCCCAGTTGGCCTGGCAGCGCACGCGATCGGCAAAGCCGCCGTGGCGGCCTACGATGGATCCCACCGAGTCTGCGCACAGGTTCAGATCGCCGCCCTGACACAGGCGACAGGTCAGGCAGGAACGGGCGATCCAGCCAAGGCCGACGGTTTGTCCGACCGAGAGGTGGTTGACCGTCTCGCCGAGGGTAGCGATCCGGCCGATGGCTTCGTGTCCGGGAACAAACGGATAGCGGCTGATCTTCCAGGCGTTGTCGAGCATGGAAAGGTCGCTGTGACAGATCCCGCAATAGTCGACCTCGATTTCCACTTCGTCGTGGCGCAGCGGGCCGGGATCGTAGCTGAAGGGCTCCAGTGGACCGCCGGGGCGGGTTGCGGCATAGGCGTGGAATGTCGTCATGTTCACAGGCTATCGGTCAGAGTAATGAAGTTGCTCAGTGTACGGCCGGGCCAAGGTCAACTGCCATTCGTGAAGGGTTTGTTTGCAGCTAGCCGTTTTCGCCGTCAGCGGTTGCGGGCCGCCACCGGACGGCTAAAATGCGAATATCCGGGAGATTCTGATTTGTCCGAAAAATCGCACAGTGCTTTTGAAAATCTGGTCAGGCGCTGCTCTCACTGCAGCTTGCGTCACCTGTGTCTCCCGGCGGGAGTCCAGCGCGACGAGCTGAGTCAGCTGGAACAGCGGGTCATGAAGTCGGCGCCGGTCGAACCGGGTCGATTCCTGTTTCACGCAGGCGAGGAGTCCCGCTCGGTGTATGTCGTCCGCTTCGGGAGCTTCAAGAGCCTCCACGTGAGCGCATCGGGCGAAGAACAGATCGTCGGAGTCCACCTTCCCGGCGAAGTTTTCGGTCTGGATGGGATAGCCACCCAGAAGCACGCTCTTGACGCGGTGGCCCTGGAAAAATCGGGCGTATGCTCGATTTCCTTCGATCAGATCGACGCGATCATGAAGGAGTTGCCCAACCTGCAGCATCAGATCATGTCGATGATGAGCCGTGAGCTGGGCGAGCAGCAGAGCCACCAGGTGTTGATGGGACGGCGTTCTGCGGTCGAGCGGGTGGCCATGTTTCTGCTGCGCTACTCGGAACGGCTTGAGCTGCGTGGGTTCGTCGGCGAATCTTTCGCGCTGGCGCTTTCCCGCCAGGACCTGGCCAACTACCTGGGTTTGAAGATCGAAACCGTCTCGCGCACCTTCGGCAAACTGCGGGACCAGAAGCTGATCGAGGTGGACCGTCGCCTGATCGTCATCCTGGATTTCGACGGGTTGCGCAATGCCGCGGGCCTGGAAGACGACGAAGCCGCCTGCTTTTGACCAAGATCAAAGCTCCCGGCTGACCCGGGGCCTAGCATCATCCCTGAAGCTTGGAGTTCTTTGATGATGCAGCCCGCAAAAGACATTGCCACTCTGTTGCGTGGACTCGACGACCGCGTGCCCCGCTACACGTCCTACCCGACTGCCGACCGCTTTCGGCGCGATGTGGGCGAGGCGCAGTACCGGGAGGCGGTTCGCGAGGGCAATGCGTTGCCGCTGCCGCCGCCGCTGTCGGTCTACGTCCATGTGCCGTTCTGCAGGAGCCTTTGCTACTACTGCGGCTGCAACAAGGTGGTGACCCGCCATTTCCGCAAGGCGGCCGAGTACCTGCGAACCCTGTTCGCGGAAATCGAGTGGCACGCCGAGCTGTTTGACGCGGATCGCATGGTGGACCAGCTCCACTTGGGCGGGGGCACGCCGACGTTCTTGAGCGACACGCAGTTGCGCAGCCTCATGGATTGCATCGGCGCCAATTTCCGCATGGACACCAGCGACAACCGAGAATTTTCCATCGAAATCGATCCACGCACGGTGGATGTCAACCGCGCCCGCAGTCTCATCGGAATGGGCTTCAACCGCTTCTCTCTTGGTGTTCAGGATTTTGACCCCGAGGTGCAGCAGCGGATCAACCGGGTGCAGCCCTATGAGCTGGTCAGCGAACTCATGGACGCGTTGCGCGGCCCGCAGATTTCGATCAGCTTCGACCTGATCTACGGTCTGCCGCTCCAGAACCCGGTCAACTTCCGGGACACGATCGCCAGGACCATCGAGCTGGCACCCGACCGGATCGCGGTCTATCGCTATGCCCACCTGCCGGAACGGTTCAAATCGCAACGGCTGTTGGACGCGGATCGACCCGATCTGGACCAGCGGATCGAGATGTTCGTGGCGGCCCGCGAAATGCTCCTGGACGCGGGTTACGTGGCCATTGGCCTGGATCACTTTGCCAAGCCCGATGACGAACTTTCCATCGCCTGGCACGATGGAACGCTGCAGCGGAACTTCCAGGGCTATTCGACCCGCGGAGGTCGCGACCTGATTGCAGTCGGGCCCTCGGCAATTGGTTCGGTTCAGGATTGCTTCGTGCAGAACCGGGCGTCCTTCAAGGACTGGCAGGCGGCGGTTGATGCAGGTCAGTCAGCGATCGTGCGGGGTTACGTGCTCGAGTCCGACGACCGCATGCGGTCGGGCATCATCCAGGACCTGATGTGCCGCTGCGAGACCGATCTGAACAGGGCTGCTCGCCGCTACGGTCAGGAATGGGACAATCTGTTCGCCGAGGAGATGGGCGACCTGGGGCGGTTGTCGCGCAGCGGGCTCATCGAAATCGATGGATCGCGGATCGTCGCTACCGATCAGGGCCGCCTGGCGCTGAGGCAGG
>JAWVZU010000096.1:0-12539 GCA_033722075.1 Lysobacterales bacterium
CGCATCAGAGCACCCCCCGCTTTTCCTGGTCGCGTTCGATCGCCTCGAACAGGGCCTGGAAGTTGCCTTCGCCGAAACCTTCATTGCCCTTGCGCTGGATGATCTCGAAAAAGAGCGGGCCGATGTTGGTCTGGGTGAAGATCTGCAGAAGCTGCTTGTCCTGTTCGTTGGGATCCGCGTCGATGAGGATGCGATTCCTGCGCATGCGCTCCAGGTCCTCGCCGTGCTCGGGGATGCGCTGATCGACCACCTCGTAATAGGTGTCCGGCGTATCCAGGAACTCCACGTCCCGCTTGCGCATGGCCTCGACGGTCTCGTAGATGCTCTCCGTATACAAGGCGATGTGCTGCACACCCTCACCCTTGTACTCGCGCAGATACTCGTTGATCTGGGAACTGGGCTCGCTCGACTCGTTGATGGGAATGCTGATTGCGCCGGTCGGGGCAGTCATCGCCCGCGAGCGCAGGCCGGTCTGCGATCCGCGGATATCGAAGTATTTGACCTCGAAGAAGTTGAACAGGCGGGTGTAGTAATCGGCCCATTGGTCCATGTTGCCTTCGTAAACGTTATGGGTCAGGTGATCGATGAAGGTCAGCCCGAAGCCCTTCGGATGGGGATCCATTCCCGGGAGAAATTCGAAGGCTTCCTCCAGCACGCCGGGCCCGTCGGTCAGATAGAGAATGCTGTCACCGATTCCCATGATCATCGGCGTTTCGACCGGGGCGGTTTTCCCGATCGCACCGATCGGCTTGGCGCCGTGGGCGAGGCAGGCTTCCTGGGCGGCCTTCGGATCCGCGACGCGCAGCGCAAAGCCCGGGCAGCAGGGGCCGTGAGCTTCGGTGAACTTCGAGGCGAAGGAGTTGGGCTCGTTGTTGACGATGAAGTTGATGCCGCCCTGGCGGTACAGCACGGCGTCCTTGTTCTTGTGCCGTGCGACTCGCGTGAAGCCCATGCTTTCGAAAAGGTCGCAAAGGGGCTGCGGATCAGGGGCCGCAAATTCGCAGAATTCAAAGCATTCAACGCCCAGGGGGTTGTCTCGTTGGGTCATGGTCGGGAGCCTCCGGATTCGTGGTACACGGCCAAAGCGGGTTGCAACGGCCGACAGAATTCCCCCATTATAGTTACAAATGAAACTAATTGCGAGACCTCGCCATGGATGAACTGGTTGCCGACCGTGATGCCTTGCACCTCGAACGTTTCCTGCCTTTTCGCCTGACCCAGCTGGCCAACCGGACCAGCGACGCGCTGTTCGGCATCTATAGCAGGATCCACGAATTGACCGTGACGGAATGGCGTATCCTGGCGATCCTGGGGCGCTTTCCCGACTCTTCCGCACGACGGGTCGCGGAGCGGGGGGCGCTCGACAAGGTGGCAGTCAGCCGGGCGGTTGCACGAATGCTGGAGCGGGGTATTCTCACCCGCGACATGGCCGAGGACGACCGGCGCCGCTCGGTCCTGAACCTGAGTGACACGGGCTGGGAGATCTATGCGGAGATCGCCCCGGCGGCCCTCGCTTTCGAGGCTGAACTGCTGGGCGGACTCGACCCTTCGGAGCGCAAGGCCCTGGTGTCGATCATCGAGAAACTTTCGGCCCGTCTCGATCGTTTCGACAGCCGCCGATCAGGTTAGCCCCTCTGACTTGCTCGGTTCGGCGAGAACCTACCCCTCGAGTTCGGTTCGAACTGCCAGGAGTTCGGGAAAGAATGTCAGCTCCAGCGCGCGCTTGAGAAAAGCCACCCCGCTGGATCCGCCGGTACCCTTCCGGTAACCGATGATCCGTTCGACGGTCTTCATGTGCCGGAATCGCCACAGCTGGAAGTGCTCTTCCACGTCCACCAGCTGTTCGCACATGTGGTATTCACCCCAGAACTCCGCCCGGTTCTCGTAGATCTTCTTGAAGATCGGGATCAGGTCTTCGCGGAGCCGGTGGGGTTCGGACCAGTCCCGCTCGACGACATCTTCAGGCACGTCGTGCCCCAGGCGCTTGAGGTGACGCAGGAATTCATCGTAGAGACTCGGCGACTCCAGCACTTCCTGCAGAACCGCCTGCCCATGCGGATCGTAGTCGAACACGCGAACCATGCCCTGGTGCTTGTTGCCGAGCATGAACTCGATGATGCGGTACTGCAGCGACTGGAAGCCGGAGGCGCTGCGCAGGACGCCGCGGAATTCGGCGTACTCGGAAGGCGTCAGGGTCTCGAGGACCGCCCATTGTTCGAACAGCTGGCGCTGAATCTGCTTCACACGGGCGAGGATTTTCAGGCAGGGATCGAGGCGGTCGGCCTTGAGATGTTCGATCGCCTTGCGCAGTTCGTGGATGATCAGCTTCATCCACAGTTCCGAGGTCTGATGCTGGATGATGAACAACATCTCGTCGTGATGGGGCGGAGAACTGTGCAGATGCTGGCAGTTGAGGAGCTGGTCGAGTCTCAGGTAGCCGCCATAGGTCAGCTCGTCGCGCAGGTCGACCGCTATCCCGTCCTCAAGATCGCGCTTGTTCGGATCTGCAGTCATCTTGGCCTCGTGAACAAAACGTCCAGTATATCTCGAATGTCGTTACGTTCTGATGTTCCAGGTGCCTGGATTCTCCAGCGCCGGGTCTCAAGGCCGCAATACCGCGTAGCTTTCCGGTTCAGGTTGCAATAATTGCGCCTTGCTCGTAGATTCCATGAGCACATCCGGGTTCCTGCCGGGAGCCTGGGAAGAGACATACCGACCTGGGGAGGTTGAAATGCTGAAGAAGATCATGTTCGTCCTGCTGCTGGCCGCCTGTGGCAGTGTGCTCGCGCAGGACTTCACCCGTCTTTATCCGGACGTGAAAGCCATGGAGGCTGCCCGACGGTCGGCCAACAGCGGCGATTACGAAAAGGCGCACGAGTATTACCTGGAAGCCGCCGAGTACGGCAACAAGGAAGCCCAGAAGCTGGTTGGGCTGCAGTACATGGAGGGGCAGGGCGTCGAGGCGGACCCGGCAATGGCCCTGGCCTGGTTGCGGATTGCCGGTACCTTCGGCGACTCACGGGTCCGGAGTTCGATCAGCGAACTCGAGGGATCGCTGGACGCCGATGCGTTGAAGAAGGCGGACAAACACCAGAAGAAGCTCGAGAAGGATTACGGCGACAAGGCGGCCCTGAAGGAACGCAAGAAGTGGGCCCGTCGCGAAGTTCGGGGTATGGGTACCGGTTCGAGGGCCGGACGTCCGAATCCGATGGAGCAGGCCCAGATCCAGATCGATGGCCGCTACTACCGGATCAAGCTCGGCGAAGCGATGGATGCCTTCGACGAGTACGTGGACGATTTCGAAAAGAAGATGAAGGGCTGAACCGCCCGACATCTTCTCCGGCGGTCACGCAGGCGCGGCCGTTATTTCGGTTCCAGCCGGATCGCTCCGTCCACCCGGATCGTCGAGCCGTTCATGTAGGCGTTTTCGAGCACGAAGGCCACCGTGTCGGCAAATTCCGACGGTCGGCCAAGGCGTGAGGGAAACGGCACGGACGCGTTGAGGGCCTCGAAGACCTGCTCGGGCATGCCATCCACCATGGGCGTATGGAACACGCCGGGCGCAATGCTCATGACCCGGATTCCGAAACGCGTGAACTCCCGCGCCATGGGCAGGGTGAGGCCGACGACGCCGGACTTGGAGGCGGAGTAGGCAGCCTGGCCAATCTGGCCCTCGTAGGCGGCAACGGAAGCCGTGTTGATGATCACGCCGCGCTCGCCCTCGTCGTTGGGTTCGTTCTCGTTCATCGCGGCAGCGGCGGTTTTGCTGAGGTTGAAGGTCCCGACCAGGTTGATGTTGATCACGTTGGCGAAGTAGTCCAGCGCCATCGGTGCTTCCCGGCCGAGGACGCGCCCTGCACCGAGGACCCCGGCGCAGCTGATCGCTGCATTGACCCCGCCCATGAATTTCCGCCCGGCGGCAACCGCCGCTTCGACCGAGTCCTCGCTGCGGACGTCCGTATTCACATAGTGCGAGCGATCGCCCAGGGCCGCCTTGGCTTCAGCGCCCTTCTCGTCGTTGATATCGAGCAGGGTGACCCGGCCACCCTCGGCAATGATGCGTTCGGCGACCGCAAAGCCGAGGCCGGACACGCCCCCGGAAATGACCGCCTTGGTGTCATTCAGTTTCATTGACGACTCCGTTGTTCAGTCGGATTGATTGTTCAGGATGATTCGGCTGCAGGTTCGAGCTCGATGAGGACCGTGTCGGCTTCGACGAATTCGCCTTCGGATACGTGCACCGCTGCGACCTTGCCGGCCCGGGGCGCCGGGAGGCTGAGCTCCATCTTCATGGCTTCCATGACGACCGCTTCGTCAGCCTCGGCCAGCTCATCGCCCGGGGCCGCCTTCAGAGCGACGATTCGTCCCGGCATCGGTGCGACGATCCGATCTTCGGAAGCCCCCTCGGTTTCTTCGGGGGCGAAAGGGTCCTCGGCCACGAGCGAAATGATTCGACCCCCGCATGCGACCTGAATGTGTGCGTCCCGGCAAAGCACGGTGGCGGCGCGCCGGCGGTCCCCCACCAGATAGCTCAGGCGGGTCCCGTCGTAGTCGGCCGCCGACACGCGAGTCTGTTCGTCCCCCTGGGACAGAACGTAGGTGCCGCCGAATCCGATCGCATCGAGACGGTGATGCTGGTCGCCATGCTGAAGCGACACGACGCGCTTGCCCAGGTGCCCTGGCCGCCAGCCGTCGGCGAGGCCCCAGGGGGAATAGGGATCGGGTCCGTGTGCCTGCTGATCCAGACTGGCGTCTTCCTCCGCCATGAGGGCGACGATCGCCGCGATCAGGAGGGCTTCCTCCGGCGGGGCCGTCTCACCGAGCACTTCGTCGAGGTTGCCGTCGAGAAAGGCCGTATGCATTCGGCCCTCCAGGAAGCGCGGGTGATGGAGCAGCGCCGACAGGAAATCGAGATTGGTCTTCAGGCCGCCTACGACTGTCCGGGCCAGCGCTCGTTCCATGGCGCCCAGGGCCGCCTGCCGATCCGGCCCCGAGACGATCAGCTTGGCAATCATCGGGTCGTAATGAACCGTGACTTCATCGCCCTCGGAAACACCGGTGTCGGCCCGCGCGTCGTCCGGAAACGCCAGCCAGTCGATCCGGCCCGTGGCCGGCAGGAAGTCCCGTAGCGGATCTTCCGCATAGATCCGGACCTCCAGCGCATGGCCGCTCGCTGCGATCTCCTCCTGGCGCAACGGAAGCGGTTCGCCTGATGCAACGCGCAGTTGCCACTCGACCAGGTCCAGTCCGGTGATCTCCTCGGTGACCGGGTGCTCGACCTGCAGCCGGGTGTTCATCTCCATGAAGAAGAACGACTCGTCCGTGGCGACGATGAACTCTACGGTCCCGGCATTGACGTAATCCACGGCTTCGGCGGCGGCAACCGCCGCGGCCTGGATTGCGCGGCGTGTGTCGTCACTGATGCCGGGCGCGGGGGCTTCCTCGATGATCTTCTGGTAGCGACGCTGGCTGGAGCAGTCGCGCTCGTGGAGATGGACCCGATTGCCGTGCCGGTCGCCGAAGATCTGCACCTCGATGTGGCGCGGCTCTTCTATGTAGCGCTCGAGAATGACGCGATCGTCCCCGAAGGCGTTGCTCGCTTCGCGTTGCGCGGCAGCAAGTTCGCGCTCGAAGGCCTTGGCCGAACGGACGATTCGCATGCCCTTGCCGCCGCCGCCCGCCGCGGCCTTGACCATGAGCGGAAAGCCCACCTGTTCCGCTTCCTTCGCCAGTGTCTTCGGGTCCTGATCGTCGCCGTGATAGCCGGGCACGAGCGGAACGCCGGCCTCATCCATTGCGGCCTTGGCGACGGCCTTGGAACCCATCAGCTCGATGGTCTTCGGGTCGGGGCCAATGAAGGTAATGCCGGCTTCCCGGCAAGCGCGGGCGAAGGCGCCGTTCTCGGCCAGAAACCCGTAGCCCGGATGGATCGCATCGGCTTCGGCCTGCCGCGCTGCCTCGATGATCCTGTCGATGACCAGATAGGATTCACCCGGACGGGCGCCGCCCAGACCGATGGCCTGATCGGCAAGGCGCACGTGGCGGGCATCCCGGTCCGGGTCCGAGTAGACGGCGACGGTCTCGACGCCGAGCCGTCGGCAGGTCGCGATGATCCGGCATGCGATCTCGCCGCGGTTGGCAATCAGGACACGACGCAACATGGTCTCGGCTACCTCCAGGTGGGGGAGCGCTTTTCGAGAAATGCCATGAGTCCTTCCTGGCCTTCCTCGGAAACCCGCAGGCGGGCGATCAGTGCCGCCGTGGCCTGGTCGATCTGCTTCTGTCCGTCCTCGTTGCGCCCGCCCTGAACGGCAAAGACCAGCGCCTTGGCTGCGGCCACGGCCTGCGGGCCGGCCTCACCGATGAGGCTGCATTGCCGGCGCACGGCGTCGTCCAGCCCGTCAGCCGAAACCACCGAGTGAATGAGTCCAATGGCCTTCGCCGCCTCGGCATCGAGGACCTCGCCGGACTGGAACAGCCGGCGCGCCTGGCGCTGCCCGATCGCGTCGATGACGTAGGGAGAGATCACCGCCGGGACCAGTCCGAGCTTGACCTCGGTCAGGCCGAACTTGGCGCCCTCCGCCGCGACCGCGATGTCGCAGCAGGCGATGAGTCCCACGCCGCCACCAAAGGCCGATCCGTTGATCCGCGCGATCGTCGGCTTGGGCAGGAAGTTCAGGGCGCGCAGCAACCCGGCCATGTCCAGCGCGTCGGCCTTGTTCGCCTCTTCATCCGCGTCGACCATGCGCTGCATCCAGTTCAGGTCGGCGCCCGCGGAAAAGGACGCGCCGGCGCCGGTCAGGACCACGCAACGAACCCCGGCGTCGCCTCCGGCCGCCTTCAGTGCCTCGGTCATCTCCGGGACGACCCGATCATCGAAGGCGTTGTGCACGTCGGGCCGGTTGAGCGTGACCGTGGCCACACCGGAGGAGACTTCGTATTCGATGGTCTGGAAATCGGTCATCTTCGATCCGCTGAAGTTACATTCGGAATATGCCGTAGGGAGCCGGCTCGTGGGGCGCATTCAGGGTTGCGGACAGGGCCAGGCCCAGTACGCGCCGCGTGTCCGCCGGATCGATGATCCCGTCGTCCCAGAGTCGCGCCGTGGCGTAATAGGGGTGGCCCTGGCGTTCATACTGCTCTTCGATCGGCTGCTTGAACTCGGCCTCCTCGTCCGCCGACCATGTCTGGCCCTTGGCCTCCAGCGCATCGCGCTTGACCGTGGCCAGGACCGATGCCGCCTGTTCTCCGCCCATGACGGAAATGCGCGCATTGGGCCACATCCAAAGCATCCTGGGCTGGTAGGCCCGGCCGCACATGGCGTAGTTTCCGGCCCCGAAGGAGCCGCCGATGACGACTGTCAGCTTGGGAACGTGGGCACAGGCCACGGCGGTAACCATCTTGGCGCCGTCCTTGGCAATGCCCGAATTCTCGTACTTGCGTCCGACCATGAAGCCGGTGATGTTCTGCAGGAAGACAAGCGGGATGCGTCGCTGGTTGCAGAGCTGGATGAAGTGTGTGCCCTTGAGTGCCGATTCGGAAAACAGGATGCCGTTGTTGGCGATGATGCCGACCGGATAGCCGTAGATGCGGGAGAAACCGCACACCAGGGTCTTGCCGTAGCGGGCCTTGAACTCCTGGAACTCGGAACCGTCGACGATGCGCGCAATGACGTCGCGGACGTCGTAGGGATAGCGCGTGTCGTCGGGAATGATGCCGTAGAGATCTTCCGGATCGTAAAGCGGCGCCACCGGGGGTGCGACTTCGACGAACGGCTGCTTGCTCCGGTTGAGCTGGGCCAGGACGTCCCGAGCGATGCGCAGGGCGTGGGCATCATCCTCCGCGAAATGGTCGGCCACGCCGGAGGTTGCCGTGTGGACGTCAGCGCCGCCCAGGGCCTCGGCATCGACCTCTTCTCCGGTCGCCGCCTTGACCAGGGGCGGACCCCC
This sequence comes from Lysobacterales bacterium, assembly GCA_033722075.1. GTDB lineage: Bacteria > Pseudomonadota > Gammaproteobacteria > Xanthomonadales > SZUA-38 > JAWVZU01. The sequence goes on from JAWVZU010000096.1 coordinate 7,950, forward strand.
GAGGAAGATCGTGCCCTGCTCCTTGACGATGATGGACTCGTCGCACATGGCGGGCACATAGGCGCCACCGGCGGTGCAGGACCCCATGACCACGGCAACCTGGGGGATGTTTCTGGCCGAGAGCCGGGCTTGGTTGTAGAAGATGCGACCGAAATGGTCGCGGTCCGGAAAAACCTCGTCCTGCAAGGGCAGGAATGCCCCGCCCGAATCCACCAGATAGACGCAGGGCAGATGGTTTTCCTCGGCTACTTCCTGTGCCCGCAGGTGCTTCTTTACCGTGATCGGAAAGTAGGTTCCGCCCTTGACCGTCGCATCGTTGGCGACCACGACCACTTCCTGGCCATGCACGCGCCCGATGCCGGTGATGATGCCGGCGGCCGGCGCCTGATCGTCGTACATCCCGTTGGCTGCAAGCGGCGACAGTTCCAGGAACGGACTGCCGGGATCGAGCAAAGCCCGGATGCGCTCGCGGGGCAGCATCTTGTCGCGGTCCAGGTGCTTCCGGCGTGCGCGTTCCCCGCCCCCTTCGGCGGCTTTTGCAAGCTTCTCGTCGAGGTCCCGGACCAGGTTGCGCATGTGCTCCGATCGCTGGAGGAAGACCGGATCCTGTCGATTGACCGTGTCGGGAATGGTAGGCATGGGGCTAGAGATCTCTGCCGGATACGATCAACTCAGCCGTTGATCTCGACCGCAATGGCGGTGGCCTCACCGCCGCCGAGGCACAGCGAGGCAATGCCGCGCTTCAGGCCGCGCTGGCGCAGGGCATGGATGAGCGTGACAACCAGCCGTGCGCCGGATGCGCCAATGGGATGTCCCAGGGCACACGCGCCGCCATTCACGTTGACCTTCTCGGGATCGAGTTTCAGGTCGCGCATGGCGGCCATGGTGACGACCGCAAAGGCTTCGTTGATCTCGTAGAGGTCGACATCCTCGCCGGTCCAGCCCAATTTCTCCTTGAGCTTGCGGATTGCCCCCACCGGCGCGGTGGTGAACCACTCCGGCTCCTGGGAATGGGTGGCGTGGCCGATAATCGTCGCCAGCGGTTTCAGGCCGCGCTTGTCGGCTTCGTGAGAACTGGTCAGCAGGACCGCGGCCGCCCCGTCGGAAATACTGGATGAACTGGCGGCGGTGACCGTGCCGTCCTTCGCAAAGGCCGGCCTCAGTTGGGGAATCTTGTCGAGCTTGACCCGACCCGGCTCCTCGTCCGTGTCCACGGTGACGTCGCCCCGGCGGCTTTCGATCGTCACCGGCGTGATCTCGTCGGCGAACCGGCCCTCAGCGACGCTCGCTTGTGCGCGCTGGGCCGACCGAATCGCAAACTTATCCTGCTCCTCGCGGCTGAACTCGTATTCGCGGGCGCACTGCTCGCCGAAAGCCCCCATCATCTGCTGATCGTAGGGGTTCTGAAGTCCGTCGTAGAACATGTGATCCACGATCTCGCCGTGGCCCATCCGATAGCCGCTGCGGGCCTTGGGCAGCAGGTAGGGGGCGTTGGTCATGGACTCCATGCCGCCGGCGATGACTGCGGACTGCGACCCCGCCCGGATCGAATCGGTAGCCAGCATGATGGCTTTCATGCCGGACCCGCAGACCTTGTTGACGGTGGTGCAGCCGGTCTGGGCCGGGAGTCCGGCGCCCAGTGCGGCCTGGCGAGCCGGAGCCTGGCCCAGCCCCGCCGGCAGCACGCATCCCATGATCACCTCGCTGATGTCTTCGCCGGCAACGCCACTGTCGGCGACGACGGCGCGGATGGCGGCCGAACCCAGTTGCGTGGCCGATGCACCCGAAAGGGCGCCCTGAAAGGCCCCGATCGCCGTGCGGCGAGCGGCAACGATGACAACTTCCGGATTGTTCATGACATAGATCTCCTTTGCAGCCCGGCCGGCGGGTCAGGTTCGCTCCATGACCAGTTCCCGGCCGATCAGCATTCTTCGAATTTCATTGGTGCCGGCGCCGATGTCGTAGAGTTTTGCATCACGCATGAGGCGGCCCGTTGGATACTCGTTGATATAGCCGTTGCCGCCCAGCGCCTGGATCGCTTCCAGGGTCAGCTTGACGGCGTTCTGGGAGGCGAGCAGCAGGCAGGATGCGGGATCGATCCGCGAATGCCCGCCGGAATCGTACTGCTCGGCAACCCGATAGGCATAGGCCCGAGCGGATTGTAGCCAGGTATACATGTCGCCCACCTTGGCCTGCATCAAACCAAAGCTCCCCAGAGGGCGGTCAAACTGCTTGCGTTCGCGCACGTAGGGCAGCACCACGTCCATCGCGGCCTGCATGATGCCGACCGGCCCCCCGGACAGCACAAGGCGCTCCGTGTTGAGCCCGGACATCAGAACATTGACGCCGCGATTGACCTCGCCCAGCACGTTTTCGCCGGGAATGCGGCAGTTGTCGAACACCAGTTCGCAGGTATCGGACCCGCGCATGCCGAACTTGTCGAGCTTCTGGGCGGTGTGATAGCCGGCCATGCCTTTTTCGACCAGGAAGGCGGTCATGCACCGGGACCCGGCGCTCTTGTCCGCCGTGCGCATGTAGCAGATCGCCACGTCCGCTTCCGGTCCGTTCGTGATCCACATCTTGGAGCCGTTGGCGATCCAGTCGTCGCCGTCGGGCACGGCTCGGCACTGCATGGAGCCAACCACGTCCGAACCGGCCCCCGGCTCGCTCATGGCCAGCGCCCCGAGCAGTTCGCCGCTGCACAGGCCCGGAACGTATTTCTCCCGTTGCGCCTCGGTACCATTGCGGAACAGGTTGTCCAGGCACAGATTGGAATGCGCGCCGTAGGACAGGCCCACCGAGCCGGACGCACGCGAGATCTCCTCCATCACGATCAGGTGGGCCAGGTAACCCATGTCGGTACCGCCGTAGTCCTCGCTCACCGTCATGCCGTGCAGGCCCAGTTCCCCGAGTTCGGGCCACAGGTCCGACGGAAACTGGTTGGTGCGGTCGATTTCATCGGCCCGCGGCGCGATCCGCTCCTCGGCGAAGCGCCGCACCGTCTCACGTAGTAGCGTAAGTTCTTCCGATGTGTCGAAGTTGCTCATCTCGCTCCCGGTCAGGCGCTGCGATTACGACCGGGGAAGCGATGGGCGCGCGAGCCCATGAAGGGCAGCTTGATCTTGCCGATCGTGGCAATGCGCTCCTCGGCCATCCGGTCCGCGGCTTTCCAGGTCGGGATCTCGTCGCGCTCGGCAATCCGGAAGATCTGGCTGACGTTGTAATAGATCGTCCGCATCATGCGCTTGGCACGCTCGCGGTTGTAGCCCTCGAACTCGATCGAGACGTTCATGAGGCCACCGGCATTCACGGCGTAGTCGGGCGCATAGAGAATGCCGCGCCGATCCAGCTCGCTGCCGCACTCGTCGTCGGCGAGCTGGTTGTTTGCGCTGCCGCAGACGATCGAGTATTTGAATTTGGGAATGGTCTCCTGGTTGACCACGCCGCCCAGGGCGGAGGGCGAGAAGACATCCGCGTCGATCTCGTAGACCTCATCCAGGCCGATCGGCTCGGCGCCCAGGTCGTCGACGCAGCGCCGCACGGCCTCTTCGTTGATGTCGGTGACGAACACCTTGGCGTCCTCGTTGCGCAACAGCTTGACCAGTTCGAAGCCGACGTGGCCGACGCCCTGGACGACATAGCTGTACTTGCCGATGTCTTCGCTGTCGAACTTGTAGCGCAGGCTGGCCTTGATGCCCTGCAGCGTGCCGAAGGCGGTGAACGGTGACGGATCGCCGCTGCCGCCGTGAACCTGGTGGACACCGACCACGTTGTCCGTTTCCTGGAAGACATATTCCATGTCGTTGACGTCGATGCCGACATCCTCGGCGGTGATGTACCGCCCGTTCAGGGAATCGACAAAGCGTCCGAGAGACCGAAACAGCGCTTCGGACTTGTCCTGGGCCGGATCGCCGATGATGACCGATTTGCCGCCGCCGAGATTCAGGCCGGCCACCGCCGCCTTGTAGGTCATGCCACGGGACAGGCGCAATACATCGTCCAGGGCCTCCTGCTCGGTCTTGTAGGGCCACATGCGCAATCCGCCCAGTGCCGGACCCAGGGTGGTGTTGTGAATGGCGATGATCGCCTTAAGCCCGGCGTCCTTGTTGTGGCAGTAAACGACTTCCTCGTGCCCGAAGGTGGACAGGGTCTCAAACAAATCCATCATGCTCCTCCAGATGTGGGGATTCCCGACGCAGCTGGATGGTGCCCCGGGAAATTATTCTCAGTTGGAATCCGAACCGACCGTTCGATTCCGAATTTGTCGCCGGTCGGTAGATCATTTGGTTATTGTGATGTCGATCGGTACGACCGGATCCGAATCAGATTTCTGACGCTGCTGCCGGTGAAAGCGGCGCGCTATTGTATAGCATCAGGTCGGGAAATTCCTCCTTTGCGCCGAAGCGCCGTCTGTTATCCTTGGGTCCGTGCCTACCGCCCAATTCTACATCGGACAACTCATCGATCATCGCCGGTTCGGCTACCGCGGGGTGATCATCGGTGTCGATGCGACGTTTCAGCTGACCGACGAATGGTATGAGCAGGTTGCGCGCAGCCGTCCACCGAAAGACCAACCGTGGTACCACGTCC
>JAWVZU010000097.1:0-12512 GCA_033722075.1 Lysobacterales bacterium
AGGGTGCCCATGCAGGCGATCATTGACCTGACGCTCCTGGCCTTCCTGGCGATCGTCGCGCTCGCAGTCGTCCGGCTGAGAGACCTGTTTGCGGTCGTGATGCTGTTCGGTATCTACAGCCTCCTCAGCGCCGGAATCTTTGTGATCCTGGACGCCGGCGACGTGGCCTTTACCGAGGCCGCCGTTGGCGCAGGCATCTCGACCGTGCTGATGCTCGCGACGGTGGCGCTGACAGGCCGGGAAGAGGCGGCGGGTACCCCGCGCTTGCGCATTCTCCCCTTGCTGGTGGTTGTGGTCACCGGCGCCGCCCTGATCTATGGGACCCGGAACATGCCGCCCTTCGGCGATCCGACGGACCCGGTTCATACCCACCCGATCGCCGAGCGCTACATCTCGCAGTCGCCGGAGGAGATCGGCATACCGAACATGGTCACCTCGGTACTGGCCAGCTACCGGGGTTACGACACGCTCGGGGAGGTGGTTGTGATCTTCACTGCCGGCGTCGGGGTACTGCTACTCCTGGGTATCCGGCGCAAGCCCGTGTCCACCAAGCATCGCGAGGAGCCATGAAGCATCACCTCGTATTGCGGGTGGTCGCAAAGCTGCTGATCCCCCTCATTCTGCTCTTCGCCCTGTACGTCCAGTTCCACGGCGAGTACAGCCCCGGCGGCGGTTTCCAGGCGGGGGTGGTCTTCGGTTCGGCCATGATCCTCTACGCGCTGATCTACGGGGTGGCCGATGCCCTGGCCGTCATGTCGGCATCCGTGCTGAAGCGACTGGCCGCACTGGGTGTGCTGATCTACGGCGGTGTGGGCGTCTGGGCGCTGATGGCGGGGGGCAACTTTCTCGACTACAACGCGCTGGCGAACAATCCGAAGACCGGCCAGCACCTGGGCATCATTCTCATCGAGCTCGGCGTGGGCATTACCGTTGCGAGCGTAATGATGATCATCTTCTTCGCTTTTGCCGGCCGGGGAAGGCGCGGCTGATGTCGGCTCTCGGCCAGTACAATTACTGGATCGTCGTATTCCTGATGATGGTCGGCTTCTACACCGTGATCGCCCGCGGCAACATGGTGAAGAAGATCGTCGGACTGAATATCTTCCAGGCCTCCGTGTTCCTCCTGTTCATCAGCATGGGCAAGATCGAGGGCGGGACCGCTCCGATCGTGATGGAGGGCGTCCAGCGTTATTCAAACCCGCTACCGCACGTGCTGATCCTCACGGCCATCGTCGTCGGCGTGGCGACCACCGCGCTCGGCCTGGCCCTGGTGGTCCGCATCCGCGAGGCTTACGGGACTATCGAGGAGGAGGAGGTGCAGCGGTGCGATGAGGAGGCGGAGGTCTCATGATCGAGAGCCACCTACTGGCCCTGCAGGTGGTGATCCCGCTCCTTGCCGCCCCGGTTTGCGTGCTGCTGCCCCAGGGCCGGTTGCCCTGGCTGTTTTCCACGGCCGTGGCCTGGATCTGCGCGGCCATGGCCATGGTACTGCTTGGCGAGGTCATGGCGTCGGGAACCTTGAGTTACGCCATGGGCGGCTGGATCGCGCCGTTCGGCATCGAATACCGCCTGGATCCGCTGAACGCCTACGTCAATCTCATCGTCGCCGGCATCGCCGCCGTCGTGCTGCCGTTCTCGGGGCCCAGCATAGAAGCGGAGGTCACCCAGGATCGATTGCCGCTGTTCTATACGGCGCTGCTGCTTTGCCTGGCCGGTCTGCTGGGCATCGCCACGACCGGGGACGCCTTCAATGTGTTCGTATTCCTGGAGATCTCCTCCCTGTCCACCTACAGCCTGGTGGCGATGGGGGGTGACCGACGGGCGCTGGCGGCAGCCTACCAATACCTCATCATGGGCACCATCGGCGCGACCTTTTTTCTGATCGGTGTCGGTCTGCTGTACATGGTGACCGGCACGCTGAACATGGTCGACCTGGCCCAGCGGTTGCCGGCCGCCAGCACTGAATACGCGACCACTGTCCACACGGCCTTCGCGTTCATTGTCGTCGGCGTGGGCCTGAAGCTGGCGCTGTTCCCGCTTCACGGCTGGCTTCCGAATGCCTACACCTATGCGCCGGCCATGGTCAGTGCCTTTCTTGCCGCGACGGCCACAAAGGTCGCGGTCTACATCCTGGTTCGCTTCATGTTCACGGTGTTCGGCTTCGGCTATGCGTTCGGTGAGACGGTGCTGGCGCCGCTGCTGGTGGGCCTCGCCCTGCTCGGCGTGTTTGTCGCGTCCGTCCAGGCGGTCTACCAGGCCGATGCCAAGCGACTGCTGGCCTATTCCTCCGTTGCCCAGATCGGCTACATCGCCCTGGGCATCGGCCTGGCCACTGTGCTCGGCCTGTCCGCCGGCCTTCTGCATCTGTTCAACCATGCGCTCATGAAGGGGGCGCTTTTCATGGCGCTCGCGGCCATCTTCTTCCGCATCGGCTCCATGCGCCTGGAGGACATGGCCGGCATCGGCCGGGTCATGCCCTGGACCATGACCGCATTTGCGATCGCCGGTCTGAGCCTGATCGGGCTTCCCGCCACGGTAGGCTTCATCAGCAAGTGGTACCTCATCCTGGCAGCGCTGGAGAAGGGCTGGTGGCCGGTGGCAGTACTTGTGCTGATCGGATCCCTGATCGCCGTCGTCTACATCTGGCGCGTGGTTGAGGTCGCCTGGTTCCGCGAACGCCCGGCGGGTGCCCGCCCGGTGAGCGAGGCACCGCTGGTGCTGTTGCTGCCGACCTGGACCCTGGTGCTGGCCAATATCTGGTTCGGCCTCGATACACGCTATACGGTGGGCGTGGCGACCCGCGCCGCAGAGTTGCTGATGGGAGCGGGCCCATGAGCCTTTCCGATTCGGCTCAATTGGCGCTTGCGGCGCCGGCCCTTGCTGCGGTACTGATCGGCTTGACCGGGCGTTGGCCCAACCTGCGCGATGGGATCGCGCTGGCGGCCGGGGGCGTCCTCTTTGCCATCGTGCTTTCCATCGTGGGCCCGGTCATGGCCGGCGAGCAGATCACCGTGGTGCTCGCGGAGCCGCTTCCGGGCGTTCCCCTGAGCCTATCCCCCGAGCCGCTGGGTGTGGTGTTTGCGTTGGTGGCGAGCTTTCTCTGGATCGTCACGACGATCTATTCGATCGGTTACATGCGCGGGCAGAAAGAGCAGAACCAGACCCGCTTCTACGCTTGCTTTGCCATCGCAATCACGGCGGCCGTGGGGATTGCCCTGGCCGGTGACATGCTTACGTTGTTCTTATTCTACGAAGTGCTCACGGTGTCCACCTATCCGCTGGTGACGCACCGCGGGACACCGGAGACGAAGCGAGCGGGGCGGGTCTATCTGGGCATTCTCATGGGAACCTCCGTGGGCATGCTTCTCCTGGGGGTCATCTGGACCTGGTCGATTTCCGGGACATTGACGTTCCGTCCCGGTGGCATTATTCCACCCGATACGGCGCCGGTCTTCCTGGCACTGTTGTACGGCCTCTACATTTTCGGGATCGGCAAGGCGGCGGTCATGCCTTTCCATCGCTGGTTGCCGGCGGCCATGGTTGCACCGGCCCCGGTGAGCGCGTTGCTCCATGCGGTCGCCGTGGTCAAGGCGGGCGTGTTCACGGTACTGAAGGTGACGGTCTACATTTTCGGACTCGAAACCATCAATGCTTCCGGGGCCAATGGCTTGCTACTGTGGGTGGCCGGGGCGACCGTGATCATCGCTTCCCTGGTGGCCATTCAGGAGGACAACCTGAAGGCCCGGCTGGCCTATTCCACGATCAGCCAGCTCGGCTACGTCGTGCTGGGCGCCCTGCTGGCCACGCCCCTGGCGATCGTCGGCGGCACGATGCACATTGCGATGCACGCCTTTGGCAAGATCACGCTGTTCTTCTGCGCCGGCGCCATCTATGCGGTGACCAGCCAGATCGTCATCAGCAAGACCCATGGCGCGGGTCGGGTGATGCCGATCACCATGGGCGCTTTCTTTCTGGCTTCGCTAAGCATCATCGGCTTGCCGATCGCGGGTGGAACCTGGAGCAAGTGGTATCTGATGCTGGGCGCCCTGGATGCAGGGCAGATCGCGATCATGGTGGTATTCATGGTGAGTTCGATTCTCAACATTGCCTACCTGCTTCCGATCCCGATTCACGCTTTCTTCAGCAAGGCGCCGGAGGGAATGCAGTACGACCGCTTCCAGGAGGCCCCCTGGCCGTGCGTGCTGGCGATCTGCATCACCACTGCCGGCTGCCTGGCCCTGTTCTTTTTCCCCGAGCCCTTGTACCAATTGGCCGTGAGGGTTGTGCCATGAGCGAGAAACCAACCGAGCAGCGGAAAAAGCAGCATATCTGGGACAAGCCGGAGAACGTCCGGCGGCTGTTGCGGATTTTCTACGCCGCCTGCGCGCTGCTCGTCGGGCTTGACTTTGTGATCCACCGTCATGTCGAGCATCCCTGGGAGGTGGTGCCCGCGTTTTACGCCATCTATGGGTTCGTCGCCTGTGTACTGCTGGTGCTGATCGCGAAGCAGATGCGCAAGGTCCTGATGCGTGAGGAAAATTACTACGATGATCTGGACCGCTGAGCTTCCGCCGTTCGTCCCGTTTTATATCGCCGCCATCCTGGTTGCGGTAACGCGTGGTTGGCTGCGCGGCGCGATTTGCCTCGCGGTTCCGGTGCTGGGAGGGCTGCACCTAGCGGGCGTGGCGCCGGGGACCGGTTTCGAGGCGAGTCTGTTCGGCATGACCCTGGAGCCCTATCGGGTCGACCGGCTGAGCCTGCTGTTCGGCTACCTGTTCCATATCGCCGCGTTTCTCGCATTGCTGTTTGCGCTGCACGTGCGGGACACCTTGCAGCAGGTCACCAGCATCCTGTACGCGGGCAGCGCCCTGGGTGCTGTCTTCGCCGGGGATCTCCTGACCCTGTTCATCTTCTGGGAAATGCTGGCCATCACCTCGGTGTTCATGGTCTGGTGTCGCCGGACCACGCGCGCCACCTGGTCGGGCTTCCGCTACCTGATGGTCCAGGTGCTTTCCGGCGTGCTGCTGCTTGCGGGAGCGCTCCTGTACTACCGCGACACCGGGTCGCAGAGCTTCGGGGAGAGTGGATTGGGCCGCCTGGGGGGCTGGACGATCTTCATTGCCTTCGGGATCAAGTGCGGGTTCCCGCTCCTGCACAACTGGCTGACCGATGCCTATCCCGAGGGGACCGCCACCGGCACCGTCTTCCTGGCCTCCTTCACCACCAAGGCGGCGGTCTATGCCATGGCCCGGGGCTTTCCCGGCACCGAGTTGCTGGTCTACATCGGCGCGGTCATGGCCTGCTTCCCGATCTTCTATGCGGTGATCGAGAACGACCTGCGCCGGGTGCTCGCCTACAGCATGATCAACCAGATCGGTTTCATGATGTGCGGGATCGGCATCGGCACGGCACTGGCGCTGAACGGGGCCGTCGCGCACGCTTTCAACGACGTCATCTTCAAGGGACTGCTGATGATGTCCATGGGTGCGGTGCTGCATCAGACCGGCCGGATCAACGGCTCGGACCTCGGGGGGCTGTACAAGAGCATGCCGATCACCGCGACCCTGTGCATCGTCGGCGCGGCCTCGATTTCCGCGTTTCCGCTGTTCAGCGGCTTCGTGAGCAAATCCCTGATCATGTCGGCGCTGGCCAAAGAGGGCTACCACGCGATCTGGCTGGCCATGCTCTTCGCCGCCGCGGGCGTTTTTCACCATGCAGGGATCAAGATTCCGTACTTTGCTTTCTTTGCCCACGATTCGGGCATCCGCACCCGCGAGCCGCCCTGGAACATGCTGCTGGCAATGGGTATTGGAGCGGCGCTCTGTATCCTGATCGGCAGCTATCCGACGGTGTTGTATCAGCTCCTGCCGTACGACTACGCCTACTGGCCCTATGACGCTACCCATGTGCTGACCCAGACTCAGCTGCTTTTCTTCTCGGCGATGGCCTTCGTGTGGCTGCAGCTCCAGGGGATCTATCCGCCCGAACTGCCTTCCACCAACCTCGATGCGGACTGGACCTACCGCCGGGCGATGCCTGCCACGGCGCGCTGGGTGGTGCGTCACGGGGGCGCGCTGGACCGCAGGCTGCGCGGTTATGCCCTGACCGGTCTGCAAAAGCTCAGCCGACAGCTTTCGCAGCGGTTGGGTCACGGCCCGAGCCAGGCCGCAATTCGTTCGAGCGGTACAACCGTACTCTGGGTGGGCGTATTGTTGGCGCTGTTCCTGGTGTTCTACGCGCTCTAGCAGTCCGCCGGCAGGTGGAATCTCTCGTTCCGGCAACAACAAATCCGGCGGATGGGGAGGCAAAGGGCGGTTGACGATGGCATACTATGCGCGGATGGTGTACCAGTCCCATGGGGGGCATTTTCATGCATCCGACGCTGCATTAAGGGGAGCGGTGATGATTCGATTCGTACTGGTTTTTTCGTTGCTGATGACATCTGCTGCTTTTGGGGATGATCATCATCCGTTGCCGATCGAAGGAACAACCAAGCACATGGGCGTCGCCACCTGTGCAAGCAGCACGTGCCACGGCGCGACGCAGGCCTTCCGGGACTCCAACGTGAATCAGAACGAACTGTCCGTGTGGCAGAACGAGGATCCCCACGCGAACGCCTACAAGATTCTGCTCGATCCGGCGTCCGAGGCGATTGCAAGCAAGCTGGGCATTGGTCCGGCCCACGAGGCGGATATGTGCCTGGACTGTCATGCCGACAACGTGCCCGAGAGCGCCCGCGGCGAGAAGTTCACGATTACCGAGGGCGTCGGTTGCGAGGCGTGCCACGGCGGAGCGGAAAACTACCTGTCCTCTCATGCCACGGGTAGCGCAACGCATGCCGAGAACCTCGAAGCGGGGCTATATCCCACCGAGGATCCGAGCCAGCGGGCCGAACTCTGCCTGTCCTGTCACCAGGGCAACAAGAACCAGATGATCACTCATCGGATCATGGGCGCCGGCCACCCGCGGCTCCAGTTCGAGCTGGACAACTTCACCTGGATGCACCCGCATTTCGAGGTGGACGAGGATTACGTCGAACGCAAGGGGCCTTACGACGGTGCGGTCAACTGGGGCGTCGGACAGGGCGTGGCGGCGATCACCCAGCTCGAGACCCTGCTCGACGACCAGGCGGGCTGGAACGGGATCTTCCCCGAATTGGTGTTGTTCGACTGCCATGCATGCCACCGGTCCATGTTCAAGACCCAGTGGGTTCCGCGTCCGAGTACGGGACTGGGTCCCGGTGTGGTCCGCTACAATGACGCAAGTCTGCTGATGGTTCGGCACGTGGCGGCCCATGTCGATGCGGCAGCGGCCGAAGCCATTGCCCAGCAGACCCGAGACCTGCACGGCGCCATGCGGAAGGGACGCGCGGAAACGGAGCAGGCGGCGCGACGACTCCTGGAAAGCGTCTCGGCCATGGTGCCCAGGCTGGAGGATACCGAGTTCGATTCATCCGCGATCCGCGCCATGTTCGAGGGACTGGTGAAGGACGGTGCACGCGGGGAGTTTCGCGATTATGCCGCCGCCGAGCAGGCCGCCCTGGCGGTCGACACGGTGCTGATTGCGTTCGAGGACAATGGTGTCATTTCGGCGGAAGAAGGCGAGCGGCTGCGTCAGGAGGCTTCGGCACTCTACGATGCCACGCGCAGCGAAGATGACTATCGACAGTCGGAATTCGTTGCCGCTTTGAAGAAACTCAGCGCGGCGGTTCCCTGACCGAAACGCGCCACTCCAGGTCGCTGCACGCAGGCGTGAGGGTTGCCCTCGCGTCCGGCTATGGATAGAGGGCAGGCATGGAAATACCTGACATCCCCGGTTTTCGCATTATCCGCGAGCTCGGCTCCGGCGGCATGGCGACCGTCTTTCTCGCCGAGCAGGAGTCCCTCCAGCGGGAAGTTGCCCTGAAAGTCATGTCGCCGGGTCTTGCAGCCGATGAGGTGGCCTGTCACCGGTTCGTCAAGGAAGGCAAGTTCATCGCCAAGCTCAGCCATCCCAATCTGCTCAAGGTCTTCGACACGGGCATTGTCGAAGGGGCGCAAGGCGGCGAAGGCGAAGAAGAGGCACATGATTACTATTTCATGGCCTGCGAATACCTGCCCGGGGGTACGGTCCGGGAGCGGCTGGACGCTGGTGTCGATGAAGAAGACGCGCTCGCCATCATGGCAGAAGCCGCCGCCGGTCTTGGCTATGTCCACGAACAGGGCATCGTCCACCGCGACCTGAAGCCGGGCAACCTCATGTTTCGTGGCGATGGAACCTGCGTGCTCGGCGATTTCGGTATCGCCAAGGCCGTGAATTCGAACACCGCGTCGACCAAGATCGGTACCTCGGTGGGAACGCCGCACTACATGAGCCCGGAGCAGGCCAAGGGCGAAAAGGTCGACCATCGTTCCGACATCTACGCCCTGGGCGTGCTGTTTTACGAACTCCTCGTCGGCAAGCCACCGTTCACCGCTGCCGATCCGTTTTCCATCGCGCTGGCGCAGATCCAGCAGCCGGTTCCGGAACTGCCCAAGAAGTTGTCGCGCTACCAGCCGATCATCGAGAAGCTGATGGCGAAGAATCGCGACGAGCGCTATCAAACCGCCGGCGAATTTCTCGAAGACCTCAAGAAATTGAGTGCGGGCAAGAAGGCCAAGCCCAAACCCAAGCCCAAATCCAAGCCGCCGGCAGAAGCGAAGGCCAAGGCAAAGCAGCAGGATGAGCAGGCCACGACGGTGACCCCGGCAGCAGGGCAGCCCGCAGTCGGAAGCTCGCCGGCGAAGCGGCGATCCCGGGCACCGGTCTGGTTTGCGTTGGCAACGGTGGTAGTGCTTGCGGGGGTGAGCGGCTGGTTGCTCTACCAGAAGGGCGCCGAGGTTCCGGCTGACGACGGCGAGGTGGTTTCCGACCCCGGGTCCGCAACCGAAACGGAGGTCGAGACCGAAAACCAGGGCGAAACCGAACTGGACCAGCTTCTGGCCAGGGCGAAGGGCTTCCTGGCGAGCAAGCGCTTTTTTGCCCCCGCCAATGCCAATGCCTACGAGGCTTATCAGCAGGCGCTACGTCTCGATGTAACCGACCCGCGGGCCCAGGATGGTCTCCAGGATCTCCTGACTGCGGTAGTGGAAGAAGCCAGTCGGCTCAGGGATGCCGGGAAAGCTGACGAAGCCCGCACGCTGGTCCGGGAGGGTCTGAGGCGGTTTCCGGCCGATCCGCAGTTGACCGCAATCCTGAGCGATCTCGGGCGGGCGGACACGCCGGCGCAAACGGCATCTGCCATCGACCGGTCCGAGATAGAGCGTGTGCTTTTGCGAGCGGATCGGTTCTATTCCAATGGGGCCTATGACGAGGCAACCAAGCTCTACCGACAGATTCTGGAAACCGATCCGGATCACGACATCGCCAATCGCAAGCTGAGCGACATTGCCCAGATCTGGACCAATGCGGCACAAAGTTATCTTCAGGAGGGGAACCTGGATACGGCCGCCGGCATGATCCAGAAGGGGCTCCAGGCGCGCCCGGAAGATCCCCGGCTGAAGGCTTTGCAGGAACGCCTCGAATCGATGCGTTCCGAGGCCGGAGGGTGACCGGGGAGCGGCAACTGCGGATCCGCGCCGAGTTTCGCCCGTGAGAACGTCGATGCCGGTGCTGCTCCTTGGCCTACTGGTCCTGACCGGTTGTCAGCATCGGCCGATCGAGTTCCAGCGAGTTCACTGGAGCGGCGAGATCAAGCCGGAACACAACCTTGAGTTCACAAACCCGCTGGGCGACGTCCATATTCGTCAGGGCTCGGAGGGTTTCGTAGGCGTCGATCTGGTCGGCCAATGTGCGGATGCGGAGCCGGCCGTCCAGGCAACGGAAGCGGACGTCGGAAGACTGTCATTGGTGGTGGCCGGCGAGGGCTGTCTGCGGGTGGATGTGAGCCTGTTCGTCGGTCCAGGGGTGCAGTTGACGGTCGAATCGGACGCCGGTCACATCGTCGCCAAGCGCCTGCGCAATCCGATAGAGGCCCACAGCCAAAGCGGCGATATCTCCCTGACTGCAGCGGGCGTTCTTTCGGCAACCACCGGCAGCGGCGCCCTTCGCATCAGTCCGATGGCCAGGAAGTGGCGTGAACCGATGATCTTCCGCAGTGAAACCGGCGCCATCGTTCTCGGCATTCCGCCGGAACACGTAGTCGTGACCGCCTGCACGTCCGGCACGATCGAGTCCGAACTGCCGATCAGTTCCAGCAAAGTTCAGGCCGGGGTGACCTGTGTGACGACCCACAGCGGTCGTGGACTCTTTTCGATTCAGGCCTCCAGCGAATCGGGTTCGATCGGGTTGTTCCGCCAGTAGCGTTTCGCTTGCGTCGCCTGGCTCGGGAGGGCATGCTCAGACCACGGGCGGGCCTCGATCTGCGGGGACCGAAAGGGAGGAACAAACGATGCTTTCGATTCTCGCGACGCTGCTTGCCGTGTCGGGTGGGGCAACCGGGTCGGATGTCGAGGTGTTTCCAGCAGTCACACCGTCGATCATCGATCAGAACCTGGCCGAAGTAACGCCCCTGCCGCCCTGGCGACCGGGCGACCCGGTAAAGCTGGTTCCGCGCCGCCACATCTTCGACCCCCTGCTCGAAGCGAACCCACCCAAGCCGGTCAACCCCGTTGCCGGCGGCGATCCTCTCATCGACGAGACCTGGCTGCCCGACTGGCGGGCCAAGGCACTGGGTACACCGGCCCTCAATCTCGGGCCGACGGACGGCGCCATCGACTTCGTCGGCGGATTTCCCCCCGATACGGTCGGGGACGTAGGTCAGGACTACTACATCCAGTCCACCAACGGCAGCCAGGGCGCCACCTACGTCATCTTCAACAAGTCCGATGGCAGTGTGGCCGCCCCCGCGTTCAGTATGAGCAACCTGCCGGGCGCCACGCCGGCCTGCCGCGACAGTGGGGCAGGGGACCCGATCGTTCTATACGACGAACTGGCTGGACGGTGGCTGCTCACCGAATTCACCTCCGAAGGGCCCAACCGGCTGTGCGTTTATGTCAGTCGGACCGGTGACCCGATCAGCGGTGGATGGTTCAGCTATGATTTCCAGGCCCCGAGCTTTCCGGACTACCCGAAATACGGGGTGTGGCCGGATGCGTATTACGTGGGCACCAACGAGGGCGTTCCGGCGGTCTATGCGCTTGAGCGGACCAAGATGCTGCTCGGCCAGGCGGCCCGAATGATGCGTTCGGCGGCGACCGGACTGAGCGGTTTCGGCTTCCAGGTGCTGCAGCCGGCAGACGTGGATGGGACCACGCGGCCGCCGGCCGGGGCGCCAGGGCTGTTCCTCCGCCACCGGGACGACGAAGTCCACAACCCCGGTTCGAATGACCCCGGCAACGACTTTCTCGAGATCTTCGAATTCGACGTGGATTTCGAGGCCGGAACCGGATCGCTCAACGGTCCGACGCAGATCGCCATCGCCGACATCGACTCCGACCTTTGCGGGCTGCAGTCTTTCGAGTGTTTCCAGCAGCCCAACACTACTCAGACCCTCGATCCACTGCGTGAGCCCGTCATGCGGCGTGTCCAGTACCGGAATTTCGGGGACTACGAAACGCTGGTCGGCAACCTCACCACCGATGTCGATACGTTTGACCGCGGCGGCATCCGCTTCTTCGAACTGCGACGAACGGGTGGGGGGCAAGCCCCCTGGGAGCTGTTCCAGGAGGGCACTCTCGCACCTGACGGCGACTCGCGCTGGATGGGCAGCGCCGCGATGGACAGCAGCGGCAACATTGCCATCGGCTACAGCGTCTCCTCGTCCAGTACCTTCCCGTCACTGCGCTATACGGGGCGCCTCAGTACGGACGCCAATGGCGCCCTGACCGCCGGCGAAACCACCATCATCGACGGCTCCCAATCCCAGACGGCTGCCGAGCGCTGGGGCGACTACAGTGCGCTCAGCGTGGATCCGGCGGACGGATGCACGTTCTGGTTCACCAGCGAATACGTCGAGAATGACAACCAGCTCTGGTCCACTCGCATCGCGTCGTTCAAGTTCGATGAATGCGGCAGCGCGAACTTCACCCTGATGGGCACCAACCTGAGCCAGGAAGTCTGCACGGCGCCGGGGTCGGTCGATCTTCAGAACGTTACGCTTACCGCGGGCGCAATCGGTGATTTCAACAGCGCGATCCAGCTTGATTTCAGCGCTCTGCCAAGCGGTTTTACCGGTGACATCCAGCCGACATCTATCATGCCGGGTGGGTCGGGAACGGCCAGCATAAGCGCGAGCGGCACTGCTCCTGCCGGGAACTCGGAGATCGTCATTCGGGGTACCAGCGGCAGCCTGGAACAGACCGTGACGGTCAATGTGCTCGTCACCGCGAACGCGCCGGGGCAGGTAGTGCTCTCCAGTCCTGCAGACGGCGCTGCCGATGTCCTCTTCCAGCCGACCTTTTCCTGGAGCGCTGCGGCGGGCGCAGACCAATACCGGTTTCAACTGGCCAGCGATGCCGGCTTCGGTACCCTGATCGAAGACCGAACGGTCAACG
>JAWVZU010000098.1:0-12481 GCA_033722075.1 Lysobacterales bacterium
GCCGGCGAGCCAGTTTCGGCGCTTGAGCTTCATGCCGTACCGGCCCGCTGAACGATTCGCGTGGCCAGACCGTGCAGCATGCTGACCTCCCGTTCCGTCAGGCCAGCGCGATTGAAGATGCGTTCGAAGCGCAGCATCAGGTGGTCCGGGTCGCGCCGAGGAAAGTCCAGGGCGACCAACGCGTCCCGCCATGCCGCGTAGCAATGCTGGCGGGCCTCGTGGGTCGCCGGGCGCTCCGTATTGGAGGCGGCAGACGAAACAGGGCCGGCGCGGCGCAGCTCGTAGGCAAAGACCTGGACCGCCTGGGCCAGGTTGAGGCTGGAGGCAAGCGGGCCGGTCGGGATGAAACTGCGGTAACGGGCCCGGTAAACGGCCTCGCTGGACAGGCCTGAAGCTTCCGGGCCGAACACGAAGGCACAGGTGCCCGCCTCCTCTGCGGCCAGTCTCGCGGCTTCGTCAGCCGGCAGCGTTGGCCAGTCTGCGGTCCGCTCGCGGTTCGACGTGGCGATGGTCAGGGCGCACCCGGCAAGGGCCTCGTCGAGGTCTTCGACCACCGTCGCCGAGTCGAGGATATCGCCTGCTTCTGCAGCGAGACGGTTCGCCTCGGGGTCCGGAAACCGCCGTGGCGAAACCAGCCACAGGTCCTCGAAACCCATGACCTTCATGGCGCGCGCCGCAGCGCCGATGTTGGCCGGAAATTGGGTCTCTACCAGTACGAATCGGACCTTCACCGGCCCGATGATACGCGATCAGCGGGCGAATCGGGTCCCGGTGCTCTCGCCGATGCCGTCTCCGGGGACCTCGGCGATCGCTGCGGGCAGATTCGCTTCGACGACGGAATCGGTCATCTGCAGACGGCCGGGAAAGAAGTTGGCGATCGCTCCTGCTCCCACTTGTCCCTGGCTGGTCTGATGGGCGTTGATCGTTACCCCCCGGAGCTCGCAGGTCCCGAAGTTCGAGAGTGCCGCGCCCATCTCGATGGTGCCGACACTGCCGTAGGCGCTGTTGCCGTACATCGCACTGTCGACCATTTCCAGGGAACCGAAATTGACGACTGCACCGCCAAACCGTCCGGTTGAAGAGAAGCTGTTGAACCGGATCCGCGAATCGAGGACCCGAGCCGTGCCGAAGTTGACCAGCGCCGCATGCGTGCCACCCCCGGCATTGTCCTCTACGATCGCGTGCCAGAGCAGCAGCTCGCCGAAATTGCGCAGGGAACCGTCTGCCCCGTCGGCCAGGGTCACGGCGACGAGCCGAAGCCTGGCGGACCGGCTGACTTCGATATGACTGAAGGGGTGATCGGAATAGCGTCGCAGGGTCGCCCGGTTGCCGACCAGGTCCAGATCGTCACGGATCGGCGGCAACGCCAGGTGTGGGTGCCCCGGCGCGGGCGATTCGAAGACATAGGTGGCGCGGGGCGACAGGAAGATCCGGTCGGGTCCGGGCGCCTCGTTGGCGAGTTCGACGGCGGCCACTAGTCCCGCAACATCACCCGCCTCGATCAGGTAGTCACGGGCCTGGGCACTTCCGACGGCAAGCACGGCGATGGCCATAAATCGGAACATGCAGGACTCTCCCGGGATTGTGTGGACGGACTTGAGGGTTCCCGAGAAAACTAGAGCGTTGTACCTAGCCCACCCTGACCTCGGGAATGCTGGCGGACTTGGTCTCGGGAATGGGCCGGGTGTTTTCGCCGTGATAGGTGAAGACCGCGGAGTACTTCGTTTCATCGGTCCGGTTGCGCGATGCCGAATGCAGGATCGCCGCATGGAAGAAGACGAGGTCCCCGGGTGCGAGGGTCAGTTGCCGGGCTCGTTGCAGCAGGGCATGGTTCGCGGGAAGGTCCTCGCGCAGAAAGCGGGCGGAATCGAGACGATCCTCGGTCAGGGGTTCGCGGTGAGAACCCGGGATGATCCGAAGTCCCCCGTTCTCGGCCGTCTCCGGCGTGAGCGCGAGCCAGGCATTCACCAGTTGCCGGTCGCTGAAACGCCAGTAGCGGATGTCCTGGTGCCAGCCCGTATCGCTGGAAAAACTCGGCTGCTTGGTCATCACGCAGTTGTGGTGAGCCGGACAGAAATACAGCTCCCGCGAGTTCAACAGAGCCCTGAGGGTGGCGACCACCGCGGGGGAACGAATCCATTCGGCAAAGGCCGGGTCGCGTTGGTCCGCGCGCAACAAGCGGCGAACGGTGGTTCCACCGGGGGAATCGATGCTGGGAGGTGACCCGGGATAGCGGACCTCGGTCTCTCGCTCCAGCGGCCCGCGATCGGCCGCGAGGTCCCGCTCGGCGATCGCCCGCAGCCGCGCAACAAGCTCGGATGATGCGGCGTCACGGATGATGCAATAGCCCTCATCCTGGAAAGCGGCGGTGAGCCGGGGCAGGTCGGTCATGGGAGCCACATTGTGCCTTCCGGCCCGTTCCACAAGAGTAAATTTAGTTGTACTATGCAACTAGTTTGTTTCAGGAGGCAAGCGGTGGAACCGGTACGCGAGACGCGCGCAGCAACGCGCAGCCTGGTGCGTGGTCTGAAGATTCTCGGTGGCCCGGGCGAAGAAGTGGACCTTGCATTCAGCGAGTGCCACGTGCTGGTCGAACTCGGAGAGCGTGGCGCGTCCACGGTTTCCGAGCTCAGCGACCTGCTGGTGCTCGAGAAATCCACGGTGAGCCGGCTGGTCGGCGGACTTGTCGATAAGGGGCTCCTGAGCAGTCGTCGATCGCCCCGGGACGGACGGCAACGTGTCCTCGAGCTGACCGACGACGGCCAGGCCAAGGTCGCGGAGATCCATCGGGCGGCAGATCGCCAGGTGGGCAGCGCCTTTGAGTTTCTCACCGCCGCCGAGCAGGAGACGATCCGGGAATCCCTCGCCCGCTACGCCAAGGCATTGCGCTATGCCCGGTTGGCCGAGCAGTTCCGGATTCGCCCGATTCAGCCCGCGGACAACCCGGCGATGGCAGGGATCATCCGCTCGGTCATGACCGAGTTCGGCGCAGTCGGTTCGGGCTTTTCTATCGAAGATCCGGAGGTCAATCGGATGTACGAAACCTACCAGGCCGACCGGGCCGCCTACTGGGTCATCGAAAGCTCGGGCGAAGTGCTGGGCGGCGGCGGCATCGCGGCCCTGAAAGGCGGTGACCCGGACGTCTGCGAGCTGCAGAAGATGTACTTCCATCCGCGGCTGCGAGGCTGCGGCCTGGGCGTCCCCCTGATCAAGCGCTGTCTCGCCGCAGCCCGGGAGTTCGGCTATGCCGCCTGTTACCTGGAAACCCTGGACCACATGCACCAGGCGCGGCGACTGTACCGCCGCATGGGCTTCGAGGACCTGGACGCACCGTGCGGCGCCACCGGCCATTACAAGTGCAACAGCTGGATGATGCTCCGCCTTCGGGCGTGAAAAGTGAACAGTGAAAAGTTGAAAGTAAGAAGCTTTCAGGGCTCACCGCGGAGCGGACTTCTTTTCACTTTCTACGCCGTCAGGCGTCATCCTCCGTCGGGTACATCTTCGCCAGGATGTCGGGCGCAAACTCGAAGGAGTCGTAGTAGAGGTGGTTCTCCGGAAGCCCATGGTCGGCGAACTCGTGCCGCCCGGCGTCGATGAGTTGGGGCGGGCCGCTCATGTAGACGTCGAACGGCTCCAGGTCGGGATGGTCCTCCAGCACTGCGCGATGTACCAGCCCGGTTCGACCGGCCCAGGCATCTTCCCCCGCCGGCTCCGAGAGAATCGGCAGGTAGCGGATATTGCCGTGTGCCGCAGCCCATTGCTCGGGTAGTGAGTGCAGATAGAGATCGGCAAGCGTTCGCGCGCCCCAGTAGATCCACAGGTCGCGTGATTCGTGGTTGGCGATGAACTGTTCCACGATGGCCTTGATCGGCGCAAAACCGGTGCCCCCGGCAACGCAGATCATGGGGCGGCTGGAGCGGTCGCGAAGAAAGAACGTGCCCAGGGGCGCCTCGATGCGCAGCAATGCGCCCCCCTTGAGTTCGGAAAAGACGAAATCCGTGAACCCGCCGCCGGGCACGTGCCGGATGTGGAGTTCGAGCCGGTCCGAGGTATGCGGCGCGTTGGCGATGGAGAAAGCGCGGCGCTTACCGTCCGGAAGCAGAAAATCCAGGTATTGTCCGGCGAGATACTGGAGGCGCTCGCCCCGGGGCAGGCGCAGCATGATGCGCATCACGTCCGGCGCGACGCGGTCGATCTTGTCTGCCCGAACCGCCAGCACGCGAGTGATCACATCCCGGAGCGCCGCAGGTTCGCGGGCAACCAGGGTAAGATCGCTGCGGGGAACCGCCTGGCAGAGCAGGGCGAGCCCCGATTCCCGTTCCTCCCTGGTCAGGGCCTGGGGAGGCAGGAAGGGATAGTCGACCTCGCCGCTGAGCAACTGGGCGTGACAGCTGGCGCAGGTCCCGTTGAGACAGCTGTAGGACAGGTGAACATCCTGGCGATGGGCGGCGGCCAGGACCGTTTCGCCGGGCTGCACGAAAAAGCTCGACCCGGTTGCCCGGTTTGTCACTTTATACTGGGGCGGTTGATCCATAGATTACTGGGGCGCGTTCCCTTTCGCCTGGAGACCTGATTGTACAGGGATTGATTGTTGCCATCCGCCATGAACAAACCGTTGGCCCCCGACTACGAAGCGCTTTCGCCGGACTGCGTGCTTAACGCGCTGGAGGCCGCCGGCTTCGAGCCGGACGGGCGGCTGATGGCGCTGAACAGCTTCGAGAATCGCGTCTACCAGATCGGGCTGGAGGACGACGGTTTCGTGGTCGCCAAGTTCTACCGGCCCAACCGCTGGAGCGATGCGGCGATCGAAGAGGAACACGCATTCACCCTTGCCCTGGAGGAGGCCGAGATCCCGGTCACCCCGCCGCTCAGTTCCGGCAATGAGACCCTCCACCGCCATCGCGGCTACCGGTTCGCCGTGTTCCCGCGCCAGGGGGGAAGGGAACCTGTCCTGGAATCCGCCGAAAACCTGGCCTGGCTGGGCCGGACCCTGGGGCGTCTGCACGGAGTCGGCCGCGCGATTCACTTCGAGAACCGGCTGCAGCTGATGGACGCCGAGCGGGTTGCCGACGCCGCTTCCCATGTCGTGGATGCGCAGTTCGTCCCCCCGCATCTCGAGGCCGAATACCGCAGCATCAGCAGTGTTCTCGTGGGTCTGATCCATGACCGCTTCGCGGAGACACACTGGCCCCGGCAGTCCATTCACGGGGATTGCCACCGCGGCAACGTCCTTTGGACCGAGAGCGGCCCCCACCTGGTCGACTTCGACGACTGCTGCAGCGGGCCACCGGTTGCCGACTTCTGGATGCTCCTGGATGGAGACCCGGAGGAGCGGTCCCGGCAGATCGAGATCCTCCTGGAAGGTTACGAGCAGTTCTCCGAATTCGACCGGAGCCAGCTTGTGCTCATCGAAGCGCTCCGGGCGGCACGCATGATAGAGTACGCCGCCTGGATCGCCCGGCGTTGGGATGACCCGACGTTTCCGGCCAGTTTCCCCTGGTTCGGTCAGCCCCGTTACTGGGAGGAGCATCTGAGCAACCTGGCGGACCAGGTCAATCGCATGAAGGTGAGCAGTTCTGGATACGGATTTGTCCATTGAAGAGCAGCGGGAGGTTGGCCCGCGCTGGTGGCGGTACGTTTATCGCGTACCCCTGCTGGCCGGGCATCTGCTGATCACCCTTCCGATCACGCTCCTTGCGATCAATCCGCTCGGGCAGCGAGTGCCGGTCGGAAACGAATCCCTGACCGAGGCCATGATTCGTTTCTGGTCTCGCCTGTTGTGCCGGATCTTCGGGATTCGGGTCCGCTGTGTCGGGACCCTGCGGCCAGGCCCGGTGATGTTGCTGGCGAACCACATCTCCTGGATCGATATCGAGGTGATCCACAGCCTCCGGGCGGCCAGCTTCGTGGCCAAGGCCGAAATCGCACGCTGGCCCGTCGTCGGGTGGCTGGCGCGAGCGGGGGGCACGGTCTTTCACGATCGGGGCTCGGACGCGTCGCGCCATGCCGTGACGGAAGCCCTGGCCGAAAAGCTCCGGGGCGGGCACAGCGTGGCCATCTTTCCCGAGGGGCGGACCGGCGACGGGGCGCGCGTGCTGCCCTTCCATGGGCGCATGCTCAAGGCCGCCATCGACACGGAGACCCCGGTTCAGCCGATCGCCCTGGCTTTCCTGCGCGACGGCCGCCTGTGCAACACCGAAGTCGCCTTTCGCGACGGCGAGCATTTCCTGGGCAATCTCTGGCGGTTGCTGGGCGAGGCGCCGATCGATGTCGAAGTCGTCTGTGCCCCGCCCCGCCCAAGCGCGGACGGCCAGCGCCGGGACCTGGCGCGCGGCGCTCACGATGTCGTGGTGCAGGCACTGGAGGCGCGCCAGTGATTCCGCCCTTCAGACCGCCATCGCTGCTCAGGAACGCGCATGTCCAGTCGGTGCTCTCGAGTTCCGCACTGCGCAGACGCCGCCTGCTGAAGCGGCGCCCGGCCGTACTGACCCAGGCTCGCCAGGAGATCATCGAGTGCGACGATGGCGTTCGTCTCGAGAGCTGGCGTTCTCCCCGACCCGATGCAATCGCCACCGCGATCCTCTTCCATGGCTGGGAAGGCAATGCCGGATCGAACTACATGGTCGACACGGCCGACCGGCTCTACGAGGCGGGCTTTGAGGTCGTGCGCCTCAATTTCCGGGACCACGGCGATACGCACCACCTCAATCGGGGGTTGTTCAACTCCTGCCGCCTGGCGGAGGTGGTTTCCGCGACCCGGATCCTGGCCGAGCGGGCCAGGCCGCGGCCGGTGGTGCTGGTCGGCTATTCGCTTGGCGGCAATTTCGCCCTGCGGGTTGCCAGGGTGGCCGATTTTCCGATCGCCCAGGTCTTTGCGGTCAGCCCCGTGATCAGCCCCTCCGCCGGGCTGGCCGCGATCCAGGCCGCGCCCTGGTTCTACGAGTACTATTTCATGCGCAAGTGGCGCCGGTCGCTGGCCCGGAAATGTGAGTTGTATCCGGAGGACTACGGATGGGAGACGGTGCTGGCGGAGGGCGATCTGCTCCAGCTGACCGGCTGGCTGGTCGACTGCTATACCGAGTTTCCGCACATCGATGCCTATCTGGACGGTTATTCGATTGCCGGAGATCGGCTGGCCGACCTACGCGTACCGGGCGTGATCATGACCGCGGCAGACGATCCGGTCATTCCGGTGGCAGATTTCGAAGGCCTGCAGTTGCCTGAGCGCCTTCGGCTGGAGGTGACGGAATTCGGAGGGCACTGCGGGTTCATCGACAGCCTTGCCCTGACCAGTTGGGCGCCCAGGGTGATCACGGCCGAACTGATCCGGCGCTTGAAAGGCGAGTCGCCAGCCAGGGCCGGGGCACCGAACGAGCGCATCATGGAAGCGGGTTGACCCTGCGTTGATTGAGCTGTGACAAGGATTTCCAGGAACGAACGATGTTGAACGAAGCCATCAAGAAACACCGCGAAGGCGACCAGGAAGGCGCCGCGGCGATTTATCGCCAGATTCTCGAAAACGAGCCCGATCGTGACGATGTCCATCACCTGATGGCGGTTCTCTGTCATGAGAAAAAGGATCTCGACCAGGCGCTCGAGCACGCCGAAAAGGCCATCGATCTCAACGGAGACGAGGCCCACTACCATCAGACGCTGGCAGGCATACTGCATGCCCGGGGAGACCTTGCGGGGGCCCGCAGCAACCTCGAGCGAGCGGTGGAAATCGACCCCAACCTGGCGGAGGCGCGCAATACCCTGGGTTATCTGCTGTTCCGGTTGGGGGAGCCCGATGCGGCCGAGCAGCAGCTGCGGCTGGCGCTCAAGATCGAACCGGAATCGGCGCGAGCAATGACCAATCTCGGCAGCGTCTACATCGCCCAGCGCCGCCTGGACGATGCGCGCGGCATTCTCTCCCGTGCGCTGGAGCTCGATCCGGAATCGACCGCGGCCCGGGCAACGCTGGGGCAGGCCATGCTGCTCGACGGGGCGGCGGCTTTTGCCGAGGAGTGCTTCCGGCGCTGTGTCGAGGCCCGCCCGGAGAGCCTGGAACTCAAGACGAAGCTCGCCGAGGCGGTCCTGGCCAACCAGCGGCCGGAGGAGGCCGAGGTGATGTTCGACGAGATTCTCGGTGAACAGCCCGGTCGCTATGATGCTGTGGTCGGACGTGCTGACGCCGCCGCCGCGCAGGGCCGTCATGGCGAGGCCGTTCAGATCTATTCCCAGGCGTTGATGCAGCGCCGCGGCGATCCACCCACCCTGGAAAAGCTGGGCGATGCCCTGTTGGCCATCGGCGACCATGCCGCTGCCGAGCAATGTTTCCGGGTCCTGGTGGAGCGCGGTCATGCGGCGCCCGGACTGCGCAACCGGTGGGCTCAGGCGCAGGACGGCATGGGCCAGACGAACGATGCGCTGGATACCCTCAAGGAGACGTTGGCCGAGGATCGGAACGACCTGGAGGCGGGCCTCTTGCTGGCCCAGTTGCACGCCCGGGCCGGCGAGCACGAGGAAGCGATCGTCGTGCTGGATGGCTTGCCCGAGAAACTGCGCCAGCGCAATCGACCCTGCCTGGTCCGGGCGCGGGCGGCCCTGGCGCTCGGGGAGCCGGAGCGAGCGATCGCTGCGCTGGAACCCATCGCCCGCGAGAGCGACTATCGGCTCGAGGCGCTGGAACTGCGCGGAAGGGCCCTGGATATGCAACGGCAATATGAGGAAGCCGCGTCCATATTCGCCGAGCTGGCCACCGCGGCGGAAATGTCGCCACCACCGGTGGCGGCGCCGATCGTGGACTGGAGCGTGGCCGCAAGCTGGCCGCAGGATGCCCCGGAGGATGGCCGACCCGAACCCGTATTCCTGGTCGGATTGCCGGGCTCCGGCATCGACGCGGTTCACCGTGCGCTCGGCAAGCTGGCGGGCGTGGAAGTGCTGGGTGACCGCCTCGGCTCGGATGGTCGCCGGGATATGCTGGCCAGGCTCAGCCGGACCCGCTCCGACTGGTCCGAGCCGGATGAGGATGCGGTTCGTATGGACCGCCGCCGCTACTGGCATGCGGTGCGTCGCGCCAGGAGCAGCGAAGTGGAGGGCCTGACCCTGATCGACCGGCTCCCCGTGGCCCAGGCCGAACCGGCGGCGATCGCCCGCTATTTTCCCCGGGCCACGCTGCTGGTCGTCGGGCGCCACCCGGCCGACCATCTCCTTCACGCCGAGTCCTTCGGCTGGCGGGACGGCGAGGCGGCGACGCCGATCGATCTAGATGAGTTCTACGCGCACTTGATGGCCGCCGAGCAGCATCTTGCCCTGGAGCTGATCTGGCTGGACTTCGATCGCTTGCGAGGCGGTGAGCCGTTACCCAAGCAGCTTGGCAAACTGAACATCGATGCGGAAGCGTTGGCCGACGCCCTGACCGGTGAGCTCCGGTCCGCTGACGGGCTGGCGCACTATTGGCCCCCGGGACACTGGAAGCATTACGCCGACGGGTTGGGCCTGGACGGAGAACAGCTCCCCGAGCTCGTGAAGAGGCTGGCGGGCGAGCAGGAGGCATGAGCATGAGAACGACCTGCGGATTTCTGGGACTGCTTGCGGCATCGCTTGCCTGGAGCGCGGACCTGCCCCTGGACAAGATCCGCTTGCCCGAGGGCTTCAAGATCGAGGTGTATGCGGACAATGTGCCCAATGCCCGGCAAATGGCCTGGGGCGATCGGGGTGTGCTGTTCGTCGGCTCACGTCGCGAGGGGAAGGTGTATGCGGTGGTCGATGGCGATGACGATCACCGGGCCGATGCGGTCCACGTCCTGGCGAGTGGACTCACGATGCCGTCCGGACTGGCGTTCAGGGATGGCGATCTGTATGTCGGGGATATCGGCACCATCTACCGCCTCGACGGGATCGAGGATCGACTGAGCGACCCGCCGGAACTGCAGGTCGTCACCGACGCCTTTCCAAAGGAACGGCACCACGGCTGGAAGTACCTCGGGTTCGGGCCGGACGGCAAGCTGTACGTTCCGGTCGGCGCGCCCTGCAACATCTGCCTCGAGGAGGATTTCGCGGAAATCCGCAGAATCAATCCTGACGGCAGCGGCATGGAGACGATCGCCCGGGGCGTGCGCAATTCCGTCGGCTTCGACTGGCACCCGGACACCGGCGATCTCTGGTTCACCGACAACGGTCGCGACATGATGGGCGACAACCTCCCGCCCTGCGAGTTGAACCACCTGTCGGAAGTCGGCCAGCATTTCGGCTACCCCTTCTGCCACGGCGCGACGGTGCCCGACCCGGAATTCGGACAACAGCGCGACTGTGACGAGTTTCGTCCGCCGGCCCAACCGCTGGGCCCGCATGTCGCGCCGCTGGGAATGAAGTTCTACACCGGCAGCATGTTCCCGGCACCCTATCGCGGTCGGGTCTTCATCGCCGAGCATGGCTCGTGGAACCGCAGCAGCAAGATCGGCTACCGCGTCACCATGGTCACGCTCGGCG
Organism: Lysobacterales bacterium; assembly: GCA_033722075.1. Lineage (GTDB taxonomy): Bacteria > Pseudomonadota > Gammaproteobacteria > Xanthomonadales > SZUA-38 > JAWVZU01. Next base: position 10,474 of record JAWVZU010000098.1, read on the forward strand.
AGGACCAGGAGGCAATCGCCTATGAGACCTTCGCCGAAGGTTGGCTCCAGGGGGAAGAGAACTGGGGCCGACCGGCTGATATTCAGCTGGCGCCGGATGGCTCCATGCTGGTCGCCGACGATCAGGCCGGCGTGATCTATCGAATCTCCTTCGAGCAATGACGGAAAGCAGCGGAGCGGTGTGATGAAACTGACAAGCAAGTCCTTGAAGAACGGTGCCCGGATCGGCGACGACTACGCCTTCGGTGTGCCGGATCCCGAGAAACACATGACGTTCGGCGGCAACCGGAATCCGCATCTGGCCTGGGACAAGCTGCCCCACGCGACCCGGTCTCTGGCCGTGATCTGCGTGGACAAGGATGTCCCGTCGGTGGGCGACGATGTGAATCAGGAAGGCAAGACCATCCCGGCGGACCTGCCCCGGGTTGATTTCTTCCACTGGGTGATGATCGACGTGCCGCCCGAGTTCGATCACATCGAGGAAGCCAACTGCAGTGACGGCGTGGTTGAAGGCGGGAAGCGCAAGCCGCCGGGGCCCAAGGGCAGCCGCCAGGGTCTGAACGACTATTCCCAGTTCATGGCCGGGTCGGATCTCGCAGGTGATTACCATGGCTACGACGGACCCTGCCCGCCGTGGAACGACGAACGGTTGCACCACTATCATTTCCGGGTCTATGCGCTGGACGTGGAGCGGCTGGAGGTCGGTGATCATTTCGACGGGCGTGATGTCATGGCAGCGATCGCCGGGCATGTGCTGGATTCGGCGGAACTGACCGGCACCTACACCCTTAATCCGGCCGTGATGGGTTGAGCGTCCCGAGCTTGAGCCGCGGGTCTTGACGACGCTGCAGACCATCGCCCTGGCCGTTGTTCAGGGCGTCACCGAGTTCCTGCCGATATCCAGTTCGGCCCACCTGATCCTGGCCAACCAGGCCATGGGCTACTCGGACCAGGGGCTGGTCTTCGACGTCGCGGTCCATCTCGGCAGTCTGGCAGCAGTGGTGGTGTATTTCCGCGACGAACTGATCGACATGCTACGGGGTCGCTCCGTCAGCGGCTTTGGCGTCGAACTCGACGGCCATCGCCTGCTGGGCTGGCTGGCGCTGGCGACGCTGCCGCTCGGCATAGTCGGGCTGAGCCTGGCCGGACCGATCGAGGCTCACGCCCGGACGCCGCTGGTGATCGCCACGGCGACCATCGTGTTTGCGCTGGTGCTCTGGTGGTCGGACCGGTTTGCCGGCCGGGAACCTCTGAGCGGCCGCAAGGCCTTGGCGATGGGCCTGGCCCAGGTGATCGCTCTCATCCCGGGCACATCGCGGTCCGGCATCACGATCACGGCCGGTCTCTTCCTGGGGATGTCCCGCCGGGCGGCGGCGCGCTTCTCCTTCCTCATGGCGATTCCCGCAGTGCTGGCGGCCGGGCTGTTCGGCGCTCGCGAGCTGCTGCAGGCCCAGGTCACGCCCCACTGGGGAGAGTTTGCCCTGGCCATGGGCGTTGCCGGTTTCAGCGCGTACCTCTGCATAGCCGCCTTCATTCGCCTGGTCGAGAAGATCGGCATGCTGCCGTTCGTGGTCTACCGCCTGTTCCTGGGCGGCCTGATCCTGGGGTTTCTCCTCTAGCTCACTACACAAGCTCAGATCGGGACCAGGGTCATCGATGGCCGATTGTTGTCCGGATCGGCCGAAAAACCGCGCACCAGCAGAACCGTCTGTCCCGGCTCCGCCAGGCCCAACTCCTGGGAGACTTCGCGAATGCAGGGACTGGGGTCATCCAGCTCCGCTTCTTCTCGCAGCACCGGAATAACGCCCCACAGGAGCAACACGCTGCGTCGGACTGCCGGATCACTGGTCAACACAACCACCGGAGCCGCCGGCCGCTCTCCGCAGACCTCCACGGCGGATTGGCCGCTGCGGCTGGTCACGAAGATGGCTCGTACCATGAGGTCCCGCGACAGGAGGGCGGTCGCGCGTCCCACTGCGACCCCGAACGGTCGCGGCGGCTCGGCTTCC
>JAWVZU010000099.1:0-12462 GCA_033722075.1 Lysobacterales bacterium
ACCGACACCATACGAAGGATGGTAATCGCGTTGGGCAGCCCGGCCAGAGACTGTGGCGAAGAATGTCCGGACGGATGATCCATACCGATCAGGGATTCAGTCGGAAATCCAGGCCGCCCGCAGCGCCGGCCGGGTCGGGTTGAAGGAGGTCGCTACGGCTCAGAACCCGCTTGAGCATGGTCGCATCCGCGCCGGTCTCCAGCGCAAACACGGCTCGATCTCCTGCGACCTGATCGAGCGTCGCCCGGGTGACCAGGGAAAGACCGGCGAGGTAAGCCTGGACGCGGGCATAGTCCTCCGGCGACCCGATTCCCGAGACCTTCAGGCGCACGGCCTCGGGACCTGCCGCCAGCGGTACGGCGAAGATCTCGGCCAGCCGCGTAGCGGCACCATCGATGCCGCCGGCGATCACCGCGTCGACGCTGTCGCCACTGCTTTCCCAGCGGAGCAGTCCCTCTTCGACCTGGAGCAGCCAGCGCCCGGACCACTGGAAACCGTCCGGCGCGATCCGCCCGATCAGCGTGTAGTCTGCACCATAGCGCTCCGAAGCAGCGCTGATCCGATCGGCAAAACCGCCCCACACTTCCGCGGCCGATACCCGCGCCTGATCCTCCAGATCCATCAGCGGCGTAACCACCGGGAGCGCCCTGCGGTCGGCGTTTTCCTCCAGCGCAGCCAGCCAATCCGCATGTTCCGGTTCCAGCCCCAGCAGGAAACGCTGACCACGTTGCTCGAGGGCGATCCAGACGATCGTATCGCCACGCTCCAGGGGCCACATGGCAAGCCCCTGGGAGGCCGCGAGGTTGCGGACCCCGGCCGGATCGAAGCGAACTTCCAGAACCGGAGTCGCGCTCTCCCCTTCGCTTTCGGCGGGACGCTCCAGGTAACGATATTGGCGAACCAGTCTGGCGGTCGCGTACCCGCTCATGTCTCCGGGCCGGCCGGTGAGCTTGGTCAATGCCTGGGAGAGGGCGGCACCGAACGCGCGCTGGCGCGCCGCCTCGCTGCGATCTTCGACGGGCACGACCGCCACGTAGGGGTCCACGGTAACGGCACCGACGGTCGTCCAGCCTCCCGCCAGCGCCAATCCGCAAAGAGCTAGGCACACTTTGATCATGAAGGTGTTCTATGCCGGTTCCCGACCCAAAGCGAGTTAAGATAACATAGCCCGCCGCGCTCATTCTCGACTGTCCCATGCCCAAGAAACCCGGATTGACCTATCGTGATGCCGGCGTCGATATCGACGCCGGAAATGCCGTCGTAGACCGCATCAAACCGCTCGTGAAGGCGACCTTCCGGCCGGAGGTGCTGACCGAAATCGGCGGGTTCGGCGGCCTTTTCTCCCTGGGTCGGGGGCGTTACCAGGATCCGGTGCTGGTGTCCGGCACGGATGGCGTGGGCACCAAGCTGGCGCTGGCCCAGCGACTCGGCCAGCACGACACGATCGGCATCGACCTGGTTGCCATGTGCGTCAATGACATCATCGTCCAGGGAGCGGAGCCGCTGTTCTTCCTCGACTATTTTTCCACCGGACACCTGGAACCGGACGTCGTGGTCGACGTGGTTTCCGGTATCGCCGATGGGTGTCGCCAGTCGGGATGCGCGCTGATCGGGGGCGAGACCGCGGAAATGCCCGACATGTATCCACCCGGCGAATACGACCTGGCGGGCTTTGCGGTCGGCATCGTCGAGCGGAACGAGCTGCTGGATGGGAGCGGGGCCCGCGCCGGAGATCTTCTGATCGGGATTGCGTCCTCCGGACCCCATTCCAACGGTTACTCGCTCATCCGGCGAATCCTGGAGCTTGCGGACGCAGACCTCGAATCGGCCTTCGAAGGGAATCGGACCCTGGGCGATGTCCTGCTCGAGCCCACACGCATCTATGTGTCCTCGGCTCAGGCACTGGCGCGCGAGACCAGCCTGCGCGGCCTGGCGCACATCACCGGGGGCGGCCTGACCGAGAACGTGGTCCGGTCCATACCTGCCAGTCTGGGCGCGGAGATCGACCAGGGCGCCTGGACCCGGCCGGCGATCTTCGACTGGCTGGCGGAACACGGGGATGTCGCCCCGGAGGAGATGCTGCGGACCTTCAACTGCGGCATCGGGATGGTGGCCATTGTGCCCGAGAGCGACGCGGACACGGCAGTGAGCATCTGCGAGCGCCTCGGTCATCCGGCCGGGGTGATCGGCCGGGTCGTGGCCGACACGGAGCACCGCGCCCGCTTCCTGTGATGCGCGTCGTCGTCCTGATCTCCGGTCGAGGCTCCAATCTGCAGGCGCTGCTTCGGCATCAGCAGGAGGGTGGCTACATGATCGCCGGGGTCATCTCCACCCGGCCGGATGCGGCGGGCCTCACCTTTGCTTCCGAGGCCGGAATCGCCACGCGGGTCGTGGCGCACGACGATTTCGCCGAACGCGACGCCTTCGATGCGGCGCTGGCCGAAGCTATTGACGCCTTCCGACCGCAGCTGATCGTGCTGGCCGGATTCATGCGCATCCTCGGCGATGCATTCATCAACCGGTTCTGCGGGCGCATGATCAACGTGCATCCGTCGCTGCTGCCCGACTTTCGCGGACTGCATACGCACCGCCGCGCCCTCGAAGCGGGACGAAAGGTGCACGGCGCCAGCGTTCACTTCGTCACGCCCGAACTGGACAGCGGGCCGGTGATCGCCCAGGTTCGGATTCCGGTTTTGCCGGACGACACCCCGGAAACGCTGGCCGCCCGGCTGCTGCCCCACGAGCACCGCCTGCTTCCCGCCGTCGTGGAACTCATCGCTACGAGCCGGATCGAATGGCGCGATGGGCAGATTTTCTACGATAACCAGCGCCTGCAGGCGCCACTTGATCTCAGCAGAGACTAGCGCGCGCTGCCGCAGCGTGCTCCTGATGGCCTTTTTCGCGGTCGGAACCGCCGCCGCCTGCGACAGTCCGATCCCCCCGGCGGAACTGCACTATCGCCTGGAGGAAAGTGATCGAGAAAAGGGCACGGCGACCGCGCTCCTGCAACCGGGCGAGTCCGGCTGGGTCTACACGGTCACCAGCGAGGGGCGCTTCGGGCCCTTCCGCGTGATCATCGAGGAATCCAGCACCGTAACCTGGGCAGCGGAGGGTCCGCAGCCGCTTGCCTACCAGCGTGTCAGTCGCGGCGGCCCCTTCAAACGCACCTCGGAGATGGCCTTCGACTGGCCGGCCCTGCGCGCTTCCGGTACCCACCGGGGGGATAGGTGGGAGCTTCCGCTCGAGGGCGGCGAACTGGACCGCCTGTCGATGCAACTGGCCACGGCGGTCAGGCTGGCGCAGGGCGTCCGCTCCATCAATCTCGTCTACATCGATCGTGGCCGCAGTCGCGAACTGTCCGCGGACGTGCCCGCAGCCACCAACGTCGAGACGCCGGCTGGAACCTACGCCGCCTTTCGGGTCGACCGGGTTCGCGGCGATCGGTACACCAGCACCTTTCACGCACCCCGACTGCATTTCCTGCCGGTGCGCATCGACCACCGCGATGAAGACGACGACTGGAGCATGTTGCTGGTTTCCGCCGAGTTCGGAGAGTGTCGGTAGCGCAGGAACCGCGGGCTGTCAGCTCGCGGCGCGACGCTGCGGCAGGCGACGGACGCGGGCACCGAGTTGGCTGAGCTTCTCCTCTATGCACTCGTAGCCCCGGTCGATGTGATAGACCCGGTCGACTTCCGTGCTGCCTTCTGCGATGAGCCCGGCCAGGACGAGGGAGGCAGAGGCGCGCAGGTCGGTTGCCATCAGCGGCGCACCGGACAGGTGGCCCACGCCGCTGACGATGGCCGTATTGCCGCGCAGCTGGATTTCCGCACCGAGCCGCTGCAGTTCCTGCACGTGCATGAAGCGGTTCTCGAAGACCGTCTCGGTCACCGTCGCCGTTCCTTCCGCCACCGCGTTCAGCGCTGTGAACTGCGCCTGCATGTCGGTCGGAAACCCCGGATACGGCGCCGTCGTGACATTGACCGCACGCGGTCGTCGGCCACCCATGTCGACCTCCACCCAGTCTTCCCCTACGGAAACGTCGGCCCCCGCATCGGAGAGCTTGTCCAGGATGACGTCCAGCGTGTCGGGCCGGGCCCGGCGGACTCGAACCCGTCCACCGGTGATTGTTCCGGCCACAAGATACGTCCCGGTCTCGATCCGGTCCGGGAGCACCGAGTAGCGCGTCCCGCCAAGGCTGTCGACGCCCTCGATGGTGATCTCCCGGGTGCCGGCACCCTCGATTCGGGCCCCCATGGAAGCGAGGAAATTGGCCAGGTCCACCACCTCCGGCTCCTGGGCCGCGTTCTCGAGGATCGTCGTACCCTTGGCCAGGACCGCGGCCATCATGAGATTTTCCGTGCCGGTGACGGTCACCGTGTCCAGAACGATCCGCGCGCCCTTCAGCCGGTCCGCCCGAGCCCGGATGTAACCACCCTCCACTTCGATCTCGGCGCCCATCGCCTCCAGGCCCTGGAGGTGGAGATTGACCGGCCGGGTGCCGATTGCGCAGCCGCCGGGACGCGATACCTCCGCCCGACCGAACTTGGCAACCAGCGGGCCCAGGACCAGGATCGACGCTCGCATGGTCTTGACCAGATCGTAGGGCGCTTCCTGGCTGACCAGACCACGCGGATCGATCTGGATGTCGAGCCGCTCGTCGATCATCACTTCCGCGCCCATCCGGCCAAGCAGTTCGATCATGGTGGTCACGTCCCGCAGGTGGGGCACATTGGCCACCGCCATGGGCTCGTCACCGAGAAGACTCCCGGCAAGAATCGGGAGTACCGCGTTCTTTGCCCCGGAGGCACGAATCTCGCCCTGCATGGGAACGCCGCCCTGGATTACGATCTTGGCCATCAGGCGTCTGCCTCTTCCGGTGTCAGGGTGCGAAAAGACAGCGCATGGATTTCGCCGCCCATCTTGTCGCCCAGGGTGGCGTAGACCATCCGGTGCCTCTTCAGGGTCGACTTTCCGGCAAATGCGGGACATACGACGACGCCTTCGAAGTGCACGCCGTCGTCTCCGCGTACGCTGGCGCGGCTTTCCGGAAGGCCCGCCTCGATGAGGGCCTCGATTTCCTCTGCAGTCATGGTTACACGCTTGTTCCGAAACGGCCGGTTAGTATAGTCTCCGCCGGGCGAAATTACCGGGGCCGCAGACACTCGCCATGATCTTCGGCACTACCCGGTGTGTTTCCGGCTGGTTCATGATAGGCGGTCGGCTCGGGCATGGGCCAGCGGCTTCATGCCCACGATCGAACATAATTCGTAGTCTTTTCACCGCCAGAACAAGAACCAGAAAGCGTTTCATAGAGGCCTGATTTTTGTCGATGCTGTTATCGCTCGTGCTGATCGTGATCGGCTTTGCTTTCCTCGTCTGGGGAGCGGACCGCTTTATCGCGGGCGCTGCGGCTACGGCGCGCAATCTCGGCGTGTCGCCGCTGATCATCGGTCTGACGGTAGTGGGCTTCGGGACATCTGCGCCGGAAATGGTCGTCTCGGGCGTCGCGGCGCTGCGGGGCAATCCCGGGCTCGCAGTCGGCAACGCGATCGGATCGAACATCGCCAACATGGCCCTGGTGCTGGGCGTCGCCGCCCTGATCTACCCCCTGCAAGTTCATTCCGCCACACTGCGGCGGGAGTACCCCGTCCTGCTCACGGTCACCGTCGCCTCGCTGCTGCTGATGGTCGACGGCGTTCTGACCCTCACCGACGGCATCATCCTCCTGGTCGGCCTGCTCGCCATGACCACCTGGATGACGTTCCTGGGCATGCGCCGTTCAGGACCCGATCCGATGGCGGCGGAGTTCGCCTCGGAGATACCCACGGACATGTCCACCCCGGCCGCTATCGGATGGTTGGTAGTCGGGATGATCGTGCTCCCGGCCAGCAGTCACATCCTGGTCACCGGCGCCACCAGCATTGCGCTCTTTCTCGGCGTCTCCGACCTGGTCATCGGGCTCACCATCGTCGCCATCGGGACCAGCCTCCCGGAACTCGCGGCGGCCGTGGCCAGCGTGTTGAAGCGCGAGCACGAGCTGGTAATCGGCAACGTGGTCGGGTCCAACATGTTCAACCTGCTCGGCGTGCTGGGTATCGCCTCGACGCTTCGCACCACCGAGGTCGAACGAACGGTTCTGCTCCGCGACTACTCGACCATGCTCACGCTGACCGTGCTGCTCTTCCTGATTTCCTATGGCTTTCGCGGGCCCGGTCGAATTTCGCGTGTCGCGGGCGCGCTGCTTCTGACCATCTTTGTGGCCTATGAACTGATGGTCTTTTACACTGAGTATTCGAGCTAGCCGGCATAACTGGCACGGCCTGCCCCGGAATCCAACACCATGAGCGCAGAAAAATCCGTCCTCATCGCGTCCACCTCCGGCGCCGGCATCCGGCCCGATGACCTGATGGGCCTGGCGCGGGCAGTCATCGAAACCGAACGCAACGCCCTCGAGCGGCTGCTGGATCGGATCGACGATTCCTTCGTGCGCGCCTGCCGGCACATGCTGGACTGCCGCGGCCGCATTGTCGTCGTCGGCATGGGCAAGTCGGGGCACATCGGTTCCAAGATCGCCGCCACGCTGGCCAGCACCGGCAGCCCGGCGTTCTTCGTGCATCCGGGCGAAGCCAGCCATGGGGATCTGGGCATGATCACCACGCAGGACGTGGTGCTCGCCCTTTCCAACTCCGGCGAAACCGACGAACTGCTGACCATCCTCCCGGTGATCAAACGCCTGGGCGTTCCGCTCATTGCCCTGACCGGCCGCCCCGAGTCTACGCTCGCCAAGAATGCCACCGTGCACATCGACGTGAGCGTTGCCGAAGAAGCCTGCCCCCTGGGCCTGGCGCCGACCGCCAGCACCACCGCCGCCCTGGTCATGGGCGATGCGCTGGCGGTGTCGCTGCTCCAGGCGCGGGGCTTCACTGCGGAAGATTTCGCCCGCTCCCATCCGGCCGGCCAGCTGGGCCGCCGGCTGCTCCTGCATATCTCGGACATCATGCACACGGGCGATGCGGTGCCCAAGGTCACGGCGGCCACGCCGGTGGACAAGGCCATCTTCGAGATGACCCTGAAGGGCCTGGGCATGACGGCCATCATGGACGACCAGGATGAGCTCCTGGGCGTATTCACCGACGGCGACCTTCGCCGGACGCTGGACGCGGAGGTGGATCTCAAGACCACCGACGTGGCGAGCGTCATGACCCGCAATTGCAAGACCATCACTCCGGACAAGCTGGCCGTGGAAGCCGCCGAACTGATGGAGAAGCACAAGATCCAGGGGCTGCTGGTGGTCGGCGAGGACGGCCGCCTGGTCGGCGCCCTGAACATCCACGACCTGTTCCGCGCCGGGGTGGTCTGAGTGCTCTCCCGGGGCGAGCTGCTGGAACGAGCCCGCCGCGTCGAGCTGGCGGTCTTCGATGTCGATGGCGTACTCACCGACGGCCTGCTCCATTACACGGAGGATGGTCGTGAGATGAAATCGTTCTGCTCCCAGGACGGGCTTGGTCTGAAACACCTGATGAAAGCGGGCGTCACAGTAGCCGTGATCACCGGCCGCGAGTCCCCCATCGTCACCCACCGGATGGCCGAACTGGGCATCGACCATGTCTACCAGGCCCGGGCCGACAAGGGCGATACCTTCACCCATCTCGTGAGCGCTCTCAAACTGGAACCGGGCCAGACCCTCTTCGTAGGCGACGACCTGGTGGATCTTCCGGTGATGACCATGGCCGGCCTGGCCGTCGGCGTGCCGAACGGTCACCCGCGCGTCGCCGACTTCGCCGACTGGATCACCCCCAGGGCGGGCGGTCGGGGCGCGGCACGCGACGTGTGCGATCTGCTGCTCGAAGCGCGCGGCCTGCTGGACGAACTCGTGAGCAACTACCGCAGCCCGTGAGCAACCCGCGAATCGCCGCCTTCGTGATTCTGATTGCCCTGGCGATCATCACCCGGATCCTGGTCCTGCGCGACCAGCAGTCCGAACGGCCCGCAGGGCTACCCGAGGCGCGCTCGGACTACGCCCTGCTCGATTTCGAGCTCACCGCAATGGATCATTCCGGCCAGCGCAGCTTCAACCTGGTCGCCCCGCGGCTCGAGAAGGATCCGACCGACGAGTCGGCAAAGGTCGTCGAGCCAAAGGTGGACCTGTACGATGAAGCGGAACTGAACTGGCGCGTCACCGCCGACACCGGTTGGGTGCGTGGGGACGGCGGCGAAATCCGCCTGTCCGGCAATGTCGCGCTCGAGAGTCAGCACAGCGAGCCGGTGACGGTCAACTCGGAAGCCCTGGTGATCTTTCCGGAGAGGCGCCAGGTCACCACCCCGGCGGAGGTCGTACTGCGCCGGCAAAACAACACCATGACCGGGAAAGGCCTGCGGGCCGACCTGGAAAGCAATCGATGGGAGCTACTTTCGGATGTCAAGACCCGCTTTGACACGATTGAAGGCTAGCCGGGGCCATGCCCGGAGACCGGGCGTCTGGATTCTCTGTGCCGCCCTGGGCGCCGGGCTGGCCGATCCGCTGGCGGCCAAGACGGCCGACCGGGACCAACCAGCCGAGATTGAAGCCGGCCACTTCCTTGACGATCCCCAGTCCGGCACCCGGGTGTTCAGCAACGGCGTCACGATGCAGCAGGGAACCCTCAACGTGGAAGCGCAAACGGCTACCGTTTACGTCACCGACGGAGGCAATCTGGCCCGGATCGTCCTCGAGGGCGCGCCCGTGGTCTGGCGCGAAGAGCTCGATTCCGGCGAGAAGCTGACCGCGCGCGCCGGACTGATCGACTACGACTTCGATGCCGACAAGGTGCTGCTCGAAGAGGATGTGGTTATCGACCGCGGACCGCACCGGATCAGCGGACCGTCGGTGCGCTACGACCTGAAGACCAGCAAGCTTGACTCGGCCACCGACCAGGGCCGCATCAAGGTCCGGATCACGCCCCAGGGCGACGCCGGGAATCCGTGACTTCCGACAACGGCCAGCAAGGCCAGGTCCTCAGGGCCCGGGGCCTTGGCAAGAACTATCGCGGCCGGGCGGTGATCCGCGACTGTTCGCTGGAAGTGCGCCAGGGCCAGACCGTCGGCCTGCTCGGGCCCAACGGCGCCGGCAAGACCACCTGTTTCTACATGATCGTCGGCCTGGTGAGCTGCGACGAGGGGCAGATCCTGCTGGACGAGACCGACATCACCCGCCTGCCCATGAACCGTCGCGCCCGCCTGGGCATCGGCTACCTGCCCCAGGAACCCTCCGTATTCCGGCGCCTGACGGTCCAGGAGAATATCCTCGCCGTGCTGGAGATGCGCCAGGACCTCCCCCGCGACGCGCGCGAGAACGAACTCGAATCGCTCCTCGACGACCTGCAGATCGGCCACATCCGCCGCCAGGCCGGGATCACCCTGTCGGGGGGTGAGCGACGGCGGGTGGAAATCGCCCGGGCGCTGGCCGCCGCGCCGCGATTCATCCTCCTCGACGAACCGTTTGCCGGGGTCGATCCGATTTCGGTGATGGAAATCCAGCGCATTGTTCGCCATCTCAAGGCGCGCGGGATCGGCGTGCTGGTGACCGATCACAATGTGCGCGAGACCCTGGGCATCTGCGACGAAGCCTACATCCTGAACGAGGGGCAGGTCCTGGCCGCCGGATCACCGATGGATATCCTGGCCAACGAGCAGGTTCGCGAGGTCTACCTCGGCCGAGACTTCCGGCTTTGATGCCGTGGGCCTAGAATAGAACCCTGTCCATCATTCCTCGGCGCCATACTTGAAACCCGCGCTCCAACTACGCTTCAGTCAGCAGCTCACGATGACGCCGCAGCTCCAGCAGGCGATCAAGCTGCTGGCGTTGTCCTCCCAGGAACTGGAAGCGCAGATCATCGAGGCACTGGAAACCAACCCGATGCTCGAGCGGGTCGAAGGCGAAGAAGCCAACGAAGACACCACCGCGGAGATCGAGCTGCGCGAGGCCCAGCAGGAGGCGGAACAACCCGAGGACCTCGCGCTGATGGCCTGGGAGCGGACGCCGAGTCAGCCGACCAGCGGCGCCACCGGGCCTCGCCGGAACTATGACGGCGGCGACCGCCAGCTGGAGATCCCCGACGACGAGGCCGACGATCTGCTGGAACACCTGCTCTGGCAGCTGAACCTGTCGCGCGTCTCGGAACGGGACATGGCCATCGGCATCGCCATCATCGAGGCCATCAACGAGGACGGCTACCTGACCGAGGATCCTTCGGCTCTGCAGTCGAGCCTGGCGCCGGACCATGAAGTCGACCTGGATGAGATCGAAGCCGTCCTGCACCGCATCCAGCGCTTTGATCCGGTAGGCGTGGCCGCCCGGGACCTCGCCGAATGCCTGCAGGTACAGCTCGACGTGCTGGAAGACGATACACCCGGCCGCAAACTGGCCGGTCGCATCGCAGCCCACCACCTGGACCTCCTGGCGCAGCAGGATCTGGCCGCGCTGAGACGGAAGCTCGAGTGCGACGAGGATGAACTGCGCGAAGCGATCGCGCTGGTCCGCTCGCTGGACCCGCGGCCCGGTTCACGCATCTCGAGCGGCCACACCGAGTACATACGTCCGGACGTTGTCGTCGAGCGGGTCGAAGATCAGTGGCGCGTGCGGCTGGCCGGCAACACCTTTCCGCAGATCACCATCAACGACTACTACGCCAGCCTCATCGGCAAGGCCGACAAGCAGGACGCAGAATACCTGCGGTCGCAGCTGCAGGAAGCGCGCTGGCTGCTGAAGAGCCTGGAGACGCGGTCCGATACGCTCATGCGCGTGGCCACTGCGATCGTCGCCCACCAGCAGGATTTCTTCGACTATGGGCCGGAAGCCATGAAGCCACTGGTCCTGAGGGAGATCGCCGAGGTCATCGACATGCACGAATCGACCGTGTCCCGGGTGACCTCGCGCAAGTATATGCGAACCCCCCGGGGTGTCTTCGAGCTGAAATACTTCTTCTCCAGCCACGTCGGTACGAGCGACGGCGGCGAGTGCTCGGCGACGGCCATTCAGGCCATGATCAAGAAGCTCATAGACGAAGAACCGGAACGCAAGCCATTGAGTGATGCCAAGATTGCATCCATACTGAATGATAGAGGGATAGATATCGCCCGCCGGACGGTGGCCAAATACCGAGAAGCAATGAACATCCCGGCCTCCAGCAAACGCAAACGCCTGATCTGAATGCTCTTTTCTTTAGAATTTCACGCGAGAACCCACGTCGGATCCGCCCTCAGAGTCGGCCCGTGCCGCTCTCGCGTGCGCCAATCGGCAACCCACGAAGGAGGAATGCCATGCAAGTGAACCTGACCGGTCAGAACATCGACCTCACCGATCCGATCCGCCAATACGTCGAAACCAAGTTCGATCGGATCCGCAGGCATTTTGATAACCTGATCGATGCGCATGTGGTCCTCAACGTCGAGAAACAGACCCACCACGTCGAGGCCACGCTGGCAATCAGCGGCCGCAAGATCTTCGCCGAATCCACCGATGGCGACATGTATGCCGCCATCGACGCCATGATCGACAAGCTGGACCGGCAGGTACTGAAGCACAAGGAAAAGATGCAGGACCACCACCACGAGGTCCCGCACAAGAACATCCACGTCGGCTGACAGCACGGAAGCCACCTCAATGCACGTGATTGATCTCCTGACGCCGGCTCGCATCGCCGTGCGGGAACCGGCGCGGAGCAAGAAGCGGGCCCTGGAAATAGTGGCCCGCCTTCTTGCCACGGACCAGCCGGATCTGAACGAGCGGTCCATCTTCTCGAGCCTGTGTGCCCGGGAGAAGCTCGGCAGCACCGGTTTTGGTAAGGGGGTTGCCCTGCCCCACGGACGGCTCCAGGACAGCGATACGGTATCCGGCGCGTTCGTGCTGCTGAAGGAACCGGTCGAATTCGAAGCGACCGATCAGCAACCGGTCGATCTGCTGTTCGCCCTCGTCGTTCCCAGCCATTGCGAGGAGCGCCACCTCGAACTGCTGGCTCAGCTTGCCGATCTGTTCAACGATCCGGCCCGCCGCGAAGCCCTGCGCGCCGCGGACGACGCCCAGGCGGTCCTGCAACTGTTGGAGGACTGGCAGACCGAGCGCGTCCTTGGATGAACCAGTCGATTTCAGCTGCGGAGCTGTTTCGCAGCCTTAAGGACCGTCTCCAGCTGAGCCGCGCTGCTGGACCGGAAGGGGAGAACCGGGCCGTGGCGGCCACCGACAGTCCGGAACTGCGCCCCTCCCTGTGCGGTTTCCTCAACCTGGTGCACCCCAACGACATCCAGGTTCTGGGCCTCGAGGAACTGCGCTACCTGGACTCGCTGGATTCCCGCAAACGCTGGGAAACGATCGCCGCCATCATTGCCGACAAGCCCGTCGCCCTGATCGTGTCGGACGACCTGATGGTTCCCGACGACCTCGCGGAAGGGGCCGAGGAAAGTCGCATGCCCCTGTGGCGGTCGCCC
>JAWVZU010000100.1:0-12444 GCA_033722075.1 Lysobacterales bacterium
ACATAGCGCGGCTGCGGCTGCCGGGGCAGCGAGACGACATTGTCGGTTTCCGGCACGTAGCGGAGATACTCCCCGTCCGAGACGATGTTGAAGCTGCCGACCCGGACGACCTGCCGCTGACCTTTTTCACCGTTGGCGGCAGTCACCTCGGTGGTGAACCGGGCCACCTCGCCGCTGGCGGTCATCTCCCGCTGCAGTTCAAACCAGAGGCGTTCGATTTCTTCCAGGGTGGCCAGCTTGGAGGTGCTGCCCATCTTCTTGGCCAGGTCCGTGAGGAACTGCTCGCGTCCCGGATATTGGGCGCTGGTGACCGAGTTTTCGAATTGCGCGCGGGTATCCCCCGCAACCTGCTGGAGCACGCCGAACAGTTCGCGCAGGGAACCCAGCCGCTCGGACAGTTGAGCCTGCCGCTCCGCGATGCGGTTCTCGTTGTCCTCGAAACGCGTTTCCAGCTCGTCGCTCCGACGCTCCATGGCGGCTTTGCGCTGGCGGGCCTCCTGGAGCAGGTTCTGCTGTTGTTCCCGCTCCGCCCGGAACCGGGCCTCACGCTCACGGGCTTCCTGAGCTTCCGCAGCGCGCCCCTGCTCAACAAGCTGGAGCAGTTCCTGGGGGGAAGTGGGCTGCTGTTGGCTCCACGCCTGGAACGACATTCCGACCAGGAGGATCGTTACGAACTTGAGAGTCATCTTCATTACGCATCCTCCGGAGCAGTGACGGGCAGCAGCAGGAGATCCGGTGCGGTCTGCTTTCTTGCGATCCTGAGACCGTCGCGGATCTGACTGCGAGCAGCACCCTCAAGGGCCTGCCATTGGTTTGCGTCGGAATTCCAGACCCCGGAGTAGGTGGTGTCGGGCGTCTGGTAATACAGGCCGATACGGCCGATGCGCAGGAAATCGACCTCGCGTTCCACGCCGCCGACATCCTGGGTGCCCCGGTAGGCTTCGATGGTACGGCCATAGTCGTTCTCGATCTGGTAGGCCTCCATGACCCGCCGGAACTTCTCCGCCGCGGTCACGTCGGACCGCTCGAGCAGGCCGCGCAGATCGGCGATGCGATCACGGCGCTCTTCCAGCAGGAAGGGCACGTCCAGTTCCACGAACTGCTCCAGCGCATCGATCATCCGAACCATCAGCGGAATGACCTGGCGCTCGATGACCGTGACCTGGTCCATGGACTCATCGAGGTCCTGGAGTTCCTGTTCCTGGGCGTCCACCTGGCGCTGGAGAAGCGCGTTGTAGACCTCCAGGCCGTCAATTTCCTTGCCCAGCGCAATGTATTGGGATTCCAGGCTGCGCGTCTGGTCGACGATCTGGTCGACTCGATCCTGCGATGCCTGCTCGTCCCGATTGGCCTGCTGTTCGGCCTGGATGACCGTATCCAGCTGCTGGGCACCGGTTGCCGCCGCAAGCAGGGCGAATCCCAAGCCTATGAGTAATTTTGGCATGGTAGAACTACTCCCTAATCGATCCCGATATTTTAGTTGGTGTCGAGGGCCCGGACCGATGTTTTACCGGTCACCGTCACGCGATCGTGATGCGCGAGTGTACCAGACTCTACGCAGCTGTCAGGTCCGTGTATCCGCTGTCCGCTGATTGTGCGGGATCCGGATCTCGAATCGGGCGCCTTGTCCAGGCTCGGTGCTGCATCGGATCGTACCACCGAGCTTGACCACGTGATTATAGGCGATATGCATACCCAGACCGGTGCCGCCCCGCCCGCGCCGCGTCGTGAAGAAGGGTTCGAAGACCCGTCTGCGGGTCTCCGGGTCCATGCCCTTCCCGTCATCCTCGTAGATCATGCGAACGTGGTCCGACCGGTCCTCCACGCTCAAGGTCATGCATCCGTTGGTGCCCGGTTCGAAGGCATGGATATAGGAGTTCATGACCAGGTTTGAAACGATCTGGTAGAGCGCGAAGGGATAGCCGTCGATTTCCACATCGGGTGGCACGTCGAGCTTGATCTCGTGGCCCGCCTTGCGCACCTTCGGACGCAGCGAGGTGACGATCTCGTCCAGCGACCTGGCGAGGTTGAAGACCCGCCGGTCTTCGGTGCTCTGATCAGCGGCCACCTGCTTGAAGCTGGCCACCAGGTGCGAAGCCTTCGTCAGGTTGTTCAGGAGCAGGTCGATCGGCTCTTCGGTCAGTTTGCGGATGATGTCGCCATCCGGCTTGTGGTCGGGCTCCTCGTCCATCCTCCGGATCAGCTTGCGAGCCTGTTTCTGGATATGAGTCGCCGCCGTTACGGCGACGCCGAGGGGGGTGTTGATTTCGTGGGCAACACCGGCGACCAGTCCCCCGAGTGACGCCATCTTCTCCGACTCCACCAGCTGGGCCTGGGTGTCGCCGAGCTGCTCCAGCGTCGTCCTCAATTCCGCGTTGGTTTCTTCCAGTTCCTGGGTCCTCTCGAGTACACGAACTTCCAGCTCTTCGTGAGCTTTCTCCAGCGCCAGCTTGTCCTGGCGGCGCTCGATCGTCGATGCGACATGCTGGCCGACGAAAGTCATCAGCTTCTTGTCGCTCTCCTCATAACTGTACTGCTTGTCGTAGCTCTGGATGGCCAGGACGCCGATCACCTTCTCATCGCTCTTCAGCGGTACGCCCAGCCAGGCATAGGACAGCGCGCCACGGTAACCCTCGGGCGGCTCGTCGTCCTCGTCGTGGCGGTACAGCAGCGGTTCACCGGTCGCATAGATGCGCATGCTCGGTCCGGCCTCGAGGAGGTTGTCGGGGATCGGAATCGGTGAGAAATCGTCTTCCGCCTCGTCCGCGTGATACACGAAACGGAGTTCGCGAGCCTCTTCATCGGCAATCGCCACGAAGATGTTGCGGGCGTAGACGAGTTCGGAAATGACCTTGTGGATTTCGTTGTAGAAGCTGGCCGGTTCGAGGGATTCGCTGGCCAGCCGCGCGATCTTGAACAGGGCCTTCTGCAGCTTCTCGCCGTGCCGTCGCTGCTGGATCTCGTTCTCGAGCTCGGCGTTGATCTTTTCCAGCTCGCTGGTCCGCCGGGCGACGCGCTCTTCCAATTCGTCTTTGGCCGACTTGAGCCGACTGTGCGACCACTTCCGGTCCAGGGCGGCGGCAATGTGCTGGGAGACGAACTCCAGCAGCTGCTCTTCCCGCTCGGTGAACACGATGTCCGGGTCGTAGCTCTGGACCACGAGGGCGCCGAGTGTTTCGTCGCGCAGGTTCAGCGGAACGGCAAGCCAGTCCACGCTGGGGGAACCGATCATGTCGATCCCGACCGCCTCGCAGAGCTTGATCGTCTCCTCGGCGTTGACGTGGACCATCTTGCCGGAGCGGATGACATGGGCGGTCAGGGAGTTGGCCACCTTTTCCTGGGGCAATTCGTTGATCTTCTCGGGGGTCAGGTCCGTGTCCACACTGTCGCGCAGGAATTCGAAGTGGATTTCGCCGGAATCCGGTCTGCGGACTGCAATCAGGGTGTTCTCCGCATACATCAAGGTGCCGATTATCTTGTGCAGCGTGGCGTAAAAGGTCGCGAAGTCTTCGGAGGCGTGCGAGATCTCGGAGATGTCGAAGAGGGCGGTCAGCAGCAGTTCCGCCTCGCTCAGCTCCTTGGCCTGGCTCTCCAGTTCGGGCAATCGCCGACGCAGATACGCCAACTCGTCCTGGATGTCAGGGGGCAGGGCAGACTGCTCAGTGTTGCTTGGTATGGACATTTGGATTGCTCCGAACCCGCCCAGTCTAGCAGCACCCGGAAGCGCTCTGCCAAGGATCGCGTTTGATCTTGCCCCCGGTTCGGGCAAGAATTGGTGCGTGGTTGCGTCCGGCGGGGAGCCGGGCGAGCTCGGACCTCAGGGGGATAGCGGTGGTCGACAAGACGAACGGCGCGCGCAGGATTCGCTATGGCGACTTCGTCCACGAGTCGAATGTGCACCAGCACAAGATCCGCTACGCCGACCTCGCGCCCGCCATGCGAACCGATGCGGATGGCGCCGAGGTAGCGTACGAACCGGCGCGGCTGAGGCTGGGCGGCATGGAAATACTCAAGCTGCTGGGGCCTTACGTGACGCCCCGGTTCATGGACCAGGTCCGGGCCGTGGTGCCGCTGGCAATCTACCTCGTGCTGTTCCAGCTCCTCATTCTGCGCGAGAGCATCCAGGATTCGCTGATGATCACGGGTGGGCTGCTGGCGGCGATCATCGGGCTGATGCTGTTCCTGGAAGGCCTGGGGCTCGGTCTCATGCCCTTTGGCGAGATCATCGGCAACAAGCTGCCGCGCAAGTCGCCGTTATGGCTGGTGCTCCTGATCGCCATGATCCTGGGAATCGGTGTGACCTTTGCGGAACCGGCAATCGGTGCACTGCAGAGCGTTGGATCCATCGTCGACGTCACCAAGGCGCCTTACCTCTGGTTGATCCTGAACGAATGGCCCGACGTGCTCGTTCTGGCGGTCGGCGCGGGCGTCGGCATCGCTGCCGTCATCGGTACGCTGCGGTTCCTGCGCGGCTGGAGTCTCAAGCCGTGCATCTACGCGCTGGTCATCCCTACCCTGCTCCTTACCGCCTATTTTCAGCTTGACCCGGAGCTTGCCGTGGTTCTGGGCCTGGCCTGGGACTGCGGAGCGGTCACGACCGGCCCGGTTACGGTGCCGCTGGTATTGTCGCTGGGCATCGGGATCGCGGCGGCAGCCGGCAAGGGCAAATCGTCCTTGTCCGGATTCGGGATCGTGACCCTGGCCTCGCTTTTTCCCATCCTGGCGGTACTGCTGCTCAGCCTGTATGTGGCTTCCACCGTCACGCCGGAGGAGATCCTGGCGATTGCTCAAGCCACGGAGAGCGGCGGCGAGGTGCCCTGGTATCAGAGTTCTCCCATGGCCGAGATCATCGGCGGCATCCGGGCTATCGTTCCGCTGGTCCTGTTCCTCTTCCTGGTGTTCAAGCTGATCCTTCACGAGACGCTGAAAGAGGGGCCCATCGTGATGCTGGGCCTGGTCTTTTGCGTTCTGGGGATGATCGTCTTCAATCTCGGGCTGACCTATGGTCTTTCAGCGCTCGGCGAGCAGTCGGGCAGCATCATTCCGGCCGCGTTCACGAGTGTCGAGGCGGTGCAATCCTCGCCCCTTTACAGCCTTGCGCTCGGCGTGTCGATCGCCGCACTCTTTGCCTGGATCCTGGGCTTCTTCGCCACCATGGCCGAGCCGGCGCTCAATGCGTTGGGGCTGACGGTGGAGAATCTGACCAACGGCGCATTCAAGAAGCGGACGCTGATGCTCGCCGTATCCATCGGGGTCGGTGTCGGCATCACGCTGGGCGTGCTGAAGATCATCTACGCGATTCCGCTGGGCTATTTCCTGCTCCCCGGCTATACCCTGGGAGTCATCCTGACGTGGCTATCGACGGAAGAGTTCGTCAACGTCGCCTGGGACAGCGCGGGCGTGACCACCGGGCCGGTCACCGTGCCGCTGGTCCTCGCCATGGGACTCGGTTTCGGCAATGCCGTGTCGGCGATCGAGGGCTTCGGCATTCTGGCCATGGCCTCGATTTCGCCGATCATCTCGGTGCTCGGGACCGGGATCTGGGTTCAATACAAGGCACGCAAGGCCGACGAGGCGCTGGAAGAGAAGCCCGGCGCCGGAACGCAAGCGGCATGAGCCGATAACTACTGATGAGGCCGACCTATGAGCAGCCGTGAAATGGTCATCCTGACCGACGCAAAGCTGATTACCTGCATCATCCAGCGCGGCAATGCCGATAACGTCATCAAGGCGGCGAGGGCAGCCGGCGCGCAGGGGGCGACGGTTCACTACGGCCGGGGCATGGGGGTGCGAGAGCGCCTGGGACTGCTTGGCGTGGCGGTCAACGTGCAAAAAGAGGTCATCAACATCATCGTCGCCAACGAGCAGGCGGAGCTGATCTTCGAGCGGATGTACGTCGCCGGCAACATGGACACGCCCGGGGCAGGCATCATGTTCATGACACCGGTCGAAAAGGCCGCGACCTATGTGCCCAAGGAAGTCCTGGAAAGTCTCGAAGCCAAGAACTGACGGCCATGGATATCGCCCACCTGCGCAACCCCCGGATCATCACCTGCATCGTGCCGGCCGGCATGGGGCGTGACCTGGTCGATGCCCTTTATCACGAGAAGAACATCAACACGGCGAATTTTGTGCGCGCCCGGGGAGCCAGCCAGCGAAGCGGCACCTTTGCGGACGAGATGGACAAGTTGACCGTCGTGGTGGAAATGGACCGGTCCGACGAGATCTTCGAGTTTCTCTACTTCAAGGCAGAGATCGGCACGGCGCCGCACCGTTTCATGTACCAGGCGCCGCTCGACCTGGCCACGCTGTTCAGCCTGCCCGAGATCGAAGAACTCGACTGACGTTTCGCCCCCCTTCGTCCCGCCGGCGTCAATCCTCAAGCAGTTCGAAGGTCAGCCCGGCGTTTTCCTCGAGGCGGGCCAGCAGCGCTTCTCCCATGGCGGTGGCCGGCGTCCAGATGCCTCCGCCGGTCGTTTCCTCGGGCACGTCGCGGGCCAGGCAAAGTGCCGCTTCGCTGATCATCTTGGAGGTCGAGCCGTACCCCGGATCGCGATCGCCGGTCACCTTCATGCGCAGCTGCGATCCGTCCGCCAGGTCTCCGATCAGCACGATATTGAAGAAGCCGGCCGCCTGCTGCTCCGGTGAGGGTCCTTCCCCCGGGTCCGGCAGGAACAGCTTCTGCATGAGCGCCCGGGTAGGCGCGAAAGAAGCCCCGACCGCAAAGCTCGCCAGGCCGGCGGCGATACTCATCGCCTTGAGCCGGCCGCCAAGGCCGGCCCCGGTCACGACCGCCTCGTCGTAGCGGAAATCCTGGCCGTAGGCGTAACTCGACAACGCATTGCTCTTGTGGACGACCCGGGTGTTGATCAGACCCATCACGAACGGTCCGGTCCACGCCTTCAGGTCCGAATCGTAGGCCGCGGTCGATACGTAAGGCTGACGCGGGCCGCCGCGGTGGTCGGGAGGGCACAGGGCGTAAGGGTCCTTGAGGATTCGGGCCGTCTCCTTGTCTTTGCGCGCCTCGGAGACGATATTCAGCATGCTGGCGACGGTGCCGCCGCTGGGTCCCCCCTTGGCGGCCTTCAGCCGGTAGCGAATCGCCTGGCAGGGTTCGCCGGTTCGCTCCCGGGCAACCTCGTTCATCTTGAAAACGCCCATGTCGGACGGGATGGAGTCGAAACCGCAGCAGTGGACAATTCGCGCCCCGCACGCCTCGGCAGCCGCCGCATGTTGCTCGAGCATGCGGCGCATCCAGGGCACCTCTCCGGACAGGTCGCAATAGCCGGTTCCCTGGGCCGCACAAGCCCCCACCAGCTCCGACCCATAAAGCGAATAGGGTCCGACCGTGGTGAGGACGACCCGGGTCCGTCCTGCCAGTTCATCGAGCGAGTCGCGATCGTGACTGTCGGCGATCACCAGCGGGACTTCAGCGGCGTCAGCACCGAGCGCATCCCGAACTGTCACGAGCTTGTCCCGGTTGCGCCCGGCCATGGCCCAGTTCAGCTGCTGTCCGTATCGCTTGGCCAGATAGGCGCAGACCAGCCGGCCGGTGAACCCGCTTGCGCCCCAGACGATGATTTCAAACTCGCGATTTGTCATGTTGCTCCGTTTTCTCCGTGCCGGAAAGTACGACCTGGTTCTTGCCGTCCAGCTTGCCTGCATAGGCTGCCTGGTCGGCGCGAGAGATCCAATGGGCAATTGTCTCGCCCGGTCGATAGGTTGCGATGCCCAGCGTGATGGTCACCTCACGAGGCGGCTGATCCGCATCCGCCCGCATGCCGGCGATCTCGGCGCGCATCCGCTCCAGGACCTGCATCGCCTCGTCGGCACTGGTGTCGGGCAACAGGAATATGAACTCCTCACCCCCCCAGCGACCGATCTGGTCTTCGTCCCGTAGCGCCCGCCTCGCGGTTTCGGCGACCTGTCGCAGAACCACGTCGCCAACGTCGTGCCCGTAGCGATCGTTGATCTGTTTGAAATTGTCGATATCGCCAAGCGCCAGGCATAGCCGGGCGGGCCCGCCGTCCCGCGGCACGAACTGCTCCAGCACCTGGCTGAAGCCGCGCCGATTGGCAAGACCGGTCAGGTAGTCGGTCACGGCTACCTGCTGAAGCTGCCGGTTGGCCTGGGTGAGCTCCTGGGTCTTGGCCGCGACGCGCTGCTCGAGGTTCCGGTTCAGCGCCCGGATTCGAGCCGTCCTGCGCCAGTGCCAGAGCCAGCCCAGGAAAAGAATGGTTGTTCCGATGGCAATCTGCCCGGGAACCGATTCCCACCAGTGCGGGATCACTTCAAGCTCCAGGCTTTCCCCATCCAGGTTCCAGATGCCGTTGCTGTTGGCGGCGCGAACCCGGAACACATAATTGCCGGGCTTGAGGTTCGCGTAGCCGACTTCCCGGCGCGCGGTGACCGGACTCCAGTCCGGGTCATAGCCCTCGAGGAAGAACTGGAAGCGGTTGTGCTCGGGTCGCTTGAAGTCCATTGCACTGAACTCAAGTCGGATCGAGCGCGCCTCCGGCGGAATCTCTATACGGCCTTCGCGCGGAAACACCTCGTGGTCATCGATGGCAGTCCGGGTGATCGAAACGCGCGGCGGGCGGATGGAGACCTTGACTTCGTTCGGATCGAACAGGGCGACGCCGCCCACGCCGCCGAAGAGGATCTTGTCGCGGTCCGCATGATGCTTGGACTGGATGTAGAACTCGGTCACCACGAGCCCGTCGCCGGCACTGAACCAGGTCGTGCTGAGGTCGCGCTTGCTGAGTCGGATGATCCCCTGCTTGGTCGTGATCCACAGGTAGCCGAGCTGGTCGTCTACGATCGACAGCGCCGGGGCCGGACGTTGGTCCGCCCAGAGCGGGATGCGTTCGACGCGTTCGCTGTCCCTGGCTACCCGGGCCATGCCGAAGCTGGTGCCGACCCAGATGAACCGCTCATCGGCATGGAGATCAAAGATGTGTCCGTGCGGAAGGCTCGCCAGGTCGGCCGGATCATGGGTGAACTGGCGCACCGAACCGTCCTGCTGATCGACCCGAAACAATCCATCCGACCAGGTTCCTGCCCACAGGCGATCGTCGATTTCGGCGAGGGCCGACATTTCGATATCGAGCGTCTGCAGCAGGGGTAGCTGCCGGTGCTGTTCGAGATCCGGGGTCACGTAGACCACCCCGTCGGACCAGGCAGCAATCCAAAGCCCGCCGTCGTTTGCGTTTCGCAGCTGGGTGACGTTTACGGTTTCCAGGGGGCTGCCGGTGAGCAATCGCGTGAGCTCGTCGGTTGCCGGGTCGTAGCGATACAGGCCATTCACGGAACCCACCCAGGCCTGTCCCGTCGGCGTTTCCACGAGCTGGGTGACGACCAACTGGTCGGTCCCGGGGATCGGCCGGATATCCGTACCATCGGCGCCGTAGCTCATCCGCCACAGGCCGGACCGTGAGCCGAGGAGCAGTTCGCCTTCGCCCAGGGACAGGACGCCGGTTGCGGCATCCGGAGATCCGCGCAGGGTGATGCCGGAGAAACCGCTGCGGCCGGGTTGTCCTACGATGACGCCGGCCTCGCGGGTTGCGAGCCACAGGAGACCCGTCTGATCGACATGGACATCGCGGATGTTCCGATCCGGCAGGATCACCGGGGTGATGCCGCCGAAGGGCGGTGTCAGGCGCCCGTAGACCGGATCGAACTGGTACAGGCCGCCCATCGTGCCGATGAGGATGTCCCCGGCCTGGAACGATTCCAGGGTGTTGATGGCCGGCAGGTTCTCGGCCCCGGCTTCAACCGTCGGACCCTCCGGTGCGAAGCGCAGCAGGCTGTTGAAGGTCCCAACCCAGAGGCCGGTGCCGTCGGCCAGGATGCTGCGCGGATGTTCGTCACCGACCGAGTACTCTCCGACCAGCCGATCTCCTTCGACCGCGACCAATCCCGCCTCCGTCGCCGCCCAGATCCGCCCGTCGACGGTCTCGGCGATACTCCAGATGCGCGAGTGCCTGGAACCGATGTCGATGGCGGTGAATTCTTCGCTGGACGGATCGAACAGCAGCAATCCCGCGTCGGCCGAGCCGACCCAGATGCGTCCCTTGGAGTCTTCGAACAACACCTGGATGAAGGCCGGCGGCGTATCGGGATTGATCCGGTGAAACCCGGAAGTCGCGCTGCTGAAGAGGTTCAGCCCGGCGCCCCAGGTGCCGATCCAGATGCGCCCCGCGGAATCGGCCATGACGGCGCCCGCGTCATTGTGGGACAGGGACTCCGGGTGGGCCGAGCTCGCGTGGGATCGGAAGGTGTAGCCGTCGAAGGTGTTGACCCCGCCCGAACTCGTTCCCAGCCACACCAGTCCGGACGGGTCGTGCGTCACCGAGAAGATGGTCGAGTCGGAAAGTCCGTCCGCCTGACTGTACCGCCGAAACGCAAACGAGTCGCTGGGAACCCAGGCCGGTTCACCCGCCGCCGACAGCCCCAGGGCCAGCATTATGGGCAGGAAGTCGATCATGCGATAGATTTGCCCAGCGTGGTTCCGTTTTCCAACCCTCAGCAGTTTAACCTACTCGATTGATACAACCGGCAAGCAGATGTTGATTCCGATCCTGATTTCCCTTGCATGGGGTGGCGCGGGCAGCGAACCCCTTTTCATCCCCCACGGCAACTGGAGTGATCCGCAGCGCGGGAGTCCGGTGGCCAAGGCGGTCTCCCCCGACTATCCGCGCAGCTGTTTCGATCCGGGACGCCTGCCGACCTTCGAGGCCAGCTATGTCGAAGGCACCTTGTTCTACGAGTATGAATCGGAGCTTGTGGACCAGCAGAATCCCGGGGCGCTGAGGGCGCCGGTCGGCGTACGGGCCTGGCGGACGCCCTGCCACCTCGAGGGCTCGGCGCTGCTGATCGAGTTTCGTCGTCTCGGCGGGTTGCCGCTGGCGCCGAGAGTGGGCGTGCGGCAGGGCGAAGATGCGTTCAACGTGCGCATCTCCTACGAGGCCAACACGCTGATCACCGACGACACGGGATCGATCATTCCCACCTTCGAAGGCAGCGATGAGCGGACGGTTTTTGTCGTGGGCGCAACCCCTGCGACCGTCGCTGCGGGCATCAATCTCGACGGCGAGCTTGATCTCCTGCTCAGGCACGCGCGTTTCGACGCCATTCTCTCGTTTCCCGCCTACGATCCGACCGCCTTCGGCGTTTCCGGGTTTCAGCCCATCAACCCACGCCATAGCGGCAGCTGGTACAACATCGTGCGGGAGGGCGAGGGCGTTTTCGTCGAGATCTACGAGGAAGACTCGGGGGAGGAAGGCGTGTTCATCAGCTGGTATACCTACCGCGACGGGGTTCAGCAGTGGCTGGTCGGCTCATCGCCGCTGGGCGAGGATCGAACCCGGGTCGAAGTGCCGCTCATTCGGACGTTCGGCGCGTCTTTCGGTGACGATTTCCGGGCTGACGATGTGCAACGGGAAGCGTGGGGAACGGCAACGCTGGCCTTCCGCAGTTGCAACCGGATGCGCTTCCAGTACGCGGGCGAGGATGGGACCGGCTCCATCGAGATGAGCCGGCTGACGATCCTGGCCGATTTCGACTGTCGCTAGCCCGAATGTTGCACGAGTTACACGCGCATCCGGACCAGAAGGCAAGCTAAATCAATAGGTTGTATACGAGCTCTGGATCGGCTCAAGGTAACAGTTTGCGCGCTGTCGGTTTTGCGCCCAATCTCGCGGGCCATCTCGCTCGATCCCCCTTGAGCCGTAGTCCCTGCTACGCCTCGGCGGGCGATCGACCAAGCTGGCTCCCCGAGATCGACCGCAATTCCCGACAACTCATGCAACATCCGGGCTAGTTCGCCGGCTACACGGGATCCGGACCGATCCGTCCGAAGCCGGGAATCTCCACCGCCGCATCGAGGATGTCCAGTTCCAGGCTCAGCCCCAAAACGCTGAATTCCAGACCCTGGTGCGCGCCCGCGGATAGGGAAAGGAGCCCGTAGAGCGAAACCTGGATGCCGCTGCCGGAGACCGGCGGTCCGAAGAGATCGCGCAGGCCGGCGTAGTCCTTGCCGATGGCCGTCGACGGCAGGTCCAGGCCCAGTTCCGGGACCTGGCGACCGATCCAGGCGGTAAACGTGTTGGAGTTGGGGCCGGGCCACGCCGTGTATTCGTCGGCCCAGGGATAGGAATCGGCGGCCGCTTCGATCCGGTCGATGAGCCGATCGGCCGCAGGACCGCGAAGATCGCTGAGGAGCGCGGGCGGGTTGCCGTACCAGCTGCCGTCCGGCGGTCGGTTGGATCGGCTGACCACGGAAAGCCCGCGGCGCTGTCGCCAGCCGATCACCTCATAGACTCGATACGCGGCCTCGCCGGCTCCCTTGGCGGCAATCCAGGTGTGTACCGAAACCGCTTTCTTCAAACCCCAGGTGCGTGCGGAATAAACCTGAATCACCGCATCGGGGTGGTCTTCGGGCCG